>JALYTQ010000047.1 GCA_030854195.1 Chloroflexota bacterium
GAACCACGCCAGCCCGCCGCCCAGGAACCACGCCAGCCCGCCGCCCAGGAGCCGCAGGTCTTCTACGAGGAGATCCGCTCATTTTCGGGCGCGCTCCCACCCCTTCAGCAGCCAACCTGGAACGCGGCGGATCAGTTTGCCGAGGAGCAAGTCAGTCCCTTCACCGGTAACCTGCCATTTATATCACAGCGAGAAACCGGCGCGTTGGAGCGCGAGAGCGAGAAGCTGCCCGCCGCCAGGGCGAACTCCGCCAATTTCCTGAGCAGCCAATTGGGAGAACCGGACCTGTTCATGGAAGAGGTCAGCCCCTTCACCGGCAACCTGCCGACGCTGGGTGAGACCGACGGGAATGGCATCATAAGCGGAATGAAGCGCCGCGAGAGCGTCGTCGAGTCCACGCTGGCATCCAACGCGCATAGACAACAGGGCAAGACGGGCGGCCTGTGGGCATACGTCGACGAAAAGCCTGTCCAACAGAACAAACGGCGTCGGGAACCCGTTGAGGATGACGAGATGCCGGGCCGTCGACCGTCGCGCAGCCTCTGGTCGTATACCAGCAAAGAGAAATCGGTAAGAGGGAAAGGACGCTAAATGCTCAAAATGCTGAAACTCAAGCCCGTTCTATTGCATAAAACCGGACCCCAGGTGAGTCAGGAGATCAGCGCCTGCATCGGCTGTAACGAATGCCTGCTGGCCTGTCCCGCCGTCGCCGAGCCAATCACCATCGACGTGCTCAACCGCGAGACGCTCTCCGGCAGCATCTCGCCAGCGGTGGCGCAATTCGCGCGCGCGTGCTACCAGTGCGGAGTCTGCGTCTCGCCCTGCCCCGTTGGACTGCACCGGGATGCGATGATGATGTGGCTCAAGGTTCGCTTGCTGCATACAGAGATGGAAGAGGAGTAAGCGATGCGTGCAGATGGTGAAAAAGGCTATCCCTGGCTCTCTTTCGAGATGAGCACGTCAGCGCTAATGAGCCTGCTGGCGGTGTTACTTATTATCGCCGCCAGCGTGGCCTTCTATATTGTATACAGCCGCATCAGCACCGACACGGCTCCCGACAGCATCGCGGGCTATGCGTACGCGATCGCGGGCACAGGCTTCATGCTGCTCGCCGCGATCCGCTTCAGCCAGTACCGCCGGGCGCGCAAGCGTGCCATAGGCAGGCTCAACGCAGTTCTGAACTGGCACGTCTGCTTCGGCGTCATTGCCCTGGTCCTGCTCTTCCTGCATTCATTTGGCAACTTCAATCCGCGCAGCGGCACCTACGCGCTGTATGGCATGATTGCTCTGGCGATCAGCGGCTTCGTCGGACGCTTCCTCGATCGGTTGATGCCGCGCATGATCAGCGCGCAGGTGCGCAAGGCGCTCACCGCGCAGGGCGAGGACCGCATCGAGAATATCTCGCAGCGCCTGCACTCCCTTGTCTCGCATAATACGAAAGAGGAGATACGCGGCTTCCAACCCGCTCCGGCTGAGAACAGCATGCCGGGCATCCCCGGCCTTGCCGGCGTCCCCTTCGCGCCTTCAAGGTCTGCCAGGAGTGTGAAGGGAGCAACCAGTACAAATGATAAGGGACCTGTGTTGCAGACATCCTGGGACCTGGCGTATATCTCGCTGGAGGAGACGCCGCAGGAACTGAGCCGCGACAACGCGCAGTATCGCTTCGTACCCGATCGCAAGAGCGCGCTCACCCAGCCCGGTGCCCTGATTCCTGGTGCCCAGGAGCATATTCTGGCGCTCGCAGATGTGCAGCAGGCGTTGAAGCGCGAGGAGTTTTTGCGCTGCATCATTCGTTACTGGCGCGTCTTTCATATCAGTCTGGCCGTGCTCACCATCGGCCTCACGCTCTGGCATCTCGAATACGCCACCACGCTGCTGCTTCCGCTGTTCTTTCACGTATAGCTGAACCACTGGCCTCTTCAGTAGGGATGGGCCTTGCGTCCATCCGGCGCACGGCCCTCGTGATAGGGAACCGGATGGACGCAAGGCCCATCCCTACTGGTTGGCTGCAACTGTTTAGAGTAACTGCCCGTATTAACTATAAGAACATCGCAGGTGGTATAGCAGGAGGGATGAATTTCAAATGATGCAACAACAAGCGGTAAAGCAGAATGCCTATCCCAGGCTTCCAGAAATCTTTTTTCATGGTATAAAAACGCTGAAACTTATAGGCGCTTTATTCAGAGATCCACGTGTAGTAGCCTTTCGTAAGGCGCTCTTCGTCCTGGCCGTGGTGGTGCTGGCGGTCATTCTTTTCTTCCCAGATGTGGTGGGAGAACTGGGACTGAGCGCGGCCCTGCCCATTGTAGGAACCATTCTAGGCGTGCCAATAGATGGCAGCGTCGATTGGGCTGCGTTCGCGCTGCTCGCCGTGAATCTGCTGCGCATCTTCCCCGCCGACATTGTGGCCGAGCATTATGATGAGATCTTTCGCCGCCAGGTGTGATGTATGATGTGGGGGCGCGATGGGATGGGGGACAACGGGGACGGGGAACACGGGCTTATAAATCGAGCCCCTATCACATATGGTGCGTTTCTGCGTTATTGGGGCGCTATAATGTGGGGCGGGGAACACGGGCTTGTGAACCACGCCCCTACATTATATGTTTTGTTTTACGGCATACGCCGTTTTTTACGTTATAAGCGTATCCTGTCGGTGCCGCTGGATGGCCGGAACTTGTTACCCGCGTTTACAAATACTGAAATCTGGTCCTGTCCAGATAGATGGATGTGAACAAGCATATCTAGTTTCCCGTCGCCGGTCACATCGCGAAATTCTAGTGTAACGGGTGCCAGCTCGCCATCATTGCCTGCGATGAAGACGGGCGCGAGATAAGTAACAGCTTTAGCAGGATCGCCGCCCATGAACTCGATCACTATGGCCTGCCGATTCAGATTCATAGCGATAAAGTGGCTGGGATTTTTGGCGCTATCGTTGTGGCCCACCACGGCATCCGTCTGATAGGTGCGGGGCGTACCGTAGCGCAAGTCGTTGTAGCGTTGAGTTCCCCAGGCCAATACCGCAGAGCCAAGCACCCAGACAATCACCAGAATTACCATCGCAATACCAATGGGAAGCAGCCAGTGATTTCTGGCTGGGGATCTGTCTGGTCGCTGCTCTCGTGTAACGGGAGTTGGGCGAGGTTGCTGGCGGGTTGGATTTCTGGTCGCGCCCGGTGGCGGACGACGCTGGGGTACCATAGATGAAGGTTGATGTGAGCCGGTTGTACGATTTCTAGAGCCTGGCACGTCAAGACGAATAGCGCTTGTGTTCTGACGTGGTGGCTCTCCATCATCGCCAAGGAAACCGTCTGTTCTTGACGTACGACCCACATCATCGCTCGTGTTGGGGCGAATGAGTATCGGGTCCATTCCATCTCTAGTATGCCGCTTCTGCGGGTCACCACCTGAGCCCATGGGCTCTCCCTTTCACTGCTTTGTATACTTATGCTACAAGGGCCAATCTTCATTGCAGTTTAAAAGAAACCGCACTAAAAGTTATCATATACCAACAATGCAGGAGTGTCAAATTAAAAACATATCAATATGCATGAATTTGTTTCACTGCGTTCTATTTCAACACTATCACTCTTTAGGAGAGGTCTGCACGCGGCCCTCTCCTGAATCACACTTGCGTAACCTTATGTCCAGGAGTATAATTAATTTCAGTATCCTCAAGCGGATCGAGAAAGGATACAGCACCTACCGCTTCCAGCGAGGAAAGTATATCTATGAAAACCTACCACGTCAAGTGGAAATGCATTAAGAAAATGTTAAGCGTGATACAAATGTGGAGAAGCCTGCTTTGAGCAATGAATATATAGAGGGAACGTCGGGGAATGGTCATTCGTTTGTCAATCGGCGCGAGGTGCGCGCAAGTCATTCGACGGGCGCTCTTCCTATTATAAAAACGCCTGAGCGGAGCACGGGCAGCGGCTTCGACTTCGGTCAAATGCTTGAGTCGCTGCATGAACTTTTCGAGCACGACCGCCAGGTGGCAAGCCAGCCTGATGCAACGCGTTGTGGCATCTGTTACCTACACTATCAGGTAAGCGAGCTACATTACCGCGATAACGAAGGCTTTTACGTCTGCGCGAACTGCGAACAGGTGCTCGGCAAACACACACTGCCCATGCTAAGATACCAGCAGAAATTGTAACTGTATCAGTAGGGAGGGGGCTGGCCTCCCTACTGATATGTGCTCATTCTACTATTCCTGCGGCCTCTTCCTCTTCAATCTCGTCTTCGCCCACCTCGCGCAGATCTTCGGGCCGATCCAGGCGATCGATAAAGAGCACACCATCCAGGTGATCTATCTCGTGCTGGAGGATACGCGCAAACCAGCCCTCGGCAGGCACGCGGATCGGCTTGCCACGCACATCCTGGCCCTTGACGAGGACTTTGGAGGCGCGACGAATATTCTCACCAACATAACCTGGAATGCTCAGACAGCCCTCCGGCCCGAGCTCTTCGCCCTCGGCCTTCACGATCTCTGGATTGAAAACCGCGATCTTGTGCTCCTCGAATTCGGCGACGAAGACGCGGATCGATTGCGCGATCTGCGGAGCAGCCAGACCAACGCCGCCTGCTGTATGCATCGTTTCGAACATATCATCGACGAGCTTCTGCAGCGATGGATCGAAGCGATGAAGTTTCTTCGCCTTCTGGCGCAGAATAGGATTCTCGGTTGTAATAATTTTGCGAATGGCCATAATTTTCCAGTACCCCTGCACTACACTGAAGCAAACGATACGCCTCTCAATAACCCCTATAATAAATAGCAGGTGCTATAATTGTGACATATATCGTATCATATGGAACTACTAAGCGCAAACATGTTAGAGATTGTCAAGAGTGTTGTAGCCAGCATCGAGCAAGATCAGCTCTTTCCTGCACATAGTACAATTATCGTAGCGGTGTCAGGAGGAGCAGATTCGCTGTGCCTCTTGCACCTGTTACACCAGCTCTGCGGCCCCGATCGGCGCTATCCGCATGTACAACTCCACGTGGCGCACCTCGATCACCAGTTGCGGCCCGAGGCAAGCGCGCGGGACGCCGACGCCGTAAAGCGCCTCGCTGAGTCCTGGCAGCTCCCCGTTACGTTGGGAGTCGCCGCTGTATCCATGCTTGCACGCGAGGAACAACTTTCGCTCGAAGAGGCCGCTCGTATTGCGCGCTACCGTTTTTTACGCTCAGTCGCCCGGAGCTTACCGGCTCCAACGCGCATCGCCGTGGCCCATCATAGAGACGACCAGGTTGAGACGCTGCTCCTGCACTGGCTGCGCGGCGGCGGCATTGCCAGCATGGTTGGTTTGCAAGCGATGCAGCAGGACATCATTCGTCCGCTACTCTCCGTTACCCATGCCGAGACGCTTGCCTACTGCCAGCAGCACCAGCTCGCGCCGCTAGAGGACGAGAGCAATACCGATCCGCGCTTCCTGCGCAACCGTGTCCGCCACGAGCTGCTTCCCTTACTGGAGTCGCTAAATCCCGGCATACGCGCAACCCTCTTACGCAACGCCGAGGTGCTACAGGTCGACGCCTCGTGGATAGAGGCACAGGTTGACGCCGCGTGGTCCACGGTCGTCACCGCCGAACACTCTACGTCCATCAGCTTACAACGTACCGCGCTGCTTGCTCTGCCACTCAGCCTGCAGCGCCACCTCTTGCGTCGTGTCAGCGCGCAACTGGCTGGCGGACAATCTCCATTAGAGCTACGTCATTATAAATTGCTTGAAGCCATGTTGCAACAACAGACCGGCGAACTTTCGCTTCATCTGCCCGGACATCTCTCCGCCCTATATAGAGGTGGAAGCCTCATCATTACACTAAATAACGACATCCAGCCGCGACGCGTTGCGCGCTCACTACTTCATGATAACGAAGAGGTCGGCCTGCCTATTCCCGCACGCGTGTTGGTACCGGGCACGCCCTGGATCGCGAGCGCTGAAGTCGTTGCGGGTGCTCAGTTGCAGGCGGCCAGAGAAGCGTTACAGCGTGAAGATTGGCCGGCGGTGTGGCGCGTGCTTGATGTGAATCGTTATGTCGTATATGTTGACGCTGCCAGCCTTGGCGCGGCGTTGCGCGTGCGCACGAGGCGCGCGGGTGATCGCATGCGTCCGCTGGGTATGACTCATGAGAAAAAGATACAGGATATTCTGGTAGACAGGCATATCGCGCGCGCCGAACGGGAGCGGATACCGCTTTTCTTTTCCGCCGCGCATTGCGTCTGGTTGGCAGGAATCGCCATAGATGATAGAGTACGGCTCAGCAGCACAACGCGGGAGATTGTGCGCCTATCCATTATTCCCGACGAAACTTTTGACAACCGTTGCTAAGCGGGCTTCGCACACCGAAGTGGAGCTTGCGTCCAGGCATATTTACAGGTGAGGAGTACATGCACGAAGATATCGCTGAGACACTAATCTCAACCGAGCAGTTGAACGCTAAAGTCGCCGAGTTGGGCGAGCAGATTACCCGTGACTATCGCGACAAATATCTACTGCTGCTGGGAACGCTCAAGGGAGCCGTCCCGTTTATCGCCGACCTCGCGCGCGCAATCCAACTGCCCTTAGAGATCGACTACATGGCCGTCGCCAGCTATGGGGACAGCACCCATTCGAGCGGCGTTGTGCGCATCATTAAAGACCTTGAAGGGCCAATCGATCAGAAGCACGTGCTGATTATCGAGGACATCATCGATAGTGGGCTCACGCTCAGCTACTTGATAGATATGCTGAAGAGACGCAATCCGCTCAGCCTGCGCATCTGTACGCTGCTGGACAAAGAACGCGAGCGGCTCAAAAAGATCGAGACCGACTACGTAGGCTTCAGTATTCCCGACAAGTTCGTCGTCGGCTACGGCCTTGACTACGCGCAGCGCTACCGCAACCTGCCCTACATCGGCATATTAAAGCCCGCCGTATACGAGGGACAGATGCGGCCAGAGACGCAGCACCAGAGTCCGGCGGAAAAGTAACGCTACCCGGCGGCGCTCCGTACTCCGTCTTTCTACAAAGATAAATTAAGGGGAGCGCACGATGGAGTTTACAGATAAAGTTGTTCTGGTAACAGGCGCGAGTCGTGGCATTGGCAAGGTTATAGCTCAGAAATTCGCACGACAAGGGGCGAAGGTCGTATTAGTCGCGCGGCAGACCGGGCCGCTCGAAGAGATAGAGGACGCCCTGTTGGCCGAGGGCTACGATGTCCTCGCCATCCCGGCTGACATCGCAGATCCAACAATCGTCCAGATGCTGGGTATGGAGGTGGGTGCCGCCTACGGACGTGTCGATATCCTGGTCAACAACGCCGCCGTTGCGACACTCAAGCCGCTGGTGCAGATGACGCCGGAGGAGTGGCAAACGATGACGAATGTCAACCTGCACAGTATGTTCCACCTCTCGCAGATCTTCTTGCCCGGCATGATCGAGCGCCGTTCGGGTGTGATTATCAACGTGTCAGCTGCCATCGCCCGCAATGGCTTCCCCAACCTCGCCGTCTATAGCGCAACCAAAGCTGGTGTAATCGCCTACACAGAAGCTCTGGCCAAAGAGGTGCGCCGCTACGGCGTGCAGGTCTTCGCCATCTGCCCCCACGGTGTCAACACCGACCTCTACCGCACCCTCTTTGGCGAGGCCGATCCCACGAAGATCCTATCGCCCGAGCGCGTTGCGCAGGATGTGCTACGCGTGGCCGCTGGCGAGAGCGGGTTGAGGAGCGGACAAACACTGGATATCGCATTGTGAGATACACATGCGTTGACAGGTCTCTCGGAAACACAACCTTTACCAGGATTCACCCATCTTTCATTCTTCAAACAGGTGTGCTAAACTGGCATCGAACGTAATTATCAGTAGGGATGTGGAGCCTGTTATTATGTCCTGGTCCCAGAGTCAGCAAGCCGAGAATATGCACGACCAGGTGACCATTCTTGTAGGAAGTGCGATCCGCTTGCTAGGTGGTGAGTGTGGTGCCTTCGTAGTTTCGAACGAGGCATTTGACCCACAAAGTAGTTCTGAATATATGCTCTACCGGCTGAACGAGGTAGCCCTGCCGCTCTTACTTGCCCAGGCGAGGAAAGGGCCGCAGCCCAACCTGCGCAACGTGCTTGTGGTCGAGCGGATCGCGCCTGACCTGGCCTTCGAACTGGGCATCGACGCGGAGATGATGGCGCAACAAGACATCGAGCGCTGTTCGCTGCTGCTCTTCGATCTGTCCGGTCCGCTGGGCGAGCTACACTACTTGAGGCCCGCCAACGCCCGCTCGCGCTTCGAATGTTCCGAAAACGCTGAGACGCCCAACGGAGGAAGCGAGCTGCTCCTGCTGATCGCACAGGTCGCGGCTGGCCTGCGCTTCGCCTTGAAGGCGCAGTCGTTGCTCAGTGAGCAGGGCAGGCTGGCGGCTATCTTTCACTATAGCGCCGAAGGTATCCTGACCGTCGATAACGCGCTACGCATCATCGACTTCAATCCAGCGATGGAACACCTGACGGGCTGGCGCGAAAGCGAGGTGTTGGGACGTTTCTACTTCGAGGTCCTACGCCCAAAGGATCGCCAGGGCAACGATCTCGGTCTACAGGACTCACCGATCTTGCAGGCATTCGCGGGACAGCTGGTAGTGGATCGCGAGATGGTCATTACTGCGCGCGATGGGCAGCGTTTCGACGTGCGCGTGACGGCCTCCTGCGTGCGCTCGGCCAGGGGCGAACCGGTGAACGGTATACTGAATATACGCGACATAACGCGCGAACGCCAGCAGGAGGAGCAGCGCTCAACCTTTATCTCGGTAATCTCGCACGAGCTACAGACGCCGATTGCGATCATCAAGGGCTACGCCTCGACGCTGGCCCGCGTGGATGTGAACTTTGAGCCTGAAGTTGTGCGCCCCCGCCTTGTGGCTATAGAGGAAGAGGCGGACCGCTTAAATAAGCTGGTAGGCAACCTGCTCTATGCCTCGCGCATTCAGGCTGGCGGACTACAGATGGATATAGCGGCCCTGGATCTGGGCGCGCTGATAGCAGGCGTGGTGCGCCATCTAGAGGCCAGCCGCCCGGATGTACACGTCATGTTGGATATTCCGACCAACCTGCCCACGGCGATGGCTGACCGAGACCGCATCGAAGAAGTTTTGTTGAACCTGCTGGACAACGCTGTAAAGTACTCGCCGCGCCAACGCGAGCTGACCATAACATGCAGCGCTACAGGCGAGGAGGTCATTGTGAGCGTGAAAGATACCGGCATGGGCATCTCGATACGGGACCAGGAGCAGATCTTCGAGCGTTTCCAGCGTGTCGGCGACCCGCTATCCCCGGCGACGCCGGGCGCTGGCCTCGGTCTCTATATCTGCCGCGCCATCGTCGAGGCGCACGGCGGACATATCTGGGTCGAGAGCACACTACATCAAGGCTCGACATTTTCGTTTAGTTTGCCGCGTGAAGAGAAAGCGCAATTACCGATGGTGGTTTTTTAATGGAGAAAGAAGTATTTGATCAGCGGGATATGACGATTCTGATCGTGGATGACGAGCCGCGTATCCGCGACTTTGTGCGTATGAATCTGGAGTTGGAGCACTATTCCGTCATCGAGGCCGCCAATGGCGTAGAGGCGCTGGACCAGTTGCGCGAGAAGCTGCCCGATCTGGTTGTATTGGACGTGATGATGCCCGAGATGGATGGCTTCGAGACGCTACGGGCCATACGCGAGGTCTCTACGGTGCCCGTGATTATGCTCACGGTCCGGCAGAGCGAGCAGGATAGAATACGCGGGCTGGACCTGGGGGCCGACGATTATATCGCCAAGCCTTTTAGTCCACGCGAACTGCTCTCGCGCATTCGGGCCTTACTGCGCCGCTCGTTTATGGCACCGCCCTCGCGTAAAACGGAGATCGTCGTCGATCCCGATCTGCGCATAGATTTCTCGCGCCGCGAGGTAATTGTGCGCGGAGAGAAGGTTGTGCTACGTCCCACGGAGTACCGGCTCCTCTATCACCTCGTCAGCAACGCGGGTCGCCTCTTGACGCACGAAACGCTGCTCTCCAAGGTCTGGGGCAGGGAATACCGCGACGAGGCCCACTATCTGCGTTTATATATCACGTATCTACGCCAGAAGATCGAGCAGGACCCGGCGCACCCGAAATACATTTTGACCGAACGTGGCGTAGGGTATCGCTTTAAAGAACTGGATGAGTAAACGTAGAAAGAACTACATAACTGTGGCACGCACATCTACTTCGATCAGCTCTCCTCCTACCCCGTGCAGGCGCTCAGCTGGGGCGACACGCTCGCAGGCAATCCCGATCTGCGCGAGGGCAAGCTGCGCTCAGGCAAAGCCGTAATGGGCGGTATCAGCGCGAAGACAACCATGAAAGATGGCTCAGCAGCTCAGGTGCAGGAAGAGGTCGCGCGGGCACTCGAACTTACGGGCAGCCGACATTTCCTGCTCGCCCCAGGCTGTACCATCCCACCTGAGACACCGGCAAAAAATCTGGCCGCCGTGCGACGCGCGCTGTCTTGACACCAACAAGCTCATTCGTTATACTCACACGTAACTTCTCACCGGAACGGTTTTTAAAATGGCCCTGATGATGGCTAAAGAGAAAGCATCGTGGCAGAGAAATGTTGTATAGTATACTCTGACATGTAGAAGACAATGCATTCCGCCTGCCATGAAACGCTGGCAAGCATGCACTTATCCTCTACACTTTGTGGAGTGGGAGACTCGCGCCGCGCTTTCGGTGATAGAGAGGGTAGATCGCGAGAGATGGAGCGATATCGAACAATGCGAGCCTATTCTGCGGGTGGCGTCGTTTTTCGCCTTGCTCCAATGTGCTCTTCAGAGAAAGACTTTGCCGCGGAACAGGACAATACGGGGTCCACGGCCCCTGGTTCCGAAGACATACTATCCATGGAAGTGGCACTGGTTGGGCGTAGCCACGCGGGCATCTGGGCCTTACCCAAAGGAACACCGCAAACAGGCGAGACAATCGAACAGGTAGCATTGCGTGAAGCGCAGGAAGAGACCGGATTACAGGTTCGCCTGATTGCTTATATTGGTAGCATCTCGTACTCTTTTGTACGCGACCAGGTACGTTACCACAAGCAGGTACGCCACTTCTTACTGGAAGCAGTGGGAGGCGACACGAATCTGCACGATGAAGAATATGATATCGTGGAGTGGTTTCCGCTGCACGAAGCCTGTCGGCGTCTGACGTACCAGAACGAGGTACATATCCTTTATCAGGCCGAAGAGATGCTACAGCGCTGGTTGCAACATCAGCGTAAGGAAGGGCAAAAGTAGCCATGATGCAAAGGCGACCTCGAAACTCACTGCTGCGCCGTATTCTCTTTCCTTATACTGGAGAAGAAACGCTTACACGCAAACAGGGACTGCGTATGATCGGCGTCTGGGCGCTGTTTTTTTCGCTCGTGATGCTGCTCTGTACAGCGCCATTTACCCTTGCTTATATAGGAGTGGCTTCCTGGACGAGAATAGTTTTCATACTCCTGGTCGCGTTTTTCTCAGGAGTCGTCATTTTTGGTGCCCTGGCCTGGCTCGTGGTCATTATGAACAATCGGGCGGTACAGATTATACAGCAGCGCAAAGCTGCCAGGACTGGTAGCACCAGCGGAGGTAGGTATGGATCTTAGTGTTGAAGGTAAATCGGAGCGTATTCCCCCTGGTTCGCATATCTGCCAGCTCTATAGCAAGGTGACAGAGATTCCAGCCGTAACTGCGCGTCTTCTGAGAGTAGGACTCTCGCTCTCCGAGAAGTGTCTCTTCGCGGCTGCCCCGGCGCAAATCAAAGAATTGCGCGATGAGTTGCGCAAATTGCAGGTCGATGTCGATGATTATGTAGCATCGGGTCAGCTGGTGTTGATAGAGGAGCGGGAAAGCTTTCTGGCGAATGGCAAGCGCTTCGATCCCTACTTTTTGCTCTCGTCGCATCAGACGTTTATCGCGCAGGCATTACGAGAAGGTTGGCAGGCGGTGCGCATCTCGATCGACATGACCTGGTTGGCGAAAGATATCGCGACGCCGGAGCAGATTCTCAAGTACGAAGCCGCTTCTGATGCCGTATTTACGTTCCAGAACGCGCCGATTATCGCCTTGATGCACTACGATCATAGCAAGCTGCAACCCAATCTGGTGGTGGAGATCCTCAAGCTCCATCCTATCTCTGTGGTTGGGAAATATATCAAGCGCAACCCCTATTACCTGAACTCGGAGCAGTACATGCTGAAGATACTGCGCATCAACAAGGAAAAAGGGAATAATAATCCGCCCCAGACATAAATGCCTGGGGCGGATGGAGGCAAGCTCCATCACTACTGGTTGAAGAAACTGCCCAGGTTGATATTGTTCTGGCCGCCAGCCTGTTGCGCGCCTTCGGGAGCTGGAGGGTGGTAGGACATCGATTGTATCCCGACGCGGCCAGGGCCGACGAAGCGGTTGAGGATAATCGAGGCACCGGCCATCATACCGCCGATCGCGCCCAGAAGGCCACCTCCGCGCTGCGAGCCCGCTACGGTCGTCGTTGTCATCTGGACGGAGGGATCTTTCCATAACCAGGCACCGGGCTCGATATCTAGCGCCTCGCCGGGCGCAAGCATCTTCTCGAAGACGTTGCCATAACCATGCAGGAGGAGCAGTCCCTCGCCCCCGCGTGCCGTGAACTGGTCGACGAAGAGGCCCGTGCGACTGAAAAGAATATTGGCGGCTCCCTGTACAAAGGTAAAGCCATAATCGACATTGCCGGTGGCGATGAGGAACTGGTGCTCGCGCACCTCGACCATCTGGCCGGGCTGCAGGCGAAGCGCCACGATCTGCCCAACGGAATCGCGCGAGAAGGCGATGTTGCCTGGACCCTGGGCCTCGGTGATAAAGATCTGCAGGCCCGCGAAGAAGCGCCGCGCCGCCCCTTTGATCGACTTGAAACCGATCTGCACGCCAGGATGTTTCCAGAGCAAGATGTGATGCTCGAAATAAATCGGCATCTGATTGCCGAGCAGGATATCGGCCACCGGCACCAGCCCACCATCGATGGTGATGGTCATGTCGGCAACCTTCAATGGACCCTTTGGATTGTGGAGTTCCGCCTTGGGTACCGAGGCTCCGAACATGCTATTGCTATACTCTTCGTACTGATTGGGCGGCACGTAGGCCCCTTGTGGTGCTCCATATTGTCCCTGTGGTGGTGGTGGCATCTGGGATGGTGGTGGTGGCGTTTGAGCCGCCTGTTGAACCGGCGCTCCACAGACGCCGCAGAACTTGATACCATCGGCAACCTGGCTGTTACAGCGGGGGCAGATCATGAATGAACCTCCTTCAATTGGCACCCTGTTTTAAGCCGCTTCATTTTCTGGATGAATGGGCGCAAGGGCTTCTACTGCTCGTAACTGAAGCATTATCAGCATGATAATAGCAGTATTCAGGAGAATCTACAAGAGGCAAACTCATCGAGGGGACGCTCATAAGAACGCCCCCTCTGGTAGAAAAGGATAAGAACTAAAGAGACTATAATACAAAGCTATCGGCGAGCGGGCTACGGGCATTGCCATTCTCGCGCTTCTCGTTATTGAGATTGACGGATGGCTGACCGCTGGTGGACCTTCCACTCTGATTATAGTTATTGTTTTGTCCCCCCTGGGGAGACTGAGTATTTTGCAAGCTCTGTAAGCTTTGTAAGGCGGCCTGCGCCTGTGGATTGATGGAGGCGGAAGAGGCTTGCTCGGTAGCAAGTTGTATCGTCTTACCCTCGATCATCACAGCCATGCCTACGCCACGGCGCAGGTCAGAGAGCTGGCGACGCAACTCACGATTTTCAGCTTCCAATGCATCCATTAACTTTTTCTGCTCAAGCAGCATCTGCGCAATGCCTTCAAAACCGGCGCTAGCAGCACGATCCATTGTGGATTCCTCCTGCGTACTTTGCGTACCCAATAATTCTAGAACGAAATTTCCCATCACAGCACCACATCCTCCTGGCTTACATGGTAGTATCCAGGATAGATACTACGCGGTCCCAAATCGCCGCCGCAACGCCTGTTTTGGGCATTACTGGCAGATCCTCTACTACACCATCCGCGTGAAAGAGAAATACTTTGTTGGTATCGCTTCCAAAGCCACTATCCGAGCGAGACACATCATTGGCGACCAGCAGGTCAAGCTGTTTCTGCTCCAGCTTGCTCTGTGCGTTAGACATGAGATCGTTGGTTTCAGCGGCGAAGCCGACGCGTATCAGGCGTCGCCCCCGTTGCTCGTGGCCTGTCCGCCATGCCTGTGAGTTGGCAAGCTCCCCCAAAATATCTGGATTTTTCACCAGATCGAGAGAGAACATATCTTCATTCCGCTCCTTCTTGATCTTATGCACTGCAGCGGTTGCGGGACGGAAGTCAGCAACGGCTGCACTCATCACAAGGACATCGGCCTCGGAGATGAAGCTCTGAACGGCCTCTTGCATCTGCAAGGCCGTCTCGACCCTCTGTATTTCTACACCATACGGTGCCTGTAGTGTAACAGGTCCTGATATTACTATAACGTGTGCGCCGCGATCTCGTGCTTCTACGGCCACGGCATAGCCCATTTTTCCTGATGAGCGGTTCCCGATGTAACGCACGGGATCGATAGGCTCGTGCGTGCCACCGGCAGTGACAATGACGCGCCTCTCTGCCAGATCGCCATTACGCCCCAGCGTCTTGCTGATAGCGCCGAGCAGAACCTCCGTCTCGGGCAGGCGACCGGGTCCGATAGCGCCTGAAGCCAGGCGGCCCACGTCTGGTTCTATGATATGTGCTCCACGCTCACGCAGCAGGGCCAGGTTGGCCTGAGTCGCGGGGTGTGTGTACATATCCCTATACATAGCGGGTGCCAACACCAGCGGAGCCCTGGTTGCCAATGCGACAGCGGTAAGCATGTTATCGGCCATGCCGTAGGCAAGCTTTGCTATAGTATGGGCGGTTGCGGGTACGATCGCCAGTAACTCCGCCGTTTCGGCCAATGCGATATGGAGTTCGGCGGCCTTCCCCGAGGGTTCCCAGAGGTCGCTAAACACAGGTCGATGACTCATTGTCGAGAATGTGAGCGCGCGTACAAAATCTTCCGCGTGCTCGCTGAGTATGACATCGACGAGCGCGCTTGCTTGTTGCAAACGACTGACAAGTTCGACGGCTTTGTAAGAGGCTATTCCCCCACAGACGCCTATGACAATGTGCCTATTGAGTAACATCGCTGGTTCACGCGTTCCCTTTATGTTGGACAGCCCTGAAAAGGACATTGCTACAATAGCATACGGTGCTTCTTTATTGCAAGCAATTCGCCAGGAAGTACCATTGCATCTATTGCGTGCCATCCAGTAATAAGTAACGGACCCTGACACACTTTTAGGATACTCTCGCTATGCACGAACATCCTTCCTCTTGAGTATATAGGCGATGGCAAAAATCAGCACGATGATGGTGAGCACAAGCATGAACCATGACAACATAAGGTGCAGAAAAACTGCGCTCGACGAATATTTATCGAACAGGTTTCCCCAGTACGAGAAGGCGTCGGCACCCAGTTTGTCGCTGTGCAGTCCGACGGTCGAGCCCATTGCGGCCATGGCCCAGCGTGCGGGAAAGAAGGCTCCAAAGACCTGCAGCAGCGTGGGACTGTCCAGGGAGAAGATGACTCCCGAGAAGATGACCTGCGGGATAAGCACTATCGGGACGATACTCATTGAGCGGTCGCTATTGGGCACGATGGCCGAGATGGCTAGACCGATCATCAGCCCAGCGAGCGAGGTCAGGGCCATGCTGATATATATTTCTATAAAGGGCGGCAGGAGGATACTGTCCGAGAAGGGTGCCTTGAGATTGACCATAACCACGAGGATGAGGCTCTGTAACAGACAGAGCGCGCCCAGGACGATGATCTTGGAGAACATGTAAGGGACGATGCCCAGGTTCACAGTACGCTCGCGCCGGTAGATGGGTGCCTCCTTGACGATCTCGCGCGCGCCATTCAGACAGCCAAACATGACGGCGGCGAAGGCCATGATGAAGAGAATCTTCTGGGCATTGCCGCCCGCGCCCGGTTCAATCGAATCCTGGACGATCTGGGAATCCGATTTGCCGGGAAACTTCTGTGCCTTGAGCGCCATGCCCTGCGGCGTTTGTAACATGTTGAGCAAGTGCTGGCAATCGTTCGAGACGATGGGTCCGACGTTGTTCACCAGATCGGCGCGTTGGGGACAGGTGGCGATGCTGGTTGTGTCGAAGGTGCCATGACCGGCCAATAAGAGCAGGATCAAGCCAATGATCGGAGCCTGCAAGAGCAGAATGGCGAGATTGACCCTGTCGTTTTTGAGCAGCTCAAGGTAGCGCATGGCAAGGATGCGGAATTGCTTCCAGGGATTGCCACGCTTGGGCGGCCTGATAGCGACGGTCGGGGCGTGGACATTGGCGCGCCCGGCGGGTCCCTGATTGAGGGGTTCAGCTACATAACGGGCGAACTCAGGCGATTGTTTGAATCTGGCCTCGGCTTCAGCTGGTATGTTGGGATTCTCCTCGCTCGGCTCCAGGGCGCTATAGATCTCGGCGAAGTCGGTCTTGCCGAAGTAGGTTTTGGCGTCGTTCGGCGGTCCGTAGTAGGCCAGGCGTCCGCCCTGCGCCAGGAAACAGACATAGTCGCAGGCGTTGATATTGTTGGTGGCATGTGTCACCAGAATAATTGTATGCCCCTTGTCGGCCAGTTTGCGCAGCAGCAGCATCATCTTGCGATCCAGACCGGGATCGAGGCCCGAGGTCGGCTCGTCCAAGAAGAAGACGCTGGGATTGGCAAGCAGCTCAAGGGCGATGGAGACGCGCTTGCGCTGCCCGCCCGAGAGCCTGCTGACGAGGAGGCTGCGGCGTGCCTTCATCTCGACATCATCGAGGACGGAGGAGATGCGCTCCTTGATCTGTTTCTCTGTAAAGTCTTCGGGCAGGCGCAGTTTGGCCGCGTAGTAGAGCGCGTGCTCGACGGTCAGGTCGCGGTGAATGATATCGTCCTGTGGCACATAGCCGAGCTGCGTGCTGAAGGCGGCGAGGTTACGATAATAGTCCTGCCCGTTATAGAGCACAACCCCCTGCTGCGCGGGACGCAGACCGTTCAGAGCGTCCATCAGCGTCGATTTACCGGTGCCGGAGCCGCCCACGAGGGCGACGAACTTGCGTGGCGGAATGGCGAACGAGATGTCGTTGAGCAGGACAACCTTCTTGATACCCTCTTTGCGCAGGCCCAGCGCGTCGATGCGGATACCGTTACTCTCGTCCTGCTGCGTCAGTTGTGTGCCTGTGTAGATCAGCCTGAACGCGCCGATGTGGATCTCATCGCCGGGCTTGAGCAACTGGTTGGTGACGCGCTGCGAATTGACGTAGACGTGGTTAGTGCTGCCCTGGTCGACGATACGATAGCCGCCCTGCACCATCTCCAGGCGCGCGTGGTGGACCGAGACCTGTGGGTGATTCAGCACGACCATGTTATCAGGCGCGCGGCCCAGGGTGATGACGGGAGCGCCGAGCGGAATTGGACGCAGTTCGGGCAGGGCATCCTGCGTGGCCCCGGTTCCATCGTTATAGGTCAGGGTGACGAGCGTGCCGTGCTCATCGGTGATACGAAAAACGTCGCCGCGCGCGAGGGGCTTGCGGAACTGTTCCGTCCCTGCGATCGTGCGCCCTTGATACGTGATGCCGTTCAGCGTCTTGCCGCGCTCGGGATGGGGATGGATAAAGACAAGCTGGTTGCCGTCACGGATGATCTGGGCGTGGAAGCCGGAGACGGTGGGCCGGTTGATTACAATATCGTTCGAGGGGTCGCGCCCAATATTGATGACGGGCTTTGTCAGGGGATAAGGCTGTCTCTCGTTGTCGACGTTGGTGCTGACCTCCAGCGTAGGCACGCCGACGCCGTAGCCGCTCTGCATTCTTCCCGTAGAGGCGCGCATGGTATCCTGCATTATGTTTTGCGGTACACCAGATGGCGCGGGCTCCGTTGGAATATAGGGCGGCGGGGGCGGTCCAAAAGCGGCCTGCTGGGGAGAGAGACGCACTGGCGGCTGCGGGACAACAACCTGCGCGGGACCGGGCGGGGCCATGTGAGACGTAATCGACGCGTTCTGCGGAGCCGCAACTGGTTGAGAGGTGGGCCGTACCCCGGCGGCAACCTGGAACAGGAAGGTCGTGCCTGCGCCCAGACCAATGGTATCGCGGTCATTGATCGTAGCCTGTTGCGTTTCGCGCTGATTGACGGTCAGCATATTTTGTGGCGAAAGCTTCCTGATGCTCCATACTCCGTTGTTCCAGGCGATCTGCGCGTGCTGGCGCGATACGGAGGGGTCGGAGATCACAATATCGTTGCCCGGTTCGCGCCCAATAGTGATAACCGCTTTAGTAATCTGATACGTATTGCCTGCCAGGGGACCTGTCAGGAACCTGATTGAGCCAGGGGAGTTATTTCCTGTATCCATTTTTGAGAATATGCCGCCTGGGGAATCCGCTACCATGACGTTGCGGAAACGATACGGCGTCTCCTTTCTGCATAACCTTCCAACTTCCCGACAATTATACTGTAGTGGTTGACGACTGACAAGCTTCTCTTTTTTGGGTCCATCATCCGAAATGAAAACCCATTTTCAGAAGAGTTATGTCTGCGTTTTGTGCAAATTGATCGTGCCCGAACTCACATCGAGCAGCAGCGTCGCCGTGGGTGTCGGAGTCGCACCAGCATTGAGAGGTCCATGATAAGTGACGCCCCCATCGGCACTTTGCACCGGCACGTTAAAGTCACTATTGATCTTCCCCACATTTATATTGACATCGAGAATGACATTGGTAGAAGTAGGGAGCGTAACATCAACGGTCCCTTGCTCGCTGGTCAGATAGTATCTGCCTGCCGTGGTGTTATCGGTGGGAACGGCGAGCAGGCCATTGAAGGTGATATTGCCCTGCGTCGTACCCAGCTGCGAGCCGCTCGCCAGGACTGCGTGGCTGACGTTGATATTGCCAGTGCCGCCGTGAATATTCAGGACGCCGCTGATGCCGTCCACCGCGATATTGCCCACGGGTGCCTCGACATTGAGCAGCATAGTTGGTCCATTGGTGGGAAGAACGCTCTGCGGCAGGGTGACAGCTATATCGGCGGCATCGCTATCAGCGTGCAGCAGGCCATCGCTATTGGGGAGCGTGACATTCACGGTCAATGTGTTATTGGCGCTTCCGGTCGCGGGAGTAGGGGTTCCTGTAGCGCTGGGAGCCGCCGTCGCGGTCTGCTGCTGCACCGTGCAGGTCAGAGGATTGACAATGGTACCAGGAGGCTGAATCTCCACGCCGATGCGCTGAAATTCCTGATTGGCGGCTGCCTGATTGTTCACATGGACGATACGCGTTGTTGTCACCGACGCATTCTGGGCGTTCGGATCGACCTTGATGGAGATATTGCCGATCTTGTCACAGATGCGCATCTGCGCGATAGAAGTGAGCGGCACCTGGGTCGTATCCTCTTTATAGAATGGCTTCGTGCTGCTGATAATCGGCAAGGGACCGATGCTGCCACCCCGCGAGGTGCGCACGGCGAGGAAGACGATCACCGCAGCGGCAAGCACCGAGACAAGGATGCCTATGCCACAGCCCATGAGCAAGAAAGGCCAGACCCTTCTACGCCTGCGCCTCGGAGGTGGCGGAGATGAGCGAGGTGGACCTGGACGCCTGCTGACCCTGCGCTCGTCGTCGTAGTAGTCGTCCTCGTAGATCCTGCGCGTTGTGCGCGGTCGGTACCTCTGTGGTGGTCTCCTTCTCTCTCTCTCCATGGCTCGCGCCTGCCTCGCTTTCCTGCTCAATATACGGTTGTGGGGCTGTTCATCTGTGCATGACGCCTTATTGTATCATATGCATAGTGTAGGAACCGGCCTTGCGCGATGGCGGAGAATGGTTGCCCCCTTTACGCGTTTACTATGAAATTAGCCGGATAATTAAGAACATCAAGGTTTCATGCGGCGTGTGCCTGTGATGCCCCAGATCAGGCGCTCAAGGGGCTCAGGATCGGCCTTGCGAAAATCGACCCATTCCATGCCACGTAAAAAGATCGGCAGCTTTGGTTTATCCGGCGCGTAATCCAACAACACAGGGATGACGGGACAGCCGCGATCGACGAACTCGCTTAAGAAGGCTTCCAATTCCATCTGCTGCCAGGGACCGATGCCATCTTTTCCTACAAAGACGGCGGCTGATTTAATGTGCTCTATCTGCTCCGCCAATGCGCGCTGCCAGGGCAGGCCTGGGCGCAATTCCCACTCGTCGAGCCAGGGCAACAGACCCTCCGCCTTCAGTTGTTCGCCGATCTTCTTGACGGCGGGTTTATCTATACCTTTGTGACAGAGGAATACATCAAAGTCCATGGTCGCTTCCTTTCCTGATATGGTTGATTTGGCGGCTTCGCGGGCGCGCTGTTTATCAGCGGCGCGCTATCGGTTGTGGGAGTTTGCTCTGCCACGTTGTCCTCTTACCATCCATGAATATAGCAAAATGCGTCGATGCAGCAGGGTTTATTTCAGTGTCAGTGTAATATGTGGCGTTCTATTTGTCAATGTATTTATGTGATGCGCGCCCAATCACAGCCACCCATGCCGGGTGGCGAGCACGGCGGCCTGGGTGCGGTCCTTTACCTGCATTTTTTGCATGATGTGGTGGACGTGGGATTTCACGGTTTCGAGGCCGATGGAGAGCTTCTCGGCGATGTCGCGATTGGTCTGGCCCGCGACGATGAGGCGTAGCACTTCGTGTTCGCGGTCGGTGAGGAGCTGGACGGAGCTGACCAGGGTGAAGCGCGCGCGCACGCAGGTACCACGACCGGAGTCGCTCTCGATCTCCAGGCTGCCGCCCGCCTCGCGAATACGCTCGCGCATTGTGCGCAGGCCGAGATGCAATGGGCCACTATCTCTGGGACTCTTGACCGCGACGCGGCCCACCAGTTCCGGCTGAAAACCTACGCCGTCATCCTGCACCTCCACCACGAGGGCGTTGGCAAGCACGCGGATGGAGATAGTGGCGTGCATGGCCTGCGCGTGCTTGCTTACATTGGTCAGCGCCTCCTGGATAAAACGGTAGATGGAGGCTTCTAGCGCGACCGGCAGAGCGTCGGGTGTATCCATGTTGAGGGTAATCGTCAAGTCAGGCTCACTGAGCATATAATCGTCGAGCAGGCAGTGGAGGGCCACGGCAAAATCCTGCTCTTCCAGTTGCGCGGGCAGCAGGGACGAGATGCTGCGGCGCAGATCGTTGAGGCTCACGGCAAGCAGGTCGCGGGCGCGCTCCACCTCTCCCAGCGCGGTCTGCGTCACATGGGGGAGCAGCGGCTGCCTGGTGAGGAGATGCTGCACAAATTCTAGTTTATGCAGCACATGGGCGATCTGCTGCGTGGAACCATCGTGGATATCGCGCGCGATGCGGTTGCGCTCGTGTTCGATCGCCGCTTGCTGCTCCCGCGCGTGCGTACTATAGTTACGCAGCAGCAGCGCCGCGATATTGCCCATGTATGTGAGCAGGAGGCTGCGTTCATCAGAGAGCTTATTGTCCTCCGAGATTGCTAAAGCGACAACGCCGAAGAGGACGCCGTTATAACTGAGCGTGACGAGGAGGACGTGTTGCTGTCCCAGGCGCAGAAACGAGAGAAACTGGCCTGGACCGGAGGCAGCGAGGCGCTCGATCTCGATGCCGTCGATGGCGTTTACCAGGGTGTCACAGGCCAGCTCATCCCCGGCGCGGGCGGCGGGAAGCAGGCGGCGCAGGGAGGGATGGTAGAGCAGGAGGCAGGAAAAGCGAGCCTGAATGGTCTGGGCCATGTGGGCGAGAATGCTCTGATAGAGGTCCTGGTTGTCAATGGCGCTATCGAGCACGAGGCCGATCTCGTAAAGGTCCGAGAGCATGGTCAGGCTGTACATCACCTCGGGCAGCGTGCTGTGCTGTATGGGCGGCGTCTGTAGTAGCTCAAGGGTGTTGCTACGTGCGCCGGCACGGCGCGGACGGACGCCTGCTATCGGCACTTCTTGCGGACGCTTCTTCGCGTCATCGACGACATAAGTAGAAAGCAGAATGCTACAGATGCGCAGATCACCGTTAAGATTTTTCTGCATATCCTGCTGCACAGTGCGAAAGCTCAACAGTAAAATGCCCTGCGCGTTTTGTGGACCTGCCTTAATAGCCTGGAGCAGCACGCTACCATCCGGGTAGACCCACGCGTGTTCATCCGAGAGCAGACGCGCATCAGCACCGGCATTGGCAATCTGCAAACTATCTTGCGTCAGCAGCGCGGAACCGAAGAGACCATCCACAGGAATGGATTTTCTCGCGGGCTGCCTGCGCGCCTGTTGGTCGGAATCGTCTTCCGCAGCAGGGGTTGGTGCTTCTGGCAGTTTGCCATTATGCGCCAGGGGGACGAGAACCTGCTCCTCTTTATCGAGCATGAAG
>JALYTQ010000459.1 GCA_030854195.1 Chloroflexota bacterium
TCCCTGGGCCGATGCGCGCTTCCTGGGCCGGATGGAGGCAAGCCCCATCCCTACTGAGTTATTAACCTTTGAGCTTCGCCAGGCGCTCTCCGGCCAACCGCAGCGCCGCGTCATCCTTGCAGAACGAGAAACGCACGTACTTCTGCACGAGGTGCGCGTGCTGGGGACTATACAACGACTCGGGCGGAATGCAGGCCACGCCCAGCTCTTTAATGAGATAGCGCGTGAACTCAAGCGGCGACCCATCGAAGACTGCGGAGAAATCGGCCAGGACGAAGTAGGTTCCCTGTGGCACAAGAGCCTTCAGGCCAGTTCCCGCGAGCATAGAGAGAATGAGCTCGCGCTTCGCCGTATAGGTAGCCGCGACCGACTCGTAGTACGTATCAGGCTGATTGAGCGCGTAGGCGATCGTTTCCTGCGACGGGTGATGGACGGAGAAGGTGATGAACTGATGCGCGCGCGCCGGACCATCGACGAGATCGGGGTGCCCGTAGGCCCAGCCGATCTTCCAGCCGGTCGTATTGAAGAGCTTTCCGGCGCTGCTGATCGTCACCGTGCGCTCGAACATGCCCGGCAGCGTCGCTATAGGAATGTGTTGCGCTGGCGCGAAAACAAGGTGTTCGTAGACTTCATCGACGATCACCGTCACATCGTGCTCGATGCACAGTTCGGCGATCATTGTCAGCTCCTCGCGTGTGAAGACGCGCCCGGTGGGATTCTGCGGCGTGTTCAGAATTAACGCGCGCGTCTTCTTGCTAAAGGCGGCGCGCAGCTCGTCGGGATCGAACGTCCAGGTCGGCGGGTGCAGCGGCACGAAGACCGGGACTGCGCCCGCCATAATGACGCAGGGCAGGTACGCGTCGTAGAACGGCTCGACGATAATTACTTCGTCGCCAGCATCGACCAGGCCCAGCACCGAGGCGCAGATCGCCTCCGTGGCCCCGGACGTAACCACGACCCCCCTGAGCGGATCTATCTCCATACCATAGAAGCGGGCCGCGTGATCGACGACCGCCTGGCGCAGAGACGGACAGCCCGGACCCGGCGCGTACTGGTTATTGCGGCCAGATTGCGCCACCTGGATCAGGCGCTGAATAATGTTCGACGGCGTATCGGCGTCCGGCCTGCCCTGGCCCAGATTGACGGCTTCGTACTGCTGGGCAAGCATGTTGATCTCAGTAAAAATAGATGTCCCGAAGGTTGCGACGCGCTTAGCGGTAGTTGACATAGCATACACTCCATTGGAACGACCCAAAACCCACCTCGGTCGCAATAACGCCTTTCGCGTCCTTCGCGCCTGATCGGGATAGTCATGATTATTCGCAAGTACCCTCTATTATAGAGACCTGCTGCCAGGAATTGCAATGGAGAAGCGCGTGCTAAACAGTGTGCAAAGGATACACATTTGCAGAACGAGGAATGATAAGGAGCAAGGGTTGATAGTATTTATTACAGGATACTTCCTGCACCTGCCTGTACATCAGTTCTTTTGTAAGAGCGAGAGCTACCAGTACACTCAGCGCACATCCCTGACGGGAAAGAAAGAGCAAGGGGTCAGTACAATTGGAAATAGCCTGTAATAAACACATAGGCACATAATAATGTAAGAATGGTTCTTTTAGTGCTTTTCCGCTTCGGCATCGAGCTGGGCGACGGCTTGCTGGGGGTCACCACCGAGAACCTTATTGAGAGTTTCACGCTTGATACGATACGCCTGCCTCTCATTCACGTGTGGTAGCACAACTGCTTCCAGAGCACCTTGTTTTACCCAGCGGCGCACGGTTGTATCATCGACGCGCAAAATATGCGCAACTTCAGAGACGGTGAGAAGATCACTCATTTGTTTTTACTCCCTATTCAGAACGCCGCAAGTCAAGAAGTGCATACGACCTGTGGCAGAACTCTACACAAGACAACATTGTGGGCACATTGTACAACAATGCACGATATCCGTAAAGATGTAACGATAGCTTGCTAGCCAAAAGAGTACTAATGAGTAGTTTCACGGCTTCACAACAGTAGGGATGGGGCTTGCCTCCATCCGGCCC
>JALYTQ010000280.1 GCA_030854195.1 Chloroflexota bacterium
GTCCTCCGCTATTGGCGAATACATAAGTATCTCCAAGCGTTTACCAGTTTACTGCTTTTGCCATTAACTGTCAACATGAAGTGGCGAGAGATAGTCGTGCTTATGGGCATGGGTAGCGCGAGGGTGGAAAGATTGGGAAGCCAATTTTTCCACCTGGAAATCAAGAGAACGATCGGGGCTCGCGAGCCTCAATGAAAATAGACATGAAAATCTTCGAAAGGATTTTAATATCATGCGCGAACTCAATGAGCAGGAGCTCGACCAGGTCGTCGGTGGTAGTGGCGGTCATCATGGACATAATTACAATCACGGCACACAGGCAACAGCAGGCGGCGGCGCTTCCGCTGACAATGGCTTCGCCTACTCGAAGTCCATCACCGATTCCTTCTATGGTCATGGCGTAGCGGAATCTTTTGCGGCCAACGTGTCCTTCGCATTTGGACAGAACGCTCAGGCATCTAGCTACGCTTCCAGCAGCAGTGGCGTGACTGCTTCAGGTAACTAACAAGGTATCTCTTTTCGCCGTGGAGAAGAACGAGCAGGGTCCAGATTCAAGAACTCGCCTGAAGGTTAGTAGTGACGACCGATTGGCTAAGTGTTGCAAAAAAGCTACACGATCCTGTGCTTGAAACAGTAAAGTTTTGGCGAGTTTGGACGAGATATTGATAGTAGTATATGCAGTAGAGGAACTGAACACCATGCGCGAACTCAACGAACAGGAACTCAACCGGGTTGTCGGAGGCGTATCCCATCACGGCAAAAAGCATGTCGCAAGTAGCGCTGCGTCAAGTGCTAATGTTGCAGACAGCAAGCTGAAAAAGCACTGTATACCAACTCCGCCTATCGTTTTGCCTGATAGCAAGAGCCTGTAAAGGTCTCTAGTGCCTTACCAGAAAGCGCGTCGAAGATGGGTTAGCCTGGTGATCCATCTTCGTACAGTTCATCAACTGCTCCTTATATACACGAATAAAGAGAACTTTATAGAGTTGAGAAAGAACATATGCAAAACAATCAATACGTTCAAGAACTGAGTGATGAGGACCTGGAGCTCGTCGTGGGTGGCACTCATCACCATCATCACCATCACAGCACACCTCCGAGCACAGGCGTCAATGTCGGCGGATATGCTAACGGAGGCCACTTCGACGAGGTGGTCGCCATGACGGAAAGCTTCACAGTGGACTATGGCAGAGGGAAGAGCGCTTCGTTCTCCTTCGGTTTTGCTTTCGCTGTCGCGGTCTAGTGCCAATGCACCTTCCGTAGAGAATACGTTAGAACATACGTTGAAAGCAAAATAGGGGAAGCGATTGCGCGCTTCCCCTATTGCTTTGTCAGAACATTTTATGTCACCATTGCACCGAGGAACGAGGAAAGATATGGCTACCACTCCCCCCAAAGGCTCTATTTTTCGCAGCAAGACAATGCAAAAGTACATGCAGAACCGCGAGAAGAGCGTTTTACCACGCGTCATCGCTCCATCTTTTTTTGCATTCAGTTGGATTGTACTTACCTTATTAATTGCTGCTGGAATAGCCATCTGGATAGGGAAAGTGCCACAATATCTTTCCGGCTCAGGCATCGTTCTTACTCCCAGCGCCTCGACCCAGGCAAATGAAGAGGCCACGGCAGTAATTCTGCTACCCGCCAGCGCCGCCGCGCAATTAAAGACCGGGCAGCTGGTCCAGGTCCAAGTCGGCCAGAGCGGCCTACAGGTCAATCGCACCATCGATAGCATCAGTCAAGATCTTCTCAGTCCCAGCGACGTACATCAGAACTTCGGGCTTGAGGTCAGCGGACCTTCTCTGGCGGTAAGCGTCGGATTAGGACCGAACATTCCGGCGCGTCTCTACGCGGGCAGCCTTATTCAAGCCCAGATCCAGGTTGGTTCGCAGAGCGTGTTGGCGTTGTTTCCTGTTGTAAATAGTTTGCTGAAAAACTGAAAGATAAACAGATGAACGTAGACGATAAAGATACTATGGTCACGCCGATCTTCTCTTTTGAAGAGCTACAAAAACTTTATATGCGGGATATGGAAATAAAAAATATGACGGAGGCATCGCAGGATCAAGTGCATCCATCTTCTCATCTTCACGATATTGACACAAAAAATATGTCGGCAGTAACGGAGGACGATTCTACTCCCGATTTTCGCGCTATGCACGCGAAGCGCCTCCCAGCAATACCACGGAGACCAGAGCAACCAACGACCGATCCCTGGAAATTAAATGCGAATAATCTGGAAATACGTAAGCAGATCAATAAGCCCACCGATATACACAATATTGATACTAAGCAGCTAAACAAGCCTACCGATATACACACTATAGACACTAAGCAAATCAATAAGCCAACTGACATACACAATATTGATACTAAAAATGTCCCTGCGCTATTATCTGATAACCTGCATCCAACTCCTAAGCTATCGCTCATGGGACCGGACACACCGCCGCCCACAAAACTCGACCTGGGAGAGCGACGCGCCAGTATGCACAGGCGCATTACGCTCAGTTCGCAAGCAAAGGACAAACCCATCTCGCCAGAGCTGGCTCAGCTCATTCAACGCCGGGCACAGGTAGCAAGCCTGGAAACGAAACAACTGCAGGCGTATGTCGCGCCCGCTCCAAAGCAGGAGCAGGAGAAGCAGAGTCCAGCAGCGGAAGGCAAGAAGGCCGAGGAAGAGAAGCAGAAGCCGCAATCACGCGGTCTCTTCCGCAAAAGGCCGCGCGTCCCCGTGCTTCAGCAGATCAGCATGGTTGAGTGTGGCGCGGCCTGCCTGGCTATGCTCCTGAGCTATTATGGACGCAAAACCACCGTCTCAGAGGTACGCGAGCAGTGTGGAGTTGGTCGCGACGGGCTATCCGCGCTGAGCATCGTCAAGTCTGCGCGCAAGTACGGCATGCGGGTACGAGCAGTCTCTCTAGAGGAGAACGATTTCCGCTTCGTCACACTGCCAGCCATTGTTCACTGGGAGTTCAATCACTTCCTAGTAGTCGAGCGCTGGTCGCCAAAGTTTGTCGAGGTGGTCGATCCGGCAGCTGGACGCAAACGCATGAGCGCCAAAGAGTTCGATGAGGGCTTCACCGGCGTTGTCATTATGATGGAGCCCGGCGTGCAGTTCTCCCGTGCCAGCAAGCAATCGCAGCTGACACTTGCATCATACGCGAAGAGCTACATTCAGCAGGCTCCCATGGCCTTGATACAGGTACTGGGAGCATCGCTCCTGTTGCAGTTGCTTGGGCTGATCTTCCCGCTCCTTTCAGCGATCATCATTGATGACTTGATTCCTATGAAAGGGATCAACGCGCTACAGCTGCTCGGCCTGGGCGTGATTCTGATCGTACTGGCACAGGTGGGCACCAGGCTCTTACGCGCATTGATCCTGCTCTACCTGCAGGCACGCGTGGATACCAATCTTATGTTTGGTTTTCTGGAGCGCCTGTTCAGTCTGCCGCAACGTTTCTTCCTGCAACGCTCAACCGGCGATATTCTGGCGCGCGTCAGCAGCAACACAGTGATCCGCGATACCATCAGCAACCAGCTCTTTTCAACGGTCCTGGACGGCCTCTTCGTGCTGGTCTACTTCGGCATCCTGATCTCGCAATCGGTCTCCTTCACGCTCGTTATCGTCGTAATCGGAGCGCTGCAGGCGATTCTCCTCCTGAGCACTGGCAAACACTTGAGCGAGTTGAACCGGCGTGAACTGGCGGCCAGCGGCAAATCGCAAGGGTATCTCACGGAGACGCTAGCAGGCATCAAGACGCTCAAATCAGCTGGGGCCGAGCACCGCGTACTGGAACGCTGGTCAAACCTCTTCTTCGATCAGATGAATATCTCGGTGCGACGCGTCTACGTTACTACGCTCATCGATACCGTTATGAGCGGGCTTGGCACATTTGCACCACTGATCATCCTCTGGATGGGCACGCTGCAGGTCATGAATGGCACGATGTCGATAGGCACCATGCTGGCACTCAATACACTGGGTGCATCCTTGCTGGGACCAATTACTTCTCTGGTGAGCAGCGGCAGACAGATTCAACTGGTGGGATCGCACATGGAGCGCCTAGCCGATGTTATCGAGGCCGAGCCGGAGCAAGATGTACAGAAAGTGGTCCAACCACCGAAGCTGACGGGCCAGATCAAGCTAGAAGGTGTCTCCTTCCAGTATGATCCACAGTCGCCACCCGTGCTGAAGGATATCAACTTGAGCATCTCAGCGGGCAAGAAGGTGGCGATAGTAGGAAGAACGGGTTCCGGCAAAAGCACATTGGGTGCCCTGCTGCTCGGACTCTACACGCCGACCGCGGGCACGATCTACTACGACAATATTCCGTTGAACAAACTCAATTACCAGGCGGTCCGTTCGCAGTTCGGCGTCGTTATGCAGGAGGCCAACATCTTCAGCGGCTCAATTCGGGAGAACATCACTCTGAACGATCCCGGCATGAGCATGGAGCAGGTTATCCAGGCTGCACAGTTCGCCGCCATTCACGAGGATATTATGAAGATGCCGATGGAGTACGAGAGCATGGTCTCGGAGGGCGGCAGCGCACTGTCCGGTGGGCAGCGCCAGCGCCTCGCCATCGCGCGCGCTATCGTCAATGCACCGGCGGCACTGCTCCTCGATGAGGCAACGAGCAGCCTGGATGTGGTCACAGAAAGGGTGGTGGAGCAAAATATTAGCCAACTGGCATGCACCCAGATTATCATTGCCCATCGCCTGAGCACCGTTCGCAACGCCGATATGATCCTGGTGCTACACGAGGGCCAGATCGTAGAGTACGGAGATCACGAAGGACTACTCGGCCTCGGTGGCTACTACGCGAACCTGATTCAGCATCAACTGGCCAACGGCGAACTGGCGGCCAGATAGTCTAACGCATTCAGCGTAAAGCGCCACGTGAGTTGGTTGCGTGAATATACTACATATAGAGATCGGTGTAACGCTGGAAATATAGTAAGGGGGAAAATTATGCATCGTCGTCTCATTCTTGTCTGCCTCGGGCTACTCTTTTTGCTTGCCGCCTGCTCAAACGCGAGCACGGGTCAATCAAGCAATCAAGTGACAAGCTCTCAGGCATCGTCAAACTCAACGCGTGCTACAACAACTGACCGGACATCACCACCTGTATTACCGCACACCACGCCTACGCATACTAGCGGCGGGATCACAGTACCCTCGTCGGCAGGCTCTTCTGCATCGGCCAGCTCCTCTACAGCGAGCGGACAGGCGGGATCGCTTGTCCTTACGCTGGCATGCAGCGGACCAAAAGCGCAGGACGGCTTTCATATGAACGGTTCTCAGGCCCACGCCTGCGTCTACACCTCGCCCGGCGCGCACCTGACTATTCAGGTAAGCTTCTGCGGCAACAAACCTGATACGAGCAGCGCGCTGCAAGGGACGTTCACGGCCAACGGCTCCGGTTTCTACGAGTGGAATTGGAAGCCACAGGCAAACTGCCTCTCGACGTGGAGCACAACAGTCACCGCGCAGTTAAACGGGCAAAGCGCTATGGTCTCCGAAGGATCGTCCGCGCAGACCTCCTCGCAAAGTACTTCGCAAAGCACATCTAAGGGGTCCGCGCACAGCTCTTCCTCCGGCTCATCTTCAGTGAATGTGCCGGACGGGTGGTAAGCGAGACTAGAAATCACTAAAGAACCGCTCCACATCCCGTAAACTGGAAGTGCGTCTCGCGGGCGGCAGAGCATTGAGCACGAGCTTGCCATAGCCTTTAGTGTGCAGGCGCGTATCGAGAATTGCCATAACGCCGCGATCATCACGCGTTCGTAGCAGGCGACCAATGCCCTGTTTGAGGCGCAGCACAGCCTGGGGCAGGACGTAGGTGCCGAACCAGTTCTCGCCCGCCGCCTTCATCATGGCTACGCGCGCCTCGTGTACGGGATCGTCGGGCGGATCAAAGGGGAGTTTGTCGATCACGACCAGCGAGAGCGCCTCGCCCGCGATGTCGACACCCTCCCAGAAGCTCTTCAGGCCAAAGAGGACCGAGCCCTCCTCCTGGCGGAAACGGCGCGTCAGTTCCATGCGCGTCATATCCCCCTGCTTGAGAAGCGGATACGGCAAATGCGGTGCCATCAGTTCATAGGCGCGGTCGAGCATACGCTTACTGGAGAAGAGCAGGAAGGCACGACCACGCGAGAGCTTGACCAGTCTGTACATCTCGCGCGCAATGGCCTTCATGTAATCGTCGGAACCAGCTCCATACGTCGGCTCGGGCAGGTCGCGAGGCAGGTAGAGCAGCGCGTTCTCCTCATAATCAAAGGCCAGTGGAAGGATACGCTCAAGCACATCCGAGCGTTCGAGCGGATCGAGTCCGACGCGACGACGGAAATAGGCGAAGTTGGGACCCTTCTCCTCGGGCCGCGCCGGATTGGGACCGATCGTCGCCAGGGTAGCCGAGGTGCAGATGACGTTGCACTTATTGAAGAGGCGCTCCTTGAGCCACTTCGTCACGTCGAGCGGAGCAGCCGATGCC
>JALYTQ010000048.1 GCA_030854195.1 Chloroflexota bacterium
GGTTACAATAATGCTCCATCTGCCGCGCAATTCGACTTTTCTTCCGCCCCCTCACCTGCTTCCACGCAGCCAAAGAACTTTTTCAGAGTTCCTCCCATGCCTGCTTCCCTGGCAGGCAATACGAATTATAATGGAGAACAGCCCCCGGCCTCTTCTGTCGCGTTTACTACCCCTTCCCAACCAGGAGTGCCAGCGACGGGACCCATGAAATACTCGCAATTTGGAGCGCCTTCCTATGGAGCTCCACAGGCATCACAGTCCTTCGCGCCGCCTGCATCTGGCGCACCGTCTCAGCCGCCATATGGAGCACCAGCGACGGGTCCTATGGGGCAATTCCCATTGAACTCTCCTTCTCCTAACCAACCAGGGATGTCGCTGCCGGGTATACCAGCCGGGCCGGTGGGGTTGGATTTCAAGGAAGCATCGTCGCGTGGACCGAAGCCGTGGCTGATTGTTGTTGTCGTTATTCTCCTGTTCGCCATCATTGGGGGGAGCGTCGCGGGGTATCTATATCTTCACAGGAACAAAGGAACGCAGGCGACACAACGCATACAGACACAGCCCCCGGCTAGCGTCGTCCAGCCAAAGGGGCCAGTGTTATTTGCTGATACGTTTACGGACAATCACAACGGCTGGAGCTTGCAGTCCTATCCCGGTAAATTTTCGATGGCGATTGCTGCTGGCTCTCTGGCGTTAGAGAGCGATAACAACGAACTCCTGTGGGAAATGCTGCCCGGTAATAAGACATTCAGCGATTTTACGCTCACGTGCGATACGGTGCTCTCGAAAGGCGATCAGGACAACGGCTATGGTATTTACATCCGTGGTTCCTCTATGCAAAACACCGATCTGGCGACGTATTATCGCTTTGAACTTTATGGCGATGGCTCGTATGCGATTTTCAAGGGCACGATAAGCGCAAATGGCACGACGAGCAGCACGATACTCGTGAACTATACGCTGCACCCTGCCATTCAGAAGCAGGGCGGGCTCAATCATATGATGATCACGGCGAAGGGATCGGTCCTGTCCCTGACGGTAAATGGGCAGCTCCTGAAGACGGTGACGGATAACAACTACAGTAGTGGCTCCATTGCCTTGTTTGTCTCAAACCTGAAAAACGCCAAACCGGGCGCGCAGGCGAAATTTTCTAACCTGCATATCTACGGCGTGTGAGGAAAGAGGACGTGATGGGGCGTTTGTTACGAGAACGCCCCATGTTTGATATGCACGTCTGCAAAGGTTGTCAGCTGCCTCTGTTTTTCTCCTTACTCCTTCTGGGTGAGAATCTGGGCGTACACCGCCGGATCGACATTGCCGCCACTCACGATGCAACAGACGCGCTTGCCGTAGAAGCGCTCCGGCGCAGTAAATAGAGCGCCGATCGCCAAGGCACCCGTCGGTTCTACCTTGAGGTTGAGGTAGCGGAAGCAGTGGCGTAGCGCCCGCCTGGTCTGCTCATCTGGAACCTCGATGATATCGGCCAGCCCTTGCTGTAGGATCTCCCAGTTGAGCTTGCCCAGGCTCAGCGTTCTCGCCCCATCGGCGATCGTCGCGGGCTCGTGCTCGTTGCGTACCAGTTGGCCGCTGTGCAGAGAACGCGCCGCGTCATTGCCCGGTAGCGGCTCGGCTCCGATAATCTCTGCAGAGACGTGCAGGTGATCGCGTGCTGTGACGATGCCCGAACTTAGTCCGCCGCCGCCCACGGGAACGACCAGCACGTCAAAAGCAGAGGAGGAGAAGATCTCTTTGCCGAGGGTTGAATTGCCTGCGACAACCCTGTAATCATCGTACGCCTGAGCCGGAAATGCATCAGCCTGCGTCGCCAGCAGCTGCGCCACGCGTTCGGCACGGCTGACCTCGCGCACGTTTACCAGATCGACGATGCCTCCATACGCCTTAACCGCCGCTATCTTGACCTGTGCGGAGGTGTCGGGCATGACGATGGTGCAGGTCTTGCCCAATAACTTGCTTGCATACGCAACAGCCTGCCCAAAGTTGCCCGATGAGGCGGCGATAACGTGTCGCTGCGGAATGCTGGCGAGCAGATTGTAGGCCGCGCGAAACTTGAAACTGCCTGTGTACTGAAATGTCTCGCTGGCAATCGTCACCTCGCAGTGCAGGCGCTCCGAAAGCTCCGGGCAGGGAGCTGGTAGCAGCAGCGTGGGCCGCAGGTGTTGAGGCAGAGTCTGCCAGACCTTCGTGATATAGTCGTCAGTGAGCTCTGGCGCGTTGACATAGTGTGACATATGTGTAACTCCATCTAGCATGTGTCGGGATAGTATAAGGAACATTTTTATTGTACGATACATGTGTACTATTCAGGGCAGTGTCTGAGTGTACGCGTTGATGTGCTTTTGGGGCTTTTGTAGTAAAATAGAGAGGTGGGAGCATTTGATCTTCATGCAGCATTCTATGACGGTCTGGGGCGAGAAGCCAGGAAACGAAGGAGAGAGCGATGACTGAAAGAACCGAGTATGTTTCACAGCTGCGTGTGCGGCTGAGCGCCCATGACGCGCATTATGGTGGGCAACTGGTCAACGGTGCCCACCTGCTCTCGTTGTTCGGCGATATAGCGACGGAACTGGCCGTGCTCTGCGACGGGGATGAGGGCCTGCTTGCTGGCTACGAGCGGATCGAGTTTCTGGCACCAATCTTCGCGGGCGATTTCGTCGAGGTTACGGGGCGCATCAGCAAGATTGGACGCACCTCGCGCCGCCTGGAGTTCGAGGCGTACAAAGTGATCACGCCGCGCCGTGATATCAGCGAATCGGCTGCCGATATCCTGGACCCGCCAGTGCTGGTCGGGCGCGCGATCGGCACAACGGTCGTGAAGATCGAGCAGCAGCGGCGCGGTACTAGAAAGCAAGTTTGAAAGGGATAGGATGAGCTTCGCGCTCAACTGACCTGGTTGGACTGTGCAAAGATGACATCATGCAGGTGGGGCTGCTTTGGACGGCGCACCTGCATGTCATGCTTTTTGACCCGGCTGCGATTGAGAACTATATTGATGCCCACACTCCCCAAGAAAATCATACCAATAAAAATGAATGTAGTGATAAATGCTGCCATTGTGACCATTGAGATGCGACCTTTCCTGTGCTGGGTTCTGTTCCATCTGTGAATAAATTTTCACTACAAATATAGACGTAAAGCATGAAACGGCATCAAATGCATATGAAAATTCACTATTTGTAGGCAGAATCCAACTTGCGTTTGTTGCCCTCCCCAAGTAAACTTTTCTTACCATACTGCGTGTTAAGTACTGTACAAGCAGAAAAAGGGATTATTTTTTGCTAGCGCAAGTCGCTCTGCCGCGTAGTGAGTTAAAAGAGAAGCAGAACTGAGATGGATATGTATAGGGAAAGGGAGGTTTCATGACGGACCGTTTTACGCTGGGAATTGAGCAAGAGTTTCAGTTGGTAGATCGTCAAACGGGCGACTTGCGATCAAGCATTGATGCTATTCTGGCGCGGGGAGAGCCGTTGTTGGGGGAGAAGATCAAAGCGGAATCGAAGCAGGCGGCGGTAGAGCTGGTAACAGGCATCTGTCCCACGATCGCTGCTGCCCGCAAGGAGATACCCCGCTTGAAAGCTCTGCTCAAACATGTGGTTGAGCAGGAGCAGGTAGCGCTGATCAGCGCGGGTACGCACCCCAGCGCGCGCTGGCAGGAGCAACTGGCTACCGAGGACGAGCATTATCTGAAGCTGGAAGATAAGCTGCAGGATGTCGAGCGCATGCTGGTAATCTATGGCCTGCATATTCACGTCGGCGTGAATGATAAAGAGCTGGCCATCACGCTGATGAACCAGTTGCGCACATGGCTACCGCACCTGCTGGCGCTCTCCTCAAACTCACCATTCTGGCAGGGACGCTACACGGGCCTCAAGTCGTATCGCACGGCGCTCTGGAAGCCGATTCCTCACAGTGGCGTACCGGGCAGCATTGCGTCCTGGAACCATTTTGAACGCTACGTTGATGATCTGGTCAGTACCGGCTGTATCGAGAGTGCAAAGGATATTTGCTGGGATATTCGCCCTCACCCATTATTTGATACCGTCGAGTTCCGCATTTTCGATATGCCTGGCACGACCCAGGATATACTCTCCCTGGCTGCTCTCTGCCAGGCGCTGGTCATGAAGCTCACCTGGTTGCACGAACACCATATGCAGGTCTACGTGCCGCCACGTGATTATGTGGAGGAGAACAAGTGGGCCGCGATGCGCCACGGTCTGGACGCCGAGGTCGTCGACTTTATGAAGCGGCGGCGTATGCCCATGCGCGACTCCATCCATGAACTATTAGATTTTGTGGAGGATGTCGTGCCGGAACTGGGGAGCCAGCGCGAAATGCACTATTTGCGCGCCCTGCTGAGCGATCCACGCGGGACGGGAGCCGACCGCCAGGTCGCCGCGTACGAACGGACCGGCGACATTCAAGCAGTGACGCGCTTCCTGATGCAGCAAACGATGGAGGATATATAAAGTAGCCGGTTCCATCGTGCCGGATCAACGTCCTGACGCATCAGGAGCCGGGAAGTTGCTCTGGCGTGGGGGTGATCTCAATACTGCTGAAGATCGCTGTGACCCCTTGCGAGGTCATCCCATTTGTCACAAAGAGGGCGATCTGTCCCTTTGTGTAGTCCGGGTCGCTGAGCGTATTCACATAGGTATCGTTGATAAGTAACTGCATGATCGAGCCTTGCATGATAACCGTCACCTTATTTGGCGCGCCCAGTGGTTTGAGCTGTGGAAGGTGTGTCGGAGGCACAAGGTACAGCGACTGGGGCGCGTTATTGGTGTCAAGATATTCTTTGCTGATGGAGTAAGTATTGTCGCCAAAAATATTGATGCGGTAGTCGTGATCGAGATTACTATCTCCGCGCAAGTAGATACCCACACTATCATTTTTGTCACCCTGCTCCAGCGTCAGGGTCGTTATCAGAGAGAAGTCGTCGAAGCTATGCGTTGTTGGAAGGCTCTCGATAAGCGACTTATGATTGGTGTCGGTAAGCTCCAGGCCGCTCACCATGAGCATGCGCGTGTAACCCGCGACGTTGCTGATATACCATCCCTTCGTATTGTCGACGAAATCGTCTGAAAAAAGCGGAGTAGGCGTCACTGTGGCCTCGTTTGTTATGGCGCTGGCAGCTGCCGTTGTGGCCGTCGCGGTGGGTGAGGGTGCTGTAGTGGGTGAGATAGGGCTATGGGTAGGCGTGCTCCTGGCTGTTTGCTGAGAGGTTTTGCCGCTGCTTGTGTTGCGCACAAGCAAAAAGATACTGCTTCCCGCAAGAAGAAGTAGCAGGCAGATAACTGCTGGCAATATTCGGAATGGCATGGGATGGCGCTTTTTCTCATCAGTCATCGGTAATGGTGCTCCTCGCTTAAATACACATACTACTACGAAGCTACGTAGAATGGGTTACTCTTTAATCGAAAGAGCCTATTGCAAGAGGTTTTTAATGCTCATTTAAGCTGAGGCAGGGATACTATACGCTGCTTGTCTCACACGGGAGACTTGCTGTTTGCATAGTTTGCATAAATTTTGTTTACGTAGACAGGAAAAAATAGAATATGACCACTGTGCATCTGCACCTCTTGCTCAATCACATTCCCATTCTTGGTTCAATCTTCATCACTGTGCTGTTTATTGTCGCGCTTATCTACCGGAACACGTTTTTGCAGAAGGTCTTGCTGTGGTCTCTGGTGGTTGTCGCCCTTTTCACTGCCGCAACGTATCTCACCGGAAACGGAGCGGAACAGGCGGTACAGGGACTGCCTGGCGTCTCGGAGGATATACTGCATCTCCATGAATCTGTCGCCAAAGTTGGTCTTGCGCTGATGTTTGTTACGGGGGTCATTGCGCTGGCAGGTGCCCTCTTCTATAGTTTCAAGCCCAAACTTCCCCGTTTGCTGCTAGTGCTAGTGCTGTCCATCTTGTTGCTGAACAGCGGAGTCTTTGTCTATATCGGCTATCTGGGAGGGCAGATTCATCACCCAGAGATTCGTAGCTTATCCTCTCAGCACCTATCACAAAGGTATTGAGCGCTCCTGCGCGGGGTCTGGCGTTAGCAACAGGCCCTGCGTAATCATGCGACAATAGATATCGATCACTTGCTGGACTGTCAGGCGTTCGCCCTGACGGAACCATGTCGCGACCTCTGTACACATCGCGATGATGGCATACGAAGACACCTTGACATCGCTCTGGCGAAAGACGCCGCGCTCCATTCCATCCTGAATAAGCTCCTGCATCAATTGCTCGTACTTTTTACGTAAAGAGATAATGTAAGGTCGGTTCTCGCCTTCGAGCGCGCGGATCTCCGTATCGAGAATGAAAAACTCATTCTTATAGCTCGTATGCAGGCGAATGTGGCTGGCGATCGCCTCATCCAGGCGTTCTAGCGGATCGCTGTATGTACGCAAAATATGCTCCAGTGCTGCATTCAGGCGCTGCATATGCGTCTGCATGATCTCTACCAAAAGCGACTGTTTGTTGGGATAGTGATGATAGATGCTCGCGGCCTGGATGCCTGCGATGCGTGCGATGTCGCGTAGAGGGGCGGCATGGTAGCCATATTCAGCAAATAATTGTACCGCGGCTGCGAGAATGCTCTCGCGCATGGGACGGCCTTCGGGCCGCATATGCTTGTCCTCGTTTCTCTCAAGATGCTTCCATTGTAGCAGAAAAATCGCGGCCTGAATATCCTCTATGCGTGGCAGGGGGTGCGCTCCCAGTTTTGAAGGATAACCGCTTTTAGCAGGCTCAATTGGAACAGGTAAGTGGCTCCCACTGCTCATGCTGAACGGCCATTCATGCATATAGTGGTGGAGACGGGAAAAGCGGACATCTTGACGCAGAGGTGTCCGCTTTTTATGTCTTGTCAAGGGCAAGGAAATAGTGCGTCTTGCAAAAATAGACAAGAGAGCTGCTCGCTTGCAGATGTAATTTATCCTCTGCTATAATGAGTCAGGCAAATGTATGAACGTACAGAAGTGACAAGGATTTTTTATGCGCAAGGCATGTGTCGTGTTGCTATCTCTGCTGCTGCTTTGCTGGGGCGTAGTGCTCACGGCCTTTGCAAACAGGCTGCCTGTCCAGGCAACGCAGATAAGCGTGGTACGGGTAAAATCAACAGCGATAAAGGTAATACCAACGTCTACAAAGATAGTACCAACGCCTACCCATGCCAGGCCCTCACCGGTGGCGCGAGCTTCAGCAACACCTATCCCGACGCCACCTGCCTTGAGCGGAGATAACGTCAATGCGACGATCCCGGCAGGCGTGCGGAAAAACATCTTTTTTAATGGGAACACCTCTCTACACGAGATCGCTTTGACCTTTGACGACGGCCCTCATCCGATTTACACACTCCAGGTGCTGCATATTTTGCAGGAGTATGGAGTCAACGCAACATTTTTCTGTATTGGGAGGCAGGTACTGCCCTACGCGAGCATCGTAGCGCAGGTCAGCCGCGCGGGGAACGTGATTGGCGATCATACCTGGGACCACTTCGATATGACACGGCTCTCCATCGCTGGCATGCAATGGGAATTGAATAGGACCGCGAATGCAATCGTGCTGGCTACAGGCGTGCGGCCTGTATTGTTCCGTCCTCCCTATGGATTTATCAATACGACCGTGAAGAACGTGTCGACGCAGCTTGGGCTGACCCCTGTCATGTGGAATGTCGATCCCAACGATTGGCGGCTGCCCGGAACCGACGCTATCGTTCAGAGAGTCCTTGCCAATACAGGCAACGGCAGCGTGATCCTCATGCATGATGGTGGCGGAAACCGCTCGCAGACGGTGCAGGCGCTGCCACAGATCATTGCAGGGCTGCACCAGCGTGGCTTCAGGTTTGTGACCGTGCCGCAGCTCATGGCCGATAGTGCGCGCGGGTAGTGCGTCGGCTGCTTGCAATAATTGACAGCCAACAGAAAACACTCTATACTTGCGAAAGATAGAGGAAAGAAAGTCATATGCCCTCTACCAGTAACTTTACGTTGTTGAGCCAGATAGGCGCTACATGTGCCTGGCAGCAGCAACACATTGGACCTCATTAGTTACAGCATCGAGCAGCGAATGCTTCATCCTCCGCTGCACCACGCCATGACATCCACCAATCAGCCCGATGACGCCAACGCACTCGCACAACTTATGCGAGAACTTTCCAGCTTTGATCCGAACGTGAGAATTCCCGCCATTCGCCGAGCTGTTCACTTTCAAGAAAAAGCCCCGCGCGAACTACTCCTGAAGACATTGAGGGACAGGCGCATAGAGGTGCGCGCTGCCGCTGCCGAGACCATCGAGGCGCTCAAACCCTGGATTACGGACGAACAGTGGCTGGAAACGCTCGGGCAGAGCACCGAGCGTCTCTACTATATTGCTCTTCATATTCTTGAGGCACTGGGAAAAGACGCGCCACTCGCGCCGTTGGCCTCCGCTTCCATTTCGCTAAACTCCCCTCTACGCGCTAAGGCTCAGAGTATTGCGCGACTACACGTTGCACAGTGGTCTGCAAAGAGAGCCACTCCATTCATTCGGTATTGCATAGAGCAGCTTCAGCATTCCAGTGCGTATCGCCGTATAGTCACTATCGAACTGCTCGGTATGATGAACGATAGAGTGCCTGCAGAGACATTGCTACCAGCTCTGCATGACAGTGAGATGAGCGTGCGTCTGGCTGTGCTCGAACAACTGCGAAGGCGCGGTGTAGAGGGCGATACATTGCCTATCGAGCCAGTCGCGAAATTGCTAAGCGACCCAAATGAGCATATCCGTGTGAGAAGTATGTGGGTATTGGAAACACAAAAGGCAGGCTTACCGATTGAGCGGTTGATTGCCGCTATGCACGATTCCGAAGAAGGCGTTGTTCACATCGCTACAACGATACTTGGTCGTGAAAGAAGCATCCAGGCGATACCGATGCTTATCGAGTATCTCCTTTACTGCCCAAATGATTACTGGATGGATTACACTGATAAGGCTATTAACGCTTTATGTGAACTCTATACACATGTTCCCCTCGAACCCTTGCTCAAAGCCATGGATAGTGAAACAGAACAGGTAAGTCGACGTGCAATACTATTGCTCAGCCTGTTAAAGGAGCGAACGCCAATTGATCTGCTGCTAGAGTTGTTGGAGCACAAAAATCCTGTAATGCGCGGGCGAGCCTTATCCGCGCTGGGCCGTCATCTCATGCGCATTCCTATGAGTATTATCGTCGAAAAGCTCAGAGATCATAATAAGATAGTGCGTCGGGTAGCAAGATTAGTATTGCTCAGAAGTGGTGTTGACATTCCTGCCGAACTCCTCCTGCCATTTCTTAATTGTCCTGAGAACAAGACGCGCGCGCTCGCCATCAAGCTGCTGGGTAGCCGTGTGCCGATGGAACGCTTGCTAGCCGCAACACAGGATCATAAATGGACCGTACGGGTGGAGGCGCTTAAAATTTTAGGCGAGATGGGCGAACGCGTTCCGTTTGCTCTCTTCCTGGAGGCGTTGTGCGACCGAAATTTATGGATACGGCAGGCAGCAATCGAGGCTCTGGGTAAGCAGGGAGAGCGTGCGCCGCTCGCGATCATCTTCGGCGCGCTGCATGACAGCCGACGCGTGAACAGGGCAGCGGCAGAGTGCTTGGAACAAATCGGCACACGACTGCCGCGTGAGTGGCTGCTACAGGCACTCGCCGACCCGAAGCCGCGTGTGCGCATTATGGCAATCCAACTTTTGAAGACGATCGAATATGAGGAAGCTTTTCCCATTGATACGGTCAGGCGCATGCTGCAGGATAGCGAGACCGATGTACGAATAGAGGCCATCGAGGCGCTCAATGATGTGGAAGCAATCGAAGTCACAGAGCCATTTCTTTCAGCACTGAACGACTTCAGCTACAGAGTGAATATAATAGCGCTTGATGCTCTACGAAAACGAGGCCAACGCGCATGCATAGAAACAGAAACACTTATAAGGCTGCTTGGAGATGGCCGGACCTGTTGGGATACAATAGAGTATCTGCCAGAGGCCAGCCCTGAACTTTTGCGCACACTAGCAGATGAAGCAAGTAGTATTTTGCTAAAAAAGGGGTCGGGACAGATACTTGGCTCACTGCTTTGGCTAGATGCAGTTGAGGCGATCGACAATATGCGCAATCCTGGACCTCTGTTGGTGGACAAGCTGTACGAATTGCTGGAATGGCCCTATGCGAGCGTGCGTGTCAAGGCGGAACAGGCATTGCGTAAGTTGGGAATGGAGCCAGGGCGGCACTCCTGAAGTTGCTTCTGTACCCCCCAAACTCCTGCTGACGAGGCGTAAACATAAACGAAATGTTTACGCCTTATTTATGTGACGGTGGGCCGCGTTTATGCGTCGTTTACGCCCACTTGAGTATACTTTTACCACAGACCCACACAAAATCCACCGGCCCGGCAATGGCCGGATCGGTAATTCGTCTATCTTACCTGTTTATGTATACGTGTTTTCACTATATGCGCGACATGCTAGCAGGCAATCATACGAGAAAGGAGTGCGGTCATCTACCCATGAAAAACTCACCGACACAAAATGTAGTGAGCCAGGGCACGTCCGCCATAGAATTGAGGGATGTTACCAAGCGCTTCTTGACGCCCAAGGGTCTGGCCTACACGGCGCTGCGCGACCTCAATCTCAGCGTTGCACCGGGCGAATTCTGTGCCGTAGTTGGTCCGACTGGCTGCGGCAAATCCACTACGCTGAGTCTTATTTCCGGTCTTGAGAGACCAAGCGTAGGCGAGGTAGATGTAATGGGTAAACCGGTACAGGGCATTGACCCGCGTATCGGCTATGTCTTCCAGGCGGACGCCGTTTTTCCCTGGAAGAACGTGCTTCGCAACGTTGTCACGGGCCCGCTGTTCCGTGGAAAGCCTAAAGCTGAGGCGTTCGAGCTTGCTCACGATTGGATCGCGCGCGTCGGACTTTCCGGTTTTGAAGATCACTTTCCGCATCAACTCTCAGGAGGCATGCGTAAGCGTGTGGCATTAGCCCAGACCTTTATCAACGAGCCACAGATCTTGCTGATGGACGAGCCATTCAGCGCGCTTGACGTGCAGACGCGGACGTTAATGGAAGACGAATTGCTTAATATGTGGTCTTCCCTGTCCGCCTCCGTCGTCTTTGTTACCCATGATCTGGAAGAGGCTATCTCCCTGGCGGATCGGGTCTGCGTCCTCACAGCGGGACCGGCAACCGTCAAAGGGATCTACACCATCGATCTACCACGACCACGGAATGTCGCGGAGATCCGCTTCGAGCCACGTTTCGTCCAACTCTATCGGGAGATCTGGGAAGACCTTCGCAACGAGGTGATGATTAGCTATGAACGTAATAAGCAACGAGTCTAAAGAAGCCGTCACCACTTCTGAGAGCACCGGAGTGTCATCGGCCATCGCTGCCCGCCGTCGTCGTCGCTGGATAGTGAACACGCTGCGTGTCCTTATTCTCGTCGTGCTCATCGGCGGCTGGGAAATCACCACGCGTATTGGTATAGTCGATCCCTTCTTCTGGGGTCGGCCCTCTGGTATTCTGGCACAGCTCTTTACCTGGGTTACGCAGGGGACGGCACAGGGCCCCTTGTGGGAGCAAATCGCCACCACGTTAGAAGAGACTGTACTGGGCTTCGTGATCGGCGTCGTGCTCGGGGTCTTCTTTGGCGTACTCCTGGGGCGGAATCAGTCTCTGGCCGATATCCTGAGTCCCTACATCAAGGTAGGCAATGCGATTCCGCGTATTGTGCTCGGCTCCATCTTCGTCATCGCGCTGGGCCTGGGCATGCAATCCAAGATCGCGCTGGGGGCTGTCATGGTGTTCTTCATCGTCTTTTACAACGCCTTTCAAGGAGTGCGCGAGGTCGACCGCAACCTGCTGGCGAACGCGCGCATCCTGGGAGCGAGCCAGCGCCAACTCTCTACAGCGGTGATCATCCCATCAGCCCTGACATGGATCATCGCCAGCCTGCATACCAGCTTTAGCTTTGCCCTGGTCGGCGCGGTGGTCGGTGAGTACCTGGGTGCGACTCAGGGCATCGGCCTGATGATCCAGACGGCGCAGGGCACCTTTAACGCGAACGGTGTCTTCGCGGCGATGGTGATATTGGCGGCACTCGCCTTGCTCGCGGAGTTCCTGATCACGGCGCTGGAAAACCGCCTGATCGGCTGGCGTCCCAATACCATCAGTGATATGGCTATTTAGATGAACAAGGAGGAATGAGAAAAGAAGCGAACGAAAAGCAAAGGTGCTCGTCAGTGTAGCCAGTACCTCTCTACCAATAGAACTGGGGCGAGAACGGCTGGTAACACATAGAATTATCGAAGACTGAACAGGAGGAAGCACATGAACTCATGGAGCCGACGGATGAGTCTGGTAGGCAGTATCATTTTAGTTCTTATCCTCAGCGCGTGCGGCAGTAGCAGTAGTGGTGGTAGTAGCAGTAGTAGTAGTAGCAATGGTGGCAAGACGCATCTCTCGATCATGGTAGGCGGACTCAGCAAGCAGATCTATTTGCCGAACATGCTCACCAAGCAGCTAGGGTACTTCGATCAGCAGGGCCTGGACGTAACACTGATTGACGAGGCATCTGGACAATCTTCTGAGAACGAAGTGTTGGCAGGTCAGGTGGATGCGGGTTCGGGTTCCTACAACCATACGATCGAACTGCAAGCAGCGGGCAAGCAGATGGAGGCCGTAGTTCTGCTGAACGTCGCGCCTGGTGAAGCTGAGATTGTTTCCGCCAAAGCGGTCAGCCAGATCCATTCCGTCAAAGACCTCAAAGGCAGGAATCTGGGTGTCACCGAACTTGGTTCAGGAACCCAGACTCTGACCACCGCGCTCCTCCATAATGCGGGGATAGCTGCGAACCAGGTGCATTTCGTACCAGTGGGTGCGGGCGATACCTTTATCGCTGCATTGCAGCAGGGCAGAATCGATGCAGGCATGACGACTGAGCCAACGATCTCACGTATCCTGTCTACAGGCGTTGGCAAAGTCCTGGTTGATCTACGCTCACCGCAGTCCACTCAAGCAGCTCTGGGCGGACCTTACCCATTTATCAGCCTGTTTATGAATAATAGCTACGTCAACAGCCACAAGGATACTGTCCAGAAACTGGTGAATGCTTATGTCATGACGCTGAAGTGGATGCACACACATACGGCGGCGCAGATCGCAGACAAAATGCCTGCCGATTACTACGCTGGAAACAAAGCCCTCTACGTGACGGCGCTGCAGAACCAGATGGCCATCTTCAGTCCAGATGGGTTAATGCCCTCCGGTGCTCCTCAATCGGTGCTTAACACCGAGTATCAGAGTAATCTGGTTCCGAAGGACAAGCAGATTGATCTTAGCACTACCTTTACCAACGAGTTTGCCAGCAAGGCGACCAGTTAAGCGTTTCTCTGTTAACAACGCTCGGGCATCTGTTCTGAAGCAGGTGCCCGAGCCGTTTTCGTCAGGTTCTTTGAACATGGCCTTGGCGCGTCACTCCGCGTGCCTCCGGTGTTTGCAGATTTGAGCGAGTGAGAAAGTAGTATCGAGTGAAGCGGGATGGTATAATAAGAAAACCTCATTCACATCTTAGTTATTTTTGATAAGCGCGTCAAGGCCGGAGTATCGAATGATCTCACAGAAGAGTTTTGTACAATGAGATCGTGCGATAGAACTCATTGAGGTGTGTATTGGCCATGCTGCATATCGTGCGTCGATCTCTCCTGATCCAGATGCTGAGCGTCTATCTACTTTTTGTCGCCGTCGTGCTGGGTGGGGGCGTGGGAGTCAATGCAGCTGTCGAGCAGCAGTTGCGCAACGACGCCCAGGTATCCGATCAGGCGCTGGCGCAGGAGATCGCCCTCAATACCAGCCTACAATTGCGCGACGCCGAGACCTCGCTTGTTGCTCTGAGTAAGCTTGTCATACAGGATAGTACTCCGGATGCAATAACAAGGACCTTTCGAGCGTATCAAGCGGCTCGCAGCGACGTGGACCACATCTCCTGGCTAGGCCCACTGGGCGACCTGCGCGTTACCTGGCCACCGGGTGAAGTTGGGTTAGGGGCGGAGTTCTCGCCTCCCGACATCATAGCTAGTGCTCGTGCTGCCACCGCTCCAGTCTTTGAGGTGGGTATCGCCGTCGAAACGACTTTCAGTGCTGGCGTCATCATCGCTGAACCTGTGCGTGCCAGAGGTCAATTGCTCGGCATCGTTGCAACGAATATCTCGCTCGTCGAACTCAGCGAGCCCTTAACCCCCGTCGTCCAGGCGCAACAACGCCAGGGGCGGCAACTTATGATCAGCATCATTGACGATAAGGGTGAACTCATCGCGACACCTCAGCACGAGCGCATCATGCAGACTGTATTGGATGAGTTCCCTGGGGCTGAGCAGGCGTTGCGCGGCAATGCTGCCTCAAGTCTGGGTCAGGGAACCGATGGGCAGGACTGGCTTTTCAGCACTGTACCCGTGCCGGGTCTCGGCTGGGCCGTTATTGTGCAGCGACCCGCCAGTGAGGCGCTGGCCGTAATCGCGCAATTCCATCTCTGGCTATTGACGATGGCCCTGCTCTTCGCCATCGGTGGTCTGCTGTTCTGGCTCATGCTCTTGAGCAGGATCATTCGTCCCTTGCATACGCTGGCTTTACAACACCAGGTGCTACCCACCTCTGAAGAATCGATTCCAGTACACGCCACATTGCTTGCTAAGCGCAAGGATGAGATGGGAGACCTCGCGCGCTCGCTTGTACGGCTCGAATACGATGGTGTGGAGAAGCTTGGGAAGCTGCGGACGCTGCTAGAAACGTCGAATGCGGTAGTCAAATCCCTGGAACCATATACGGTGGTAGGAAAGATCATTCGCGAGGCACGGCGGTTGGTGGATGTGCAGGCGGCGGCGGTGCTCCTGCCCGATGAACAGGGTATACTGCGCGTGCTTGCCAGCGATGGGCATAGCGAGCGCTACGACCGTGTGCTCTCGCTGCCTCCTGAGAACGTGAGTTCATCGGCGGTGCTGGCTTTGCGTGATGATAAGCCTGTGCAGAAATTGCTCAATGCCAACCAGCCTTCGTTTTCCTACGATGACGGCTTTCGTTGCGTGCTGGCGATTCCAATCATCAGTCGCCATGTCGGTGGTGTTGTTCTACTGGTACACCGCATCGAGCCTCATCCCTTTAACCAGAACGAGATCGACTTGCTGCTGACGTTTGCCAACTACGCTACACTCGCCTGGGAACACGCGGTGCTCTATGAACGGAGCGATGAGCGGTTGCGCGAAGTGGCGCAGGAGAATGAACTTCTCTATCAACAGGCATCGGAGGAGAAGCAGAAGCTAGAAGCGATTATGGGGAGTATGAGCGATGGGCTGGTGCTGACAGGTATTGATGGGACAATACTGTACGCCAACCTCGGCGCAAGCGCTATTACTGGATTGCCTATCGAGTCTCTTGAGCGCCAGCCCATAGGCGTGCTCTATGCTGCACTGCGCTCAATTGCGCTACATCCGCAAGCGTGTGAGCGAGCGTTGAACGGGGCCGAGCGCGCTGAAGTGACGGAACTGATGGTTGAGATTACACAAAGTGATCGGCGGGAGGCCATTCATCTGCGGCTATTCGATGTGAACGACGAGTCAGGACGCGCTATTGGGCGTGGTCTATTGTTGCGTGATATAACGCGCGAACGCGAGCTTGACGAGTTCAAAACGACCTTGCTGGCGGCTGTTGGGCATGAATTACGCACGCCGCTGGCAGCTATCAAAGGAAACGCCTCTACATTGCTACAGGAAGATGTAACCTGGTCGCTTGCGGATCAGCAGCACTTCTTGCAGATGATTAGCGGCGAAGCTGACCGCTTGGCCCAGCTTGTCAGCAACCTGCTCGATCTCTCGCGGCAGGAGGCGGGACTGCTCATCCTCAATCGCGCGCCCGCCAGGATACAGGATCTCGTGGCGAAGGTCGTCGAGCGGCTGAAGCGTCCTGGAGTCACGATCTCCTCGCATATTCCAGCCGCCTTGCCACCTGTCAACGTAGATAGCGCGCGTATAGAGGTTGTGCTGCACAATCTGATCGTCAATGCGCTGACATATGGCGGGAGTGAAGTCAGCATCAGCGCCGAGATACAGGACGAGAGGGTTGTCATTTCGGTGGTGGATAATGGGCCTGGCATCGCCTCTAACGAGCTGCCGCACGTATTTGAGCGCTTTTACCGTGCGCAGCATGGTCGTCAGCAGCATTCTGGCGGGACCGGCCTGGGGCTGGCTATCTGTAAAGCATTCATCGAGGCCCACGGTAGCACGATCTGGGCAAAGAGTACCATAGAAGGTACCACAATTACATTCTCTCTGCCGCTTGCTTTTCCGGCTGCTGTATCCGTTGATAGAGTGGTAGCTGAATAGGGAGCTTTTAACAGGGAACGGAGGGAAGATATGACAAGGGCGAAGCGCATTCTGCTGGCTGAAGATGAAGTGGCCCTGCGCGATTTCATCAATAGGAACCTGCGCGCGCGAGGCTTCGAGGTTCTGGAGGCGAGCAACGGGCTGGAAGCAATGGCTGTATGGGAGCGAGAAGATCCCGACCTGCTGATACTCGACATCATGATGCCGCGCATGGACGGCCTCGAAGTCTGCAGGCGCGTGCGCGAGTACTCTTCGGTTCCCATTATTGTATTGACCGCGCTGGATGCCGAAAGCGATAAAGTCACGGCGCTCGATCTTGGCGCGGATGATTACCTGAGCAAGCCCTTTGGAGTGGAGGAACTGCTGGCTCGTATGCGCGCGGTGCTGCGCCGTACGCAAGGGGAGACGCCGCAGCGTGCGAGCGGCGTAAAGCAGTTTGGCGATCTCGACGTTGACCTGGCGGGCCATATCGTACGGCTGCATGGTGCAGAGGTGCGGCTCTCGCCAACAGAGTTTGCCCTTTTGAAGCTGCTTATCACTCATGTGGGCAAAGTGGTCACGCATCGTATGCTATTGCAAAGCATCTGGGGACCGGAGTATAGTGGTGAGGCCGAGTATCTGCGTGTTTATATGAACCGCCTGCGCCACAAGCTGGAACGCGATCCCGCCAATCCTCGCTACCTGCTTACTGAACCGGGGGTTGGCTACCGCTTTGTTGGAAGGTAATTTTATGGAGAAGATACCAGGACCGCACCAGGGCCAGCCTGTGCTCATAGCTGGCGAGCCGCTTACGAGCGCGAAGGCCGCTATCATCATGCTGCATGGGCGCGGGGCCAACGCTGAGGACATCTTGAGCCTGGCAGGCGAGGTGGACCAGCCCGGTTTCGCCTATCTCGCACCGCAAGCAGCTGGCTACACATGGTATCCCAATAGTTTCCTCGCGCCTATCGCCAGCAACGAGCCGGGCCTCTCTTCGGGGCTGGCCGTTATTGCCACGCTTCTGGAACATCTAGGAGAGGCTGGCATCGCGCCGGAGCGCACCATCCTGCTCGGCTTCTCGCAAGGGGCCTGCCTCTCGCTCGAATTCGCGGCGCGCAATGCGCGTCGCTACGGTGGCATCGTCGGTTTAAGTGGTGGCCTGATTGGTCCCGATGGTACACCGCGCAACTATCCAGGATCGTTTGCCGACACGCCCATCTTTCTCGGTTGCAGCGACATAGACCCCCACATCCCAGCGCGGCGCGTCCTATTCTCCGCCGACGTATTGAAGGGACTCGGAGCCGCAGTCACCGCGAAGCTCTACCCGCGCATGGGGCATACCGTGAATCAGGATGAGCTTGATGCCGTGAGCAAAATGATGAAGACAATTACCAGCTCTCAGGCATAGCACATTCGTTACCTATATATATGTAACTCCGTATAAGTAAGTAGGCACAACAATTGGTGTCTACTTACTTATAGAGGAGGTCTTTATGTTGTTTCTCCTGGCGGCCCTCGTCCCGTCGGACGGCATTACCATCCATATCGGCAATTATGTCTGGTCATTGACCACGAGCTTTATCGTTTACCTCATCGTCGCGGCCATTGTGGGCCTTGTGGCAGAGTTTATTGTCGGCTGGCGGCTCCCTTTCGGCTTTATTGGCGCAATTATTGCAGCGCTTATCGGTATCTGGCTTATGACAAAAGTAATTACCATCAATGGCCTGGGCGATATCACTATAGCGGGCGTGCCTATTGTGCGGGCGCTCATTGGAGCTATTGTTCTGGTCGCGCTCTGGCACGCGCTGACCTATCGTTCCTGGAACAGGCGTCGGCGGTACTACCGGCGCTATTAAGCTGGAACGATGGCCCTCGTGGGGACTATTTCCAGCTGGGGCCGGACGAAAGTTTGAGTCCGGACCATTGTGGTGGTACAATGTTAGCAATACATAAAATAGAGTGCTAGCGTTACAAATGTTCTTGAAGGCGCTCTCATAGATGATGCGTATGAAGAAATTGTGAGCCGTGCGAGGAGGGCTTGAAAGCCATGAAATGTGAGCGCTGTAAAAAAAATCCAGCCCAGATTCCTGTTGAGCAGATCATTGAAGGTAGGCGAGAGCGCCACTACTTATGTCAGCAGTGCGTCGATGAATTGATGAATGCCGCTATGAACCAGGCGGGCGAGGGGAACGGTCAGGAGACGCCCTTTGGCTTTACCTTTAACGGCAATCCCGCGACCGTTGGCAGCGTGAATACCGCGACGGCTGAGCGGCAGGGCAAGCAGAGCAAGACGCCAACGCTCGATCAATATGGACGTGATCTGACCGTTGAGGTGGCCGAAGGCAAGCTTGATCCAGCAGCAGGTCGTGAGCGGGAGATTCGCCGTCTGGTAACTATTCTGGGGCGGCGTCAGAAGAACAATCCGGTCCTGATTGGCGAGCCTGGCGTAGGCAAGACCGCGATCGTGGAGGGGCTTGCGCGGCGCATCCACTCGGGCGATGTGCCGGGTCCCCTGCGCAACAAGCGGATCGTCTCCCTCAGCATGGGCAGTATGGTCGCGGGCGCGATGTTCCGGGGACAATTTGAGCAGCGCGTCAAGTCCATTCTGGAGGAGCTGCGGCAGGCACCCGATGTGATCGTTTTCATCGACGAACTGCATACCGTTGTCGGTGCAGGAGCCGCCGAGGGAGCAGTCGGAGCCGCCGACATGTTCAAGCCCGCCCTATCACGTGGCGAGCTGCGCTGCATTGGTGCGACGACGCCCAACGAGTACCGCAAGCATATCGAGAAGGATGCCGCCCTGGAGCGCCGCTTCCAGCCCGTGAAGGTTCCCGAACCAACGCCAGAAGAGGCGATAGAGATGCTTAAGATCGTGCGCTTTAACTACGAAGCGCATCACACAGTAAACATCTCCGACGAGGCGATCGAGGCATCCGTCAAGCTCTCCGACCGCTACATCAACGATCGTTTCCTGCCTGATAAAGCCATTGATCTGATGGATGAGGCATCGTCAGCCTTGCGCCTGGATGCGACCGAGCAGGGGATTGTGAGTCCGATCCTGGTTGCCGACCTGGAGAAGGAACTGGCCGATATTCAGATCAAGAAAGAGGCTGCCGCCAATGCCGAGGACTACGAGCGGGCGGCGCGCCTGCGCCAGCACGAACTGGTGACGTTAAGCAAGCTGAATAAAGCGCGCGCGGCGGTTGGTGCGTCGATGACGCTCATTGTGACACCTGAACATATCGCGCAGGTGGTGGAGAACTGGACCGGCGTGCCGGTGAGCCAGATGCTAGAGTCCGAGCGGCAGAATCTGCGTCATCTGGAGGATGATCTGCGCAAGCGCGTCGTTGGGCAGGACGAGGCTATTCGCGGCGTGGCACGCGCCATCCGGCGTTCGCGCGCTGGCCTGAAAGATCCCCGCCGCCCGATCGGCTCTTTCCTGTTCCTCGGCCCCACGGGCGTCGGCAAGACCGAACTGGCAAAGGCCCTGGCGGCTGAGCTCTTTGGTGGCGAAAATGCGCTTATACGCCTGGATATGTCGGAGTATATGGAGCCCCACACCGTCTCCCGCCTGTTTGGTAGCCCGCCTGGATATGTCGGACACGACGAGGGCGGCCAGTTGACCGAGCAGGTGCGCCGCCGCCCGTACAGCGTTGTTCTGCTGGACGAGGTGGAGAAGGCGCATCCCGAGGTCTTCAACTCTCTCTTACAGATCATGGACGATGGTCGCCTGACCGATGGGCAGGGGCGAACCGTCGACTTCAAGAATACCGTGGTCATTATGACTAGCAATGCTGGCAGTACCGAGCTGCGCCACTCCGCGCGCATCGGCTTTGTCGCGTTAAAGCCAGAGGATGAGAAGGATGAGCAGCACGAGGCGATGCGCTCAAAGGCAATGGATAACTTGAAGAAGCTGTTCCGCCCCGAGTTTATCAATCGCATCGACCAGATCACCGTCTTCCATGCGCTGGGCAGGTCGGAACTCTACAAGATCGTCGATCTCTTGCTGACCCAGGTGCGCAACCGTCTGCACGAGCAGAAGATCGAACTCGCCGTAACCGATGAGGTCAAAGACTTCCTGCTCCAGGAAGGCTTCGACGAAGAGTACGGAGCGCGCCCGCTGCGCCGCGCGATTCAGACGCACATCGACGATACCCTCGCCGACGCTGTACTGGCCGGTCAGCTCGCTTCCGGCCAGATGGCACGCCTCGTCATGCGCGATGGGAAAGTAGCCGTCGAGGGGGAAGAGGCAAACGAGTCGCTCTAACGCAAAGACCAACTAACTGAAAAACCGACCATCGTTTCTGGCGATGGTCGGTTTTTCGTTTTAAAGATCTTAAAATATCACCGTGAAGCTACAATCCTTCGCAATCCAACTTTTCTGGCTATTTCATTGTTCACGCTTGCGTACTGTGGTATAATTAGAACAAAAGTTCACCTGCTGAAGGAGGTTGTTTATGGCGAGTGGCAGCTACGCCAAGAAATCAGAAAACCGCTTTACTACTCGGCATCAGTCCAGCATTCCTGCACGCGCTACTCGTCAGCTTCCCGATGAGGTGGTTGAGGAGGTGCGGTTGCCTGGCAAAAGCGTGGTTTCGTTACGTTTTGATGCTTTCCAGTGGCCGTTTGAGCGACTGCGCACGTTGGATCTGAAGCGCTTCGTACTGAGTTTTGTCGCCGTTCTTCTTGTTATCTTTCTTATAATCTCGATTGTGCTGTCGCAGCGACCTGGCTATCCACAACTGGTGAGCTATTCCGGTGGGCAGGTCTATGATCTGCAGGTCGGTGGGAACCGCGCCGCGACGTGGCAGCAGAGCCAGCCGCAGCCATCTGCGGTCGCCATACCTACTTCTAGTGGGCCGTACTCGGTGTTGGGCAAACCGACGATCAGCGCCGATTTTATCAACCGCGTCCTGGCAGCCTATAATTCGCCTGCCGCTGGCAAGGGGCAGGCCCTGTACGATATGGGTGTCAAGTACGGTATCGATCCCGCCTTCGCCCTGGCGTTTTTTATGCATGAAAGCTCGTTTGGTACCCAGGGAGAGGCGCGGGTGAGCCTGTCGCTCGGCAACCTGCGCTGTATTCCCAACTACAAGTGCCAGGATGGCTATGCCTGGTTTTCAAGCTGGGAGGATGGTTTCCAGGCGTGGTACGAGCTTATCCGCAATTTGTACATCTCGCAATGGGGACTGACGACGGTAAGCCAGATTATCCCGACGTACGCGCCAACCTCTGACAACAACGATGAAGCTGCCTATATTGCCGCCCTCAAGCACGCTATTGATACCTGGCACGCTGGCATACTGACCCCGTAGATAGATATATATTAATCAACCCTTGCGACCTTTCAACAGGATAGCATTGCTCGTGAAGCTCTCAAGATGCCCGTCAGAGCGCGTTTTTATATCATAGCTGTGTTGGATCTTGTCGCTGCTCGCCAGTATGAAATGTTCCAGCGCGGCCTTCTCTTCGGCTGGAAGCTGTGAGCGCACCGTCCAATCGTCGTAATTGTGGGTCTTGCGGAAATTTTCTTCGTACGCGACGACCAGACCGGCCTGGGTGAAGAAGGCGTGCCACTCCTCGCGGGTACAGGAGCGCCCGTGCGAGGGGTCGCGCCACTTCTCGACGCGATTGTCGAAGTCATCGAGTTCGGGATCGCTGAGTGCGATATTATCAACGAGCAGGAAGAGTCCAACGGGTTTCAGGACGCGCGCGACCTCCCGCACGGCCCTGGCGATATTGGGAAAGTGGT
>JALYTQ010000281.1 GCA_030854195.1 Chloroflexota bacterium
GTATTCAAGCTGGGTCGCCAGGTGCGCGACGATACCTGGATAGACGCGTTGCGCGACAACGCCGACAATGCTCGTCCCGCCGCCCAGGTGCAGGCGACGACTGAGCGCGCCCACCGTGCGGCCCGCAATAACGGCCAGGCCCGCGTTGAGCATGGCTCGCCGCCCGAAGCCTGGGTGGCCCTGCACGGAGTCCAGCCGTTCGGCGGCGCGCGGCACGCGCTCCATCTCCTGCTCAGCAGGGAATGGCGTTGTCTCTGGTGAGACGGGACGCAATGGTCGTTCTCTGGGCATGCTTGCGATCCTCCGAAATCAGCGCACCTATGTTTATCTGTTATAGTAGTTGAGAGCAGCATAGCATTTATGGCCGTTGACGGTCAAGATATAGGCGCGTGAGGGAAGATGAGGCTAGTGCAAAGATGTGGTATGCTAGCAGGAAATTTTTGTAGTGCATTTCGCGTTTCATTGCATGCAGAGACAAAGATGGCAAAATACCCCCTTGTCAAAGTATGCTATTCTATGCGTGAAGTGGAATCGTGCATATGCGGATTATTGTTGAGCGATGTAAGGGTCAGAGGTAAGGGTCAGAAAAAGCTATGACAAAAAAGCTTGTAATAGTTGAGTCACCGGCGAAAGCCAAAACAATTGAAAAATTTCTGGGGCGGGACTTTACGGTCCTGGCGTCCATGGGACATATCATAGACCTGCCCAAAAAGGGCCTGGGCGTGAATACGCGCAAGGATTTCGCGCCCCAGTACGAGGTAATCGAAAAGAAGGACCACCTGATCGATGAACTGAAGGCCGCGTCAAAGCGGGCCGATGAGGTATATCTGGCACCTGACCCCGATCGCGAGGGCGAGTTTATCGCCTGGTCGCTAAAAAACATTCTCGGACTCGAGAATCCACATCGCGCCGTCTTTCATGAGATTACCAAAGGGGCCGTGCAAGATGCCATCAAGAAACCACGCAAAATCAACGAGGACCTGTTCAACGCGCAACAGGCCCGACGCGTCCTTGATCGTCTTGTTGGCTATAAGATCAGTCCGCTGCTCTGGCGGCGCATCCAGTCGGGTACCAGCGCCGGACGTGTGCAGTCGGTGGCGCTCCGCCTGATCTGTGACCGCGAGGCCGAGGTGCAAGCATTCGTGCCCGAGGAGTACTGGAGCATTACCGCGACGCTGAGCAAGGAGAAGAAGCCTGAGCGCTTCGAGGCGACGCTTATCTCGCGGCTCAAGGATATCGCGACGCTTACTACTGAGGAGGCAGCCGAAGAGGAGCAGGCCACCAGTACGGGGCAGAACGGGTCGAACGGCGCAAAGGGGGCTAAAGCCGAGAAGGGGCGTATCAAGGTCACTTCCAAAGAGGAGTCCGACGCAATCCTGGCCGAACTGCAAGGCGCGACGTACAGCGTTATGAAGTACGAGGAGCGCGAGCAGCGCCGCCAGCCATATCTGCCCTATACGACGAGTACTATGCAGCAGGACGCCTCGATACGGCTGTACTTCAAGCCGAAGAAAACGATGAGCCTGGCACAGCAATTGTACGAGGGCATCGAACTGGGCGAGCGCGGGCACCAGGGTCTGATTACCTATATGCGTACCGATTCTACGCGCATCTCGGACGAGGCGCAGGCGAAGGTCAAGAGCTACATCGCCAACGAGTTCGGGCAACCATACGTGGGAGCGGGCCGCACGGGGAAGGTGAAGGCGACGACGCAGGACGCGCACGAAGCGATCCGGCCCACCGATGTTGCGCTGACACCACAGAGCGTCAAGGCGCATCTCTCGCCTGACCAGTTTAAGCTGTACAATCTAATCTGGCGTCGCTTCGTCGCCAGCTTTATGACGCCTGCTGTCTTCGATACGGTGCGCGTCGATATCGTTGCCCGCCAGTATGTGTTTCGCGCAACTGGCTCGAACCTGAAGTTTCCTGGCTTCTACGCCGTCTGGCCGCGCGAAGAAGACGAGAGGCTCCTACCGACGATGCAGGTGGGCGAGAACCTGGACCTGCACGCGCTCAAACCGGAGCAGCACTTTACGCAGCCGCCACCGCGCTTTACCGAGGCCAGCTTGATTAAGGAACTGGAGGAGCAGGGCATCGGACGCCCGAGCACCTATGTCCCGATCATCAGCACGATCCAGGATCGCGGCTACGTCGAACAGGACCAGCGGCGCTTTGTGCCGACGTGGCTGGGCGCGACCGTCAACGAGGTGATGAACAAACACTTCCCCAATATCGTCGATACGGGCTTCACCGCCGAGATGGAGCACGAACTTGACGATGTTGAGGAGGGGCGGCGCTCCTGGACGGAGTTTCTGCACAGCTTCTATGGCGACTTCAAGGAGACTATGAAGAAGGCCGAAGCCGAGATGGACCGCGTGCAGAAGCCCGTGGAGGAACTTGAAGAGACGTGTCCCGACTGTGGACGCAACCTGGTTATCCGCACGGGACGCTTCGGACGCTTCATCTCTTGCTCCGGCTTCCCAGAGTGCAGCTACCGCCGCTCGTTCCTCAATAAGACCGGGGCGCTGTGCCCGAACTGTCATGGTGATCTTGTGGAGCGCAAGACGAAGCAGAAGAAGCGCGTCTTCTATGGCTGCGCGAACTATCCAACCTGCAATTTCGCCATCTGGGAGAAGCCGGTGCCCGATCTCTGTCCCAAATGCGGTGGCCTGATGGTCGTGCCCAAACCGGGACAGGACCCTATCTGCTATCAAGAGGTGATTGTTCCCCAGCGCAACGCCGAGGAGCGACCACAAGGGGACGGCGCAAAGAAGACGACGCGCAAGAAAACGACGACCTCGGACGGAGAAAAGGCTTCTCCAACGCGTCGCACGTCAGCGCGTAAGAAAGCCGAGCCAGCGATCGAGGGCGCGAACGGGACGACGACAAAGGCCAGGAAGACCGCGACGGGCAAACGCACAACAACACGGGCGACGAGCACAACGATGCGGCGCGTCCCGGCAACCACAGGCGCAACGCGGGCGAAATCTGGCACAACGGCAAAGAAGACTCCAACGAGTAGAAGCAGAAGCAAGGGCGACCAGTAACCAAGCAGGCAGAATAATAGGGAGAGTATGATATAATCTCAAGATAATTCATCTACTCTCTTTATCTATTTCTGCAATCGTTGGAGGATTACATGTCGCACGCGGTAACGCTCATCCCAGGCGACGGAACGGGGCCGGAGATCACCGAGGCAACGCGCCGTGTCCTGGAGGCAACAGGGGTGAAGTTTGAGTGGGATATGCGCCAGGCGGGGGCGGAGATGTTCGCAAAATATGGTACAGTCCTGCCAGATGAGGTGCTTGAATCGATTCGGCACACCAGGGTAGCGTTGAAAGGGCCAATCAGTACGCTGGTCGGCCAGGGACTGCGCAGCGCCAACGTGACGCTGCGCAAAAAGCTTGATCTATACGCCAACCTGCGACCCGCCAGGACATACAAGGGGCTGCGCTCGCGCTACGAAGATGTCGATCTGGTCATTGTGCGTGAGAATACTGAGGATCTGTACTCCGGCATCGAATTTCAGCATGGTACTCCCGGCCATGAAGAGATGCTCGCAACGATCGCGCGCACAACGGGTCATCACCTTGATCCCGACTCCGCTATGAGCATTAAATATATCTCGGTGGCCGCTACGCGCCGTATCGTTAAATTTGCATTTGAATATGCACGCGCCAATAAGCGACGGAAAGTTACCGCTGTCCATAAAGCCAATATCATGAGACTCTCCGACGGACTCTTTCTGAGCACCGCGCACGAGGTAGCGAAGGAATATTCCGATATCCAGTATGAAGACCGCATCGTGGACAACATGTGTATGCAGCTGGTACAAAAGCCGGAGGTCTATGATGTGCTTGTCTTGCCAAATCTGTACGGCGATATCATCTCCGACCTCTCAGCGGGCCTGATCGGCGGCTTAGGCGTGGCACCGGGTGCCAATATCGGCAGCCAGTGCGCGATCTTCGAGCCGGTACACGGTAGCGCGCCCAAGTACGCGGGACAAAACAAGGTCAATCCTATGGCGATGATGTTCTCGGGCATCATGATGCTGCGCCACCTGTGCGAACGCGACGCCGCTGAACGCATGGAGCAGGCATTGACGCAGGTTATTGCTGAGGGCAAGAATGTCACGTACGATCTGAAGCCGCGCCCGGACGATCCCACGGCGGTCGGTACCTCGCAGGTGGCGGATGCCGTTATCGAGAAAATGCACATGCTGTAATGCATGTGCATTAGCCCCTACATCATGGGGGCATGAACATAGGATGATGGTATTATGAGATGCGCGGCATACCCACACCATCGGCCTTACGCCATTTGTGACGGGCCTGGATATAGCGCACGGTTCCCGAATGAGAGCGCATCATAACTGACGAGGTGCGCGCACCCCAGCCGAAGTACTGGATGCCATCAAGCAGTTCGCCGCTGGTAATGCCGGTGGCTGAGAACGAGACATCGTGCCCCTTCACAAGATCATCGGTACGGAAGACCTGTTTGAGGTCGATACCATCGGACTCGAACTTCTCCCGTTCCTTCTCGTTGCGCGGCCAGATCTTGCACTGAATCTCGCCGCCGATGCATTTGAGCGCAGCAGCGGCCAGCACGGCCTCTGGTGCGCCGCCGATGCCAATCATGACATCGACGCCGGTATAATCTTCCATCGCCGCCTGAATGGCGGCAGCTACATCGCCATCGGAGATCAGGCGGATGCGTGCTCCAAAAGCGCGAATCTCTTTGATCATCTCTTCATGGCGCGGACGGTCCAAAATCACGACGGTCAGGTCATCGATATGGGCATCGCGCACACGCGCAATGCGGTCCAGGTTTACCGCGATAGGCGCGTTGATGTCAATCACGTGCTTCATCGCGGGGCCAACGGCGATCTTCTCCATATAAAATACACCTGGAGGGGCTGAGTACATCGTGCCGCGTTCGGCGGTCGCGACCACCGCGAGCGCACCGGGCAGGCCAAGCGCGAGCAGGCGTGTGCCATCGACGGGATCGACCGCGACATCGACCTCCGGCGCGTTTCCGTTGCCCACACGCTCACCTATGTAGAGCATCGGAGCCTCGTCCTTCTCCCCTTCACCGATTACTACGACGCCATCCATATCAACGGCATCAAGGGCCGGTCGCATCGCATCCACTGCCGCCTGATCAACCAGCTCTTTGTTGCCCTTACCCATCCAACGGCCCGCGCTCAAGGTTGCGGCCTCGGTCACGCGCACCAATTCCATCGCCAGGTTGCGCTCTTTGGTCCCGTATTGCTCATAACGATTCTCTTGCATAGATCCTCCTTTGTGTGATCACATGCTTATATAATGCGGATGCGTTCGACAATGCTCCGCTAACATAATAGCACGTAACCGCTCTACCGCTTCTGCCAGGCGTCCTTGCCTGTTCTCGATAACATACTCGTAGTCTTCTTGTTGCTCCAGTTCGCTACGCGCGTCCTTTAAACGGCGCTGCTGCTCTTCCTCCGTCTCCGTCTGACGAGCAGTGAGACGTTCAACAAGCTCTTCTAACGATCCAGGGACCAGGAAGATAAATATGGCGTTGGGGAGTTTCTTGCGCACCGTGGCAGCTCCCTGTACATCAATCTTCAGTAACACATCGCGGCCTGCCTGCAGATTATCTTTGATCTGTTGTAATGGTTGCCCATACCAATGACCATGGACGTTCGCATACTCCAATAGCTCATTGTTGGCAATCATATGATCAAACGTTTCCTGGCTGACGAAGTAGTAGGGATCGCCCTCGCTCTCGCCAGGACGGGGCGCGCGCGTGGTGACGGACGAAACTACATAAAAATCCATACCTTGCTGCCTGAGTTCGTTGATCACGGTATCTTTTCCGGTTCCAGATGGCGCTGAAAGCACGAAGAGCAGGCCCTGCTTGAGGGATTGCGGCGATGTGACCTCCTTTTGAGGTACAGTTGACTCTGTCTCCAGTTGCATGTCCTTCTTCCTGGTATAGTTCAAAAAAGAGAGGGCTGGTGTACGAACGGCGAACAGTTTGTTATACTGTTCTGCAATGAGCAAATATAAGCGTTGTTGCCCGCAAAGGTACAACCTTCTTGTGTGAATAAATGCTCATAATGTTATTGTACAACAACTTTTCCATGCTTCGGAAGTTTTCTAAGAAATCGGCAGAGCTTTGAAATGGGGGTTGCATATGTATGTTGATGCTATCACGCTGGCCGCCGTGGCTGACGAGTGGGGCGTGCTGCTGGCGGGAGCACGGATCGATACTATTATTCAGCCGACCGAGTACGCGCTCGCGCTGCAGTGCTATGTGCCGGGAAGCCCGGAGCGCGGAGGACAAAATCGCTGGCTCTATCTTTCAGCCCATCCGCAGTTAGCGCGGGCACACCTGACGGCGCTCAAGCCGCCGAAGATCGCCAGCGAGCCGCCCGCGTTTGTCATGCTGCTACGCAAACACCTGGAGGGTACACGCATCGAGACCGTAGTGC
>JALYTQ010000049.1 GCA_030854195.1 Chloroflexota bacterium
CTCTTCCTTTCCCTGCTAGCTTAGAATATAGGCTATGGTAGCAGGGGAAAGAGGGATTGTCCAGAGGGGAAGAGATGCGCTCGCTTCTTGCGCGCTATAGTATACTTTGCTTAAGAAAGCCATTGAGCAAAGATTATGGTACCTCTATCATTTGTCATATGGTTGAAATAAAGACAAAACTGGCTGAAGGTGGCAGAATGCAGAATAGTGATACCGGTTCGCGTAACGCCAAGCATTGGGGGATCTCGCCTGAGATTGAAACAGCTATTAAGCGTGCGCAGGAACTGGTGAGCCAATATATTGAACAAGGGCGATCGTTAGCGGATGAGCTAATTGCGGAGAGGCGAGCGGAGAAAGAGGAATGATGCAGGGAGTTCTGGATGCTTCCGCTCTGCTCGCGTTACTGCTTGCCTCAAGGCATCCCTTAATGGTCCGTGTCCTTAAGAAACGAGCGGACGAGTTGTACAAATTCGTCGGGTGAATTGAAGTTTACCGCGTGACCAGCCCCTTGAACCAGGACGAGTTGACTGTTCGGTAAGAGATGGTTGACCTTCTCTGCCCAGTCCTGTGGCACAATCGGATCGCGCGAACCACGGACAACAAGGGTCGGGACGTGCATATGAGGAAGATGTTCTTCCATTGGGTCCTCAAAGGCATATTGAAGCGTGCGAATGGTGCGAGGGATGCCTGCGAGCGCGTATTCGCGGAGCAGGACAGGCAAAAAGTGCACTGGTTCGCAGAGTGTATCACGCAACAACCGTCCCATTTCCTGATGAATAGTGAGAGCTTTGGGGTCCATTGTTGGACTCATAAGAATAGCCCGCTCAATGTACCTGGGATAGCGCAAGGCAAAGTTTACAATGATCTGACAGCCCATAGAGTTTCCTAGAAGCGTTGCTGGCGGAAGGTTCATTGTCTGCATCCATGCAGCCAGGGCGTCGGCTAGCTCGGCGATGTTCAGGATATGGGGAGGCTTTGCACTTCTGCCAAATCCAGGCAGATCGGGCAGGTAGACATGGTAGTAGGGAGCCAGTCGCACCGCAGTCGGCATCATGTACCCACTGGAAACAGATAAACCATGAACGAGAACAATTGTAGGTGCCGATGCTCCTACAGGATCTATTGAAGTCCGCGTATACATGGACAGACCATTCACTGTGGTGATGCGCTTGCCATCGAATTTGCCTTTATATGTACTCAATGTTGATCTTTTCCTACAGCTTTAATATTACTCATGTATTCAGTACGGAACATTTAACCACTCAGGTTCATTAGTGTGCAAGTATGTTGTGGGTTGTGGGAGTAGCATATCTATGTTATCATCTTTCCTGAACACTCGTTCTTACCTATGAGAGACACGAGAGATGCGCAACGCTTTGCCGGGGGAGGGTATTATTATGTCGATACGACAACTGGAGCCTGATGTAGCCGCCAAGATCGCGGCGGGAGAGGTGGTGGAGCGGCCCGCCTCGGTCGTAAAAGAGTTGATCGAGAATAGTATCGACGCGGGCGCTACGCAGATCCGTGTGGAGCTGGCGCATGGCGGTTTGCAGCTTATCCGCATAACCGACAATGGCTGCGGGATCGCCGCTGACGAACTCCCACTGGCGCTATCACGGCACGCGACCAGCAAAGTATGGCAGATCGACGACCTGGAGCATATCCGCTCGCTCGGTTTTCGCGGAGAGGCGTTGGCAAGCATCGCGGCGGTCGCCGAGGTGGCGCTATTGAGCCGACAGCGCGACGCGGAGCAGGGCGCGCAGATCGGCGCGGCAAACGGACAACTTTCCTCTGTAACTCCGGCGGCCTCGCCCGAAGGAACCACGGTGACGGTGCGCAACCTCTTCAGCGCAGTGCCCGCGCGCCTGAAATTTTTGAAGAGCCGCAACACCGAAGTAAGCCACTGCCATCATCTTCTGGAGCAGTACGCGCTGGCCTATCCAGAGATCCGTTTCAGCGTCTTCAGCGATGGTCGCCAGATTCTCGCCACCCCCGGCGATGGTCAGCTCGCCAGCGTCCTGGTCGAGGTCTACGGCTTACAGGTTGCCGAGCAGATGGTGCCCGTGGCGAGCGAACAGCAGGGAGACGATAGCGAACAGCCGCTGGTGAGTGGGTATGTCAGCCGACCGAGCTGTTACAAGAGTACGCGCCAACACATCTCGTTCTTCGTCAACCGGCGCTGGGTACTGAGCCGTATGCTCACTGCAGCTGTGGAGGGCGCGTACCACTCGCTGCTGCTCACTGGACGGCATCCCATCGCCGTGATCAATATTCAGCTTGATCCGGCGCTGCTCGACGTAAATGTGCATCCGGCCAAAACGGAGATTCGTTTCTTGAAGGAGCGGCGTGTCTTCGCCGCGATTTTGCGCGCCGTACGTGCCGCCCTGTTGGAGGAACCGCAGATGCCGCGCTGGAAGCCACGCGAGGAGCGCGACGAGGGACGGGAGGAAGTGCCCACAGCGCAGGGTACGGTCCCGGTTGAAGCGCCGGGCGATAGCTTGCAGGACGAGGATATGGCCGCGCTCTTCACTCCGCAGAGCGAGGAGCGCAACGAAGCGACCAGTTTTCCGCGTGACAATCCCTGGTTGACGGTAACGGAGGAGGAGAACGGGACGCGTCCACCCCTGCTGTCCCGCCTGTGGCAGAGCCATGTGCATACAACAGAAGATGCGCCCAGCGAAACGGCACCGGTGAACTCCGCCGAGGCACCGACCAGAAGTGCGCGACGCGGGGCGCGCGCCAATGACGACCGCGTACAGAGAGCGCAGGAAGTGCAAGGAGCGCAGGAACCAATAACGCCTCCCGCCGCTCCTGAACAGGAGCCAGATATATTCTCGCGTGGGGTTGAACAACAGGAGGAACTGCTGGCGGGCAAGAGCGTCGATCCGCGACAGGCGCGCCGTTTGCCGCACCTGCGCGTCATCGGGCAACTGGGGCAGAGCTACATCGTCACCGAGGGCGAGCAAGGGATGTATCTAATTGACCAGCACGCGGCGCACGAACGCATTCTGCTGGAGCGTATGGTGGCAACCTTGAAGGCGCGCACACCACTATCGCAGCTGCTGCTCACGCCGATCGAGCTTGAGCTGGTACCCAGCGAACTGGGGGCGATAGAGGAGTATATGGCGCAACTGGAGACCATCGGCTTCAAACTGGAGAGCGCAGAGAATCAAAGATTGCTGGTACACGCGGTTCCGAGCGTACTCGTAAAGCAGATGAACGCTCATTCGTTACATGAGCTCCTGCTCGAAGTGACGGCTCCCGAGAGTCTGGGCGACACCGAGACCTGGGAGGAGCGCGCACTGGCGAACGTAGCGTGCAAGGCGGCGATCAAAGCAAACTACTTCTTAACGGTGAGCGAGATGCGCGAGATGATCGAACAGTTGGAGCAGACGCGCGCGCCGTATAGCTGCTGTCACGGGCGTCCCACGATGGTACACTTTAGCCTGCCCGCGCTGGCCCACGAATTCGAGAGGCGCTAGAAGCATGCTTGCGAACGTATTGACCTCGGCGGGAAGCTGGAATAGCGAACAGCCGCTCCTGACCTATAGCGTTCCAGCTGCTTTGCGCGGAGGGCTGCGCATCGGGCAACTGGTCTCGGTTCCCTATGGAGAGCGCCTGGTCGAAGGCATCGTCTGGGATATCTTGCCGGACGAGCAGGCGAAGCGCGGCGGCACTACAGGGCTGCGCCCGATCACCAGCATCCTCGATCGCGAGCCAGCACTTTTGCCGCACCAGCAGGCCCTGGCGCTCTGGATCTCCGCATACTACATCACGCCCCTGGCGCAAGTCTCCTCGCTCATGCTTACGCGTGGCCTGATGCAGCGCTCGCAGTTCGTGCTGCGCCTGATGGAGGAAGACTTGAACGAAGCCAACGCGCAAGAGGTGTCCCTGCAGGTGCGCGCCCTGGTCGGCATGTTGCTCTCGGACGACGCGCTAGATATCGAGCAGTTCAAGAAGATGTTGGGGCCGACGCGTGCCAAAGCCCTGCTCAAGGATGCACTGGCGAGCGGGCTTGTGCAGCGCGAGGCCCGGCTACAGGCACCCGAAGCTAAGGCGCGCATCAAGCGTATTGTACGCCTGCTTGCTCAGGGAGAGGAGCTGGCGGCGTGGAGGGAGCACGTCGAGGCCGTGCTGCAGGAGAGCCTTGCTGAAGCCAGAAAGAGCGGCGCTATGGATAGCGTGCAGAGGGATGAAGTAGCGCCGACACGTATTGGCGGGCGCAGAATGCGCGTCTTCGATCTGATGTCCGGTAGCGCGACGGCCACCCTCGCACCAGCGCCGCTGAGCAAGGCAGGTCTGGTGGCCCAGCATCAACTGGCGGCCATCGACCTGCTGCTGAACAGTAATACGGGTGTAGCCACCTCCCAATCCTGGACGCCGAACAAGCTGTGCGAGGCCAGTAAGCTCACCTCCGCCCAACTGCGCCAGCTCGTCGACGAGGGTATTGTGACGATCGAGCAGGTTGAGGTGCGGCGCGATCCTCTGCAGGGACGAAACATTCCTCCAAGCGCGCCCCTGCCCCTGACGCCGGATCAGCGCAAGGCATTGGAGAGTATTCTCGCTGGCCTGCAGGAGACGGGCGAGGCACCGCGACCCGTGCTGCTGCATGGTGTGACCGGGAGTGGCAAGACGGAGGTCTATCTGCAGGCCCTGGCAGCGGTAATCGAGCAGGGGAAGCGGGGCATCGTGCTGGTGCCGGAGATCGCCCTCACAACGCAGGCGATCCAGCGCGTGGCCGGACGCTTTCCCGGACGCGTCGCCATCATTCATAGCGCGCTCAGCATGGGCGAGCGCTACGACGAATGGCGACGCATTCGCGCTGGCAAGGTCGATGTCGTCGTTGGTCCGCGTGCGGCGCTCTTCGCCCCCTTGCCCGATCTGGGCATGATTATTCTGGACGAGGAGCACGAGCCAGCCTACAAGCAGAGCGAACTCAGACCGACCTACCACGCCCGCGAGGCGGCCCTTGTCCTGGGCCAACTCTTGCGCATTCCAGTTGTGCTCGGCAGCGCCACGCCCTCCGTCGAATCGTACTACCGCGCCGAGCAGGGACATTATCAGCTGGTTGAGTTGCCGGGACGCATTGGAGCCTCGTTGCCGCCTGTCGAGGTGATCGACCTGCGCGAGGAGCTGCACGCGGGGAACACCAGCATCATCAGTCGGCGCTTGCAAGAAGAGCTTGAGCGCGTCCTGAGTCTGGGGCAGCAGGCTATTCTTTTCCTGAACCGGCGCGGCGCGGCCAGCTGCGTGCTATGCCGGGACTGCGGCTTCGTGGCGATCTGTGACCGCTGCGATATGCCCCTGACGTACCATTCGACCGAGCGCATCTTGCTCTGCCACTACTGCGGGCAGCAGCGGCCAGTATTGCAGTTCTGCCCCACCTGTAAGAGTTCGGGCATACGCTACTTTGGCCTGGGCACGGAAAAGGTCCAGGATACCATACAGCGCAGCTTTCCGCACGCGCGCCTGTTGCGCTGGGACCGCGACACGGCGAAGAACCGCCACGCGCACGAGCAGCTCCTCGATCGCTTTGCCAATCGCGAGGCGGATATCCTGGTGGGCACGCAGATGATCGCCAAGGGACTGGACCTGCCGGGCGTCACGCTGGTTGGAGTCGTATCGGCTGATATCGCCCTGAATATGCCCGATTTCTCGGCACCTGAGCGCGCCTTTACGCTATTGACCCAGGTGGCGGGCCGTGCCGGACGCGGAGCCGAGGCCGGGCGCGTCATTGTGCAGACCTTCAATCCGCAGAATCTCTGTATCGACGCGGCCTCGCGCCACGACTACCACGAGTTTTACGCGCTGGAGATCGAGACGCGGCGGCGCTACGGCTATCCACCGTTTCGCCAGTTCGTCAAGTTTACGTATAGTCACGCCAATCGTCACCGCTGCCAGAACGAGGCGCTTCTCCTGTGCGAGAGCCTCAATAGCTGGATTGAACGGCTTGGCCTGGCAGATACTGATGTGATTGGTCCCGCCCCCACGCTGATGGAGCGTATCCGGGGCAAGTACCGTTGGCAGATGATCGTGCGCGGACCCGACCTGCATCCGCTGATGCAGGCCGTAGATGCGCCGGGATGGGATGTAGATATTGATCCGGTGAGCACTGTGTAGTTTCAGTACCTCCAGGCGGAAATGGACTAGCGAGAAAAGTTGCCAGATGGATTTTCCAAAATATCTGTAATCATATCGAGCATGGCAGCGATATCGAAAGGTTTGCCCAGATGAGCCGTGCAGCCGAGCGCTAGTGCGCGTTCCTGGTCGGCCTTAGAGACGTGGGCGGTGACGGCTATAATAGGCGTATGAGTAAATTCCGGCAGGAGGCGTAGCTGTGGCGCGACCTCCCAGCCGCTCAGGCCCGGCAGCGACATGTCCAGCAGAATAAGATCGGGTCGGAAGTGCTTTGCGCTCTCCAAAGCCTGTTGACCGTTCTCGGCGAATTGCAGGACGTATGACTCCTCCTCAAGGATCTGCTCTAGCAGGATACGCATATCCTCGCTATCGTCCACGATCAAGATACGTTTTCCTTGTGATTGCTGTATGTGCGGCTCATTGGTTGACATAATTTAGCCTCTCTCTATCGAGTTTGTAAATTGGCGAACGATGAATGCATAGATGTGTGCTTGCTAAGTAAATGCTCAGGTCTCGTGCGCGTTATCTTGCTCAGGAGGCGGTAGCGTAGGCGCATTATTGGCATCGATGATGTGAGTTCCACCTGTCTGTTCGCCTAATTGGACCAGGATCATGAGCAGATCGGGCGAGACCTGTTCGATCATCGTCATCAGATCCTGCCCTTCATTCGCCGTTTGCAAGATGTAGCCTCGATCAGTGACGAGATGATCTATAATATTATGTACATGAGGTGCGCTATTGACCAGTAGAATATGTTTCAGGCGATCCTTCAGCTCATCGAACGTTGAGCTCTCTGTAATGTCTGTTGCACTCTGCTGTTTGCTTATATCGGTGACCTGCCCATTGCTGGGAAAAGAAGCCGTTAGATGACGTAATGTTGCCAGTAGGGCATCACGCGCAACCGGCTTCACCAGGTACTCATCTGCGCCCAGCACATAGCCTGCTGAACGATCCTCCAGCACCGTCAGAAGGATAACCGGAATTGTCGCCGTGGCCGGATTGGACTTCAGTTGGTGCAGAATCTGCCAACCGTTGACGCGCGGCATCATGATATCCAGCGTGATAGCGTGTGGACGTAGTTTCTGAATGATCGAGATCGCCTGCGTCGAGTCCTGCACGCCAACGACGCGGTAGGGGGATTGTTCGAGCGATGCCTTGATAAGTTGCAAAACATCAGGATTATCGTCGATGGCGACCACCAGGTACGAATCGTTCTCTGTCTCTTCTTTACTTATTGGGGCAGGGACGGGACGACGTGCAGCGGGCATCTGACCATGAATAGTGTTCAGGCGCGTATCCTGTACCGACTGGCGGTCGCGCGCGCGAATGGGCAGGAGCACCGTAAAGGTCGTGCCCACGCCGGGTTGGCTGGCGATCTCGACCTTGCCACCCAGGAGCGTCGTAAGCTCGCGCACAATCGAGAGGCCCAGACCCGTCCCGCCGTAACTGCGGCTATTGCTATTATCAGCCTGATAGAAAGCCTCGAATATGCGCTCTTGCTGCTCGGGCGAGATGCCGATGCCAGTATCTTTGACCGCAATCTTCACCTGCTCCGACTCGCCTTTTCCCTTGCTGTAAGGCTGAGCGGGTCTTCGGCGCGTTGCCGTCACCGTCACCTGTCCCTTTTCGGTAAACTTGAGCGCATTGGAGACCAGATTCAGGACGATCTGGCGCAGCTTTGTTGGATCGGTCTCGATCGAGGTGAGATCGTCCTCAACGGAAACACTGAGGTTTAGCTTGCGTTCCAGCGCGATAGAACGAGTTTCGTCAATGAGCGTCGTCAAGAGTTGCTTGAGATTGACCTCGCTGGTATTGACATCCATGCGACCGGCCTCTATCTTCGCCAGGTCCAGGACATCGTTGATGAGCGTAAGCAGGTGTTCCGCGTTTTTGAGGATGCGCTCAACATTTGCGCGCTGGCGTTCATTCAAAGAAGATTTTGGCGATGTGCGCAGGAGCATCTGACTGAAACCGATGACGGAGGTCAGGGGCGTGCGCAATTCGTGGGACATGGTTGAGAGGAACTGGCTGCGCGCGCGATTGGCCTCTTCGAGCGCCTGATTCAGCACCGTAAGCTCATCGCGCTGATGCACCAGTGCCTGATTCGAGCGTTCCTGCTCGCGCGAGCGTTCCGCCAGTTCATGGGCCTGCTCCTGAATGTGCATATAGGCTTGCGCATTGCTGGTCACGGCGGCGAGATTGCTGGCGACCACGTTCAAAACGTTACGCGTCTGCTCGCGCATAGGATAAAGCGAGCCAACAACCAGTACGCCGAGCAGGTCCTGTCCGCGCAAAAGAGGCAGGTGATACAGGCTGGAAGGGAGCACCTGACCCAGCATCGTCTTGATCAGAAAACCCTTATCGGGTCTCTGCTCGCTCTGGGTAAGCATGAGTGGTTGGCGATCGAGCGCCGCCCTTCCGACCAAACCTTCTCCCAGATCGAAGCTTGCCTGTAAGTCCTCGGCGCGCAATCCGCGAGAGGCAAAGAGGTTGAGTTGCTTTTTATCAGGGTCATAGAGATAGAGAACGCCCATCTGCACATTGAGCGCGGGAAGCATGCTACTGAGGAAGTTCTGCATGATCTCGCTAAGATCGGGGCTGCCTGTGAGCGTTGCATTGAGGTGCGAGACCTGCTCTAGAATATCACGATCTTTGAGCGCATTTTGTTGCTCCTGCAGTTTGTTGGCCATCGTATTAAAGCTATCGCTCAGTTCGCGCAGGTCTACATTGGTGACATGCTCGGCGCGTGCCGAAAGATCGCCAGCACCAAATGCCGCTGCGGTCTGCTTCAGAATCTCCAATTGATTGCGCTGCGCCTGCGAAAAGCGTGAGAAGGTGCGCCAGAGCCAGGCTACCGCGACAATGGTAAGAAGGAGCGCTCCGGCAAGCGCGCCAAAGTCCACGGTGTTTTCCTGTACCTGAATATTTGTAAGGTCGCTGCTGGCCGCCTGTTGGAGCTGCGTAACCGTGTGGCGAAATGTATCAAAAAGAGCTTTGCCCTGAGCATTGAACGCGCCTGAACGCGCCGCGTTCAAACGACCAGACTGCATCTCAGCGAGCTGCGTATCGGCGAATGTAGTGGACCAGTTCGTTGCCTGCGCATTCACCTGTGTAAGCGCGCTGTTGGTGGCGGAAAAATTTGTGCCTGTGGCCTGTGCTTGCAGGCTCTGCAAGGTGGAACTGTATTGGGCGCGCCCACTTGTCAACGGTTCGAGGAAGGTCGGATTGTTTGTGGCGACGTAGCCACGCAGCCCCGTCTCCTGATCGACCATAGATTGCAGAAGTACGCCGATCTCCTGGTTGATAGTGACCTTCTGATCGCCGAGCATTTGCTGATTGATGGCGACAACGATCTCGATTGCTGAGCTGAGCAGCAGGCAGCAGACGAGCACTCCTACTGTAAGAATAAGACGCGCTCTGAGTTGAGCGACCAGACTATATTGTGATGCATTGCTAGAGCGACCAGTAAAATTTTTCATTTTTACTCTCTTTTTAGTTGTTCGTTTGTAACTATTCAGGGTCCTTCCTGACACCTCCTGGCTTCGCGCTCCGGAGGCGCTAAGTGGTCCCGAACAGTTACCTTCGTTTAAAGAGAAGGATAAGCGAAGCGCTATGGCATATGATATACTAAATGATCGTTTTCTGGCAACAGGTCACGCCTGTCTTCTCGTAAGGTAATATATGGGGATTCTCTTGGGTCTCCTGTCGGCGTTGTGCTGGGGGAGCGCGGATTTTCTGGTGCGCTACTCTACACGCCTGATAGGCACCTATCGCACGCTCTTTTTCATGCAATTTATCGGCCTGTTTCTGCTCAGCCTCTATCTGCTGACCACAGGTGAACTTGTACGTTTGATTGTAGCTAATACGTGGCAACCCTGGGCCTGTGCCTGCCTGGTTGCGTTCCTCAGCATGCTTGGTTCGCTGGCGCTGTATCGCGCTTTTGAAGTGGGGATTCTCACGATTGTCTCGCCTATTACGTCCAGTTACGCGGCCCTGACTGTCGCGCTCTCTTTGCTGGGGGGCGAGCGGATCGGCTGGCTGCATGCCGTGGGCATAGGCACGGTGCTGCTCGGCGTTATTTTCGTGGCGACGGTCTTCACGCGGCGGACAAAGCTGGAGAAAGAGCAGCGCGTGAAGCGGAGGATGCACGTGCCGCGTGGCGTCGGCTGGGCGATACTGGCGGCGGGAAGTTTCGGCGTTGCCTTCTGGATATTGGGATTTTATGTCACTCCCAGTCTGGGGGGTATCATTCCGTCGTGGCTTATTCGTTTGGAGACGCCGCTGCTGCTGGCCCTCTGCGCGCCCCTGCTGAAGCAATCGCTGAAACCGCCGCGCTGGTCGGTATGGCGCTATCTCGTGGCGATCAGCTTGCTAGATACAGCAGCGTTTGTGATGTACAGTTTTGGTCTGACGCAAGGCCAGATCGCCATTGTCAGCGTGCTAAGCTCATTGTACAGCGCCGTGACCGTGTTGCTGGCCTGGATCTTCATACGCGAACAACTGCAATGGAGCCAGTGGTTCGGCATTGGCGTTGTCTTCGCGGGCATTGTGCTGGTGAATATCTAAAGTAGGAATTGGGGCATTATGACAGATCAACACTCGCTTTTTGGCGCGGACGACAACAGTCCAGCTGTCAACAATAATAGACCCGTTGCCGGTGGAGAGCCGTTGGCGGCACGCATGCGGCCTCGTACATTGGAGGAGATTGTTGGGCAGGAGCAGATTCTGGGACCAGGCAGAATATTGCGCCGCAGCATCGAGGGAGATGCCATCTCCTCCATGATTCTGTGGGGACCGCCTGGGAGCGGCAAGACCACGCTGGCCGAGGTGATCGCGCACCAGACGCACGCACATTTCGTCAGGCTTAGCGCGGTCTCAGCCGGCGTCGCCGACCTGCGCAAAGTAGTGGAGGAAGCGAGGAAGCTCAAACAGTTCTCCAGGCAGCGCACCATCCTGTTTATCGACGAGATTCACCGCTTCAACAAAGCCCAGCAGGACGCCGTGCTTCCCCACGTAGAGAACGGCACGGTTACGCTCATCGGAGCCACCACCGAGAATCCGAGCTTCGAAGTCAATAGCGCCTTATTATCGCGCTCGCGCGTCTTCGTCCTGAAAGCATTGAACGAAGAGCAGGTGCAGACGTTGCTCAAGCGGGCGCTGCGCGATAAAGAGCGCGGCTTGGGTCGCCTGAATATCAGCTTCGATGAGGACGCCCTGCAGCAGATCGCCATCTTTGCCAATGGAGATGCGCGCACGGCTCTTAACGTACTTGAACTGGCCGCGCAAGGGAGTCGGGGAACGCTGAGAGAGAACGAGCCGCCGCGTATTACCCTGGCGCAGATCGAAGATGTCATGCAGCACCGCGCCCTACTTTACGACAAGGGCGGCGACCAGCACTACGACATGATCTCAGCGTTGCATAAATCCTTGCGCGGCTCAGATCCCGACGCCGGATTGTACTGGCTCGCGCGTATGCTTGAGGCGGGTGAAGATCCCCTCTATATTGTGCGACGCCTGATTCGCTTCGCCTCCGAAGACGTTGGCATGGCTGATCCGCAGGCGCTGCTCGTCTGCATGGCCGCGCAGCAGGCGGTGCATTTCGTCGGACTTCCGGAGGGCAACCTCGCGCTGGCCCAGGCCGTCGTGCACCTCGCGACGGCCCCCAAGAGCAACGCGCTATATACTGCATATAGTCGCGTACAGGAGGATGTGCAGAAGACGCGCAACGAGCCTGTGCCATTGCAGATCCGCAACGCGCCGACGCAACTGATGAAGAATCTTGACTACGGCAAAGATTACAAGTACGCGCACGACTACTATAAAGATATGCAGATCGAAGATCCCGACCGACCCCCGCCCGTGCAGGTGCAGGAGTACCTGCCCGATGGCGTCAAGGGCAACCACTATTATGAGCCCGGCCATCAAGGGAAGGAGGCGAGTATCAGGAAGTGGTTGGAGAAGCGGCGCGGGTCCCAGAAATAGCAGCATCAGCGATACAGCAGATACCCCACGATACCCGCCAGCGCCAGGATAATCACGATATTCACCCGCTGCGTCCAGGCCAGCGCGAACGCCGCTATACCGATCAGCCAGCCCTTCCAATCCACGCCCGGTTGGCGAATAATTGCGGCCACAACCGTAAGGAGGATGGCGACGACGGCGAGCGAGATGCCGCGCATAAAGCCCTTCACCCAGCGCCTGTGCTCGATGCGGTGATAGCCCGCCGAGATGAGCAGGACGAGGAAGGCCGGGAGCGTAATCGCGATCAGGGCCAGCAGGGCACCAAGATAGCCGTAGGTCAAATAACCCAGACTGATCACCCACAGACCGTTGGGGCCGGGGCTGATCTGTCCAATAGCAATCGACTGGCCGAACTCCGTATCCGTTGCCCAGCCGTTAGAGATCAGGTCCTGGTGCAGGCTGGGAAGATTGCTGAAGCCGCCTGTGGAGAAGAGCGAGGCTTTGAGAAAGAGCAAGAAATAGAGCAAGGGATTAATCACGCTTCTCCTCCTCCTCGGCGGCTTGAAGCAGTTTGGGCGGCACATCGGCGGCCCTGGGAGTTCCGCGCCACGACGTAAAGGCGAGCATTCCCGCCAGCGCCGCGCAGAGCAACACCGGGATCACCGAAAGCTGAAAGAGCGCGATCGCGGTGAAGCAGGCCAGGATAATCAGCGCGCTGATACCCAATGAGAGCAGACCCTCCTCGCGGGCGAGGGAGAACTGCGGTTGCGCGAAGCGCAGTCCGACCAGAAGCATAACGCCAGCCGTAGCAGGGATAACGCCGCGCAGAACTGCCTGCACGATCGGATTATTCTGTACCAGCTTAAAACCAGCGGCAAGTAAGCAAGTGATCCCCGCGCTTGGGAGCAGGAGACCGAGCAGGGAGACCGCGATACCGAGCGCGCCGCCAAGCTTGCGTCCGATCAGAACAGTCAGCGCGACCAGATTAATGCCGGGCGTAAAAACACACAGGGACCAGAGCGCGGTGAACTCCTCCATCGTCAGCCAGCCGTACGTATCGATGAAGGTGTGTTGTATCAGAAAAGTTGTGGAAGCGCCACCGCCAAAGGATTGGAGGCCGATTGCCGCCCAGATGCGCAAAAGGTGCCAGGCACCGGGTCGGGAATTTTTGTGTCCAGCTTGCATAGTAACCAGCAATTATAGCAGGGGCGACCGCTATATATACGGGTCGCCCTGTTGTGTTGAAAAGGAGCAGACGTTCACGGGCGTCTGATCGCTTCAGGTGTAGGAGGCGACCTGTAGGGGTCGCCTCATCAGAAGTGGCTAGCGTTCGTCGATAGGGATGAACTTTGCCTCTGTTGGTCCGGTGTAGTCGGACTCCGGACGGATCAGGCGATTGTTGTGCACCTGCTCCAGGACGTGGGCAGTCCAACCGGCGACGCGGCTCACGGCGAAGGTCGGCGTAAAGAGATCGCCTGGCAGGCCAACGGAGGACAGCAGGGCGGCGGAGTAGAACTCCACATTGGTATACAACTTGTGGCCCGGCTTCTCCTCTTCCAGGAGTTCGAGAGCGAGTTCTTCGACCTCGTGCGAGAGCGTGAATGACTTTGGATCGGCCACACGCGACATCTCGCGTAGTTCCTCGGCGCGGGGGTCGGTTGTCTTATAGACGCGATGTCCGAAGCCCATAATACGATCGCCATTGGCTATTGCGTTGCGCAGCCACTCCTCCGGGTTGCGCGCCTTTGAGATAGCCTGCAGCATATCGAGAACCTTCGAGGGAGCCCCACCGTGGAGCGGACCCTTGAGAGCGCCGATTGCGCCCGTCACGGACGAAGCGATGTCCGAGCCGGTACTGGCGATCACGCGACCGGTGAACGTCGAGGCATTCATACCATGATCGGCCAGCAGAACCAGGTAAGAGTTCAATGCCTTCACATGCTCCGGCTTTGGCTCGTTTCCGGTGAGCAGGTAGAGGTAGTTAGCGGCGTGATCGAGCTCAGGCCGAGACTCCAGTGGCTCCTTACCCTGGCGGAGGCGATGGAAGGCGGCGAGGAAGACAGGGAAGCGCGCGGTGATAGCGACTGCCTGCGCGAGATCCGGCGTGCCAGAGGCACCGGTCACGCCCCAGACAGAGGTCGCGGTGCGCAATACATCCATAGGCTCGGCGTTGCGCGGTAACATGCGGATAACCGGCATTACTGCCTCTGGAAGAGCACGTTCGGCGGCAAGCTGATCGTGCAAGCGTGCCAGTTCCGTCCGGTTAGGTAGGTCTCCAAACCACAAGAGATGGACAATCTCTTCAAAGGTTGCATTGCGCGCCAGGTCGTGAATGTTATAGCCCCGGTAGATAAGACGCCCTATCGTGCCCTCTACCTTGCTAATAGCAGTGGTAGCGGCCACGATCCCCTCCAGGCCGCCCTTGTTTGGACGTGCCACTACCGCGGGAAGAGTGCCCTGCGAGGGATTTTCAGCATCACTCTGCGTCATTGACATAATGTAATCTGCTCCTTTGCTGTTGCAGCGTATTGGTCTTTCGTTCGTGAAGTACTACGTGTGAAAAAAACCTGGCCCAAATATGTTGTACCACGGAATGCCAATAAAAGTCAATGAAACTTGATATAACTGGATGCCACTTGATTTATGTTGATTAAAGTGAGATGATAGAGGTACATTTTGAGATGGAAGCGTGTGGTGAGAGCCAGCCGATGAGAAATGTTCTTCGTATTATGATTGACAAAGACGTGACGAGCCTTTTATGATGTAAAGAAGCCCATACACTATTTAGAATGGAAGGAGGGACCTGCAATGATCGAGTTGAATGGGGAGAACTACCTGGATGGTCGCGAAGCGTCGCACCTGCTGGGAGTGAAACTATCGACCCTGTACACCTATGTAAGTCGAGGAGTTTTAAGGAGCTATAAACAAGGCATCAAGCGGCAGCGTCTGTACAAGCAGGCTGAGCTTGAGGCATTGCTGCAGTTGCGCCCCAGCAATGAAGTGACATCTTCCTCCTTGGAAGAAGATGCGCAGCGTAGGCCAGATTTACCGTTTGCTGAAGATTGGATAGCAAACGCCTGAGACCCAGGCGCAAAACAAGCTGCATTTCCAGTTTTTCATACTAGAAGATACCTGAAAAGGGTAGTGCTATCCATCTGGCATTCTACCCCTCTTTCAGGTATCTTTTTTGTTCTTCTAAGGAGCAGGTTTGCCTTGCAAGGATGCCCAATCTGCCTGAGCGCTCGTCACTTCTGTATCAGCAGAATGCGTGTTGTCGTAACGCAGAGCCGTATAGAGCTCCGTGAGCCTGCCGAGCTCTGGTTCGCTCTGGGGGAGTTGCGCGCCCAGGCGTTCTCTGAACTCGAAGGGTGTCTCATTTTTCTGGCGCGCATAGCCACGCGTGGCCGCCCAACGCAGCAGGGCGCGGTAGATCTCGCGCATAGTCCGCGCCGGAGGTTCGCCGCTGGCATCTTCTTTTATCTGTGCCTGTTCGCGCCCATGTTGGGGGAAGAAGCGGTGCCAGAGTGCCAGGAAAAAAGCCCTGATCTGGCCCAGGAAGAGCCTCCACGACCATACGCTTTCGTGTACGTCCTGCGGCTCTCTGCGTGCTATCCCGACCTGGCGTCTCCGTAGCAACCGGACCATGAGCCAGAGCATTAAACAGACGAAGAGCACTGGCAGCAGGATCTTCAGCACTGGCAGCACAAAAACAATCATCGGGTCGGTGCTTTGAGACGCGGTGATCCTCCTGCCAAACAGGCTTTGCAGGTTGCGTACCTGCACGCGAGCCGACTGGAAATGGAGCAGGGAGAGTAGCCAGAGAATGGGGTAGAAGAGAAATGTAATGCCATACGCAATAATACCGACCAGCCAGTCGTAGGCTCTTCCCACAGGTTCTAACGCTTGCTGCACACCCACTAAAAAGCTCGGGCTGGCAAAGATGCCTATCCCAAAGGCCAGCAGGAGAATGAGCAGACCTATTGCGCTCAAGGTTGAGAGGAGCGCGCGTTCCTGCGCGCCGACGCTGCCTTGCAGGCCGATTGGATGATAACGGCGCACAAAGACGGCCTTCGCCAGCGCGTGGGCAGTGAGCGAGCAGAAAAGGAAGCTTGGCACGAGGCAGAGCAGGAAGAGTTCGTTCAAAAAGCCTGCGCCACTCGCGTTGTGCGCGATAATGGCGACGATGATGACGCCCATGCCCAGACGCAGCGTCCAGAAAACACCGCCCGGTTCTACAACATGACGAGCCAGGCGAACGCCGCGCCAGCAAAAATAGACCGAGAGCGCGACCAGCGCGAACATGGAGTAGGCGTTTGCTGAAAGCGCGAAGACATCGTTGAGCAGCGCCAGTAACCAGCGCGGATCGATGGGGAGCCACGCGGTATAAAGATTCGACCAGAGCACGAAGAGCACGAGCAGCGTTTCAGAGAGTAGAAAGAGCGACGATCCCGAGGGCGCTTTACGACCACTCTCTTCGTCCTTCTCTTTCAGCTCTCGCAGCGTCTCCCGCCGCTCCAGGTGCGTTATCAGCCAGAAGGAGCCCGCTATCAGCACAAAAGGTGCCCATAGCGGTACCAGCGGATTACGAAAGAGCTTCACGCTTACCAGCAGGATAAGCACAGCATCCACCCAGCATGTCTCCATCGCCGCGACCAGGTAGGGCAGCAGGAGCTCGCTCCAACCCGACGCGCGGGGCATGGAGGGCGAAAAGATAGTCTGTAGCTTGTGCTGTGCATCTTTTTCGTTCAGAGGTTCTGACGCTGGCTCCATGCTAGGATGCCTTTCTCAGTCTGAATGCTGGCGAGAGAATGTGCCTGTCTCTCCAAATTGTATGTCCGGTAATGAAAGGTGTCAACATCCTTCTGTGTGAAGTTTCGCTTCACCCTTTACAGGGAAACTGAAGTATGCTATTCTCAAATTATGGAAGCGTTTCTATTTTTGTACATCGCACATTGAGCGCTTTGTTCCTGCTTGTAGTTGTACAGACCGGAGATGGTCCGTCCTATATGCGCGTTGGAAAGCACGTGAGGATTCATTCAGGATATGGAGCATACAATCCATGATGTAGCAAGGATAGCGGGCGTAGGAATTGGCACTGTTTCGCGTGTACTCAACAATAATTCCAATGTGAAGGCGGCGACACGCGAAAAAGTGCTCTCAGTAATCTCCCAATTGAATTATACACCCGATCCCATTGCCCGCAGCATGATTTTGCGCAGCACCAACTCGCTTGGAGTGATGGTGCCATTTTTTACCCGCCCCTTCACCATTGAAGTGTTACGTAGCGTCGAAGCAGCCATCAACCAGGCGCATCGTGAACTGGTGCTATACAATATCGAGACTAACATTCAGCGCGATACCTATTTTTCGGCACTCCCCATGCGCCGCAAGGTCGATGGCCTTCTCGTTATTTCGCTCGTCCCAGACGATGCGGCGGCGCTCCGTTTCAAACAGGTAAACATGCCCGTAGTGCTGGTCGACGCTTACAATCCTTTGCTTACCTCCCTGGTTGTCAATAATATGGAGGGTGCCTATCAGGCCGTCAACTGTCTGATCGAGCACGGACACCGGCGCATCGGTTTTATCAATGGCATCACGAATGAGGGCAACTTTCAGTGTAATCAGGCCAATGATCGCCAGATCGGCTTTCAGCACGCATTGTACGAAGCAGGTCTTCTCTGCGAACCCGACCTTATGCTTACCAGTGAGTGGAATCGGCATGCTGGCAGGGCCGTTGCGCTGCAACTCCTCACGCGTACACTGCGTCCCACCGCCATCTTCGCGGCTTCAGATATTCAGGCCGTTGGCGTGTTAGAGGCGGCGCGGGAACTGGGGATACGCGTGCCGGAAGAGCTCTCCCTGATTGGTTTCGATGGTATCGAGCTCTCAGAACTGCTCGGTTTTAGCACCGTACAGCAGCCAATCGAGGAGATGGGCGCGCTTGGCGTGAAGAAGCTTATCGAGCGTATAGAGCGGCCTGAACAACCGCCCGAACTTATCCGTCTGAACACCGTGCTTGTAGAACGCCGCACAACGGCCTGTCCAGCGTAGGCATTGCTAAACCTTTACAATGAAAAATTTTTATGTTATTGTTGTTTGTAATTGGAAACGCTTCCAGGGCGGCAATTTCTGCATTCATACTTCAATTAGGCAAACAGTGAGAGATAATGAGCCCTTGTAACGTAGTTTTCATTACATGAGCCGCGCTTTGGAGACTGGCATGCATGGTTCAATAGGCGCGCTTCAATACATCCATCGGCGCGAAGCAGCACTGGATACGCGTTTCTTTCACAAAGGGTCCGGTGTGGAGTACAGGGTAAAGCTGTGCTCCCGCTGGTGCGGAAAGGAGTATGGCTTTATTTGAAACTCATGTATGGTCGCCAGACGTTATACAAACGTGCGGCCAGAATGATGAATTGGTCAAGTCGCGTCATCTCTATGGAAGCTATGGCGGTTCTCTGGCCATTTTCACGACCCTCAGATATGGAAGCTTCCAGGCAAAACATGATAACATGGTAGTGTTATCAATCTACGTTAGCTGACAGTAAGTCCAAAGGAGAACTTGATATGATCCTTGAACAAGGCGAGGTCGTCGACGAGATCATCGCGAAAATCCGCTCTGGGCGCATAAACCGCCGAACCTTCCTCGAACGTGCCGTTGCCGTCGGCTTAAGCAGCACTGCAGCCGTCTCACTTTTAGAAGCTTGCGGCGGTACGAGCAACAGTACTGGCGGTAATGGGCAAACAGTCAACGTTAACTACATTGAAAAAGACACCAATGGCGTCTACGCGGGACTCGTGAACACGTTCAACGCACAAAACAACGGTGTCCACGTTAACTACAACAACAACGCGCCGAACGATACGGGGCAACTTCTAACGATCCTCACAACCATGTTGCGCGCTCGTGGCAGCTCTATTGACGTGATGCCGATGGATATCATCTGGCCCCCTGAGTTTGGTGCCAATGGCTGGACAGTGGCTCTGGATGACAAGTGGCCGGCCAGCGATCGAGCCAATTATCTACCAGGGCCGCTACAGGGCTGTACGTATAATGGCAAATTGTGGGCCGCGCCAACGCGTACTGACGCTGGACTCATTTACTACCGGACCGATATCATCAAAACTCCACCTACTACCTGGGATGATCTGAACACGATGGCCAAGGCGGCAGCTCCATCCAAAACGAAGGTTGGCTATTTGTGGCAGGGTGCCCAGTACGAGGGGCTTGTCTGTAACTTTATAGAGGTGCTCTACGGTTACGGCGGTTCGGTGTTGGATGCCAACGATCCCAAGAAAGTGACTGTCAACAGTGCGGAGGCAACACAGGCACTGACCCAGATGGCTGGTTGGGTAGGCACAATCTCGCCCAGCGCAGTGACTACGTACAAGGAAGAGGATGCTCGCTCCTCCTGGCAAAACGGAGACTCCGCCTTCATGCGCAACTGGCCTTATGCTTATGCGCTGGGCAATGATCCCAAAACATCCAAGATTGCAGGCAAGTTTGACATTCATCCCATGCTCTACGGGGGCAGCAACACTGTGGGCCACTCCAACCTGGGTGGCTGGAATTATGGTATCAATGCCTACTCCAAGAACCCTGACGCGGCCTGGAAGTTTATCCAGTTCCAGCTCAGTCCTCCTTCGCAGAAAACCATTGCCATAAAGTTGTCGTTGTTCGCCACACTCAAGAGCATCTACACGGATAAAGACGTGTTGGCTGCGAATCCGTTCTTCGGCAAAATGGGACCCGTCTTCCAGAATGCATTGCCGCGTCCTGTCTCGCCTTTCTATCCAGATATCACCAACGCCATCCAGGCGCGGGTTCATAGTGCCCTGGTCAAGCAGTCTACCCCTGCTGCTGCTTTGAGCGGATTACAGTCGGATCTGCAGGCCATCGTAACTAGATAGGACGATGGAGTGCGTCGCGCGAGGTGAGGCATCTCAAGAGATGCCCCACTTCATGACTTGACCTTCGTAGAGAGCCGTCTATGCAGGTAGCTGCACCTATCGAGGGGTTGCTTTGCGCATCGTTGCATATGCATACGTGTGAGCCGGCACCCTCGATCTGGGTAGTCATAAATAAAGGAATGAGCACGCATGGCAACACAAGCTGTAGAAGTTCCCGCCAGGAGGCAGACTCTGCGAGATCGCTTTGATCTGGGAAATGGCTTCACCCCATACCTCCTGGTTCTCCCAACCGTCATTATGATTCTAGCAGTGGCGGCGTATCCTATCATTAATTCCATCTGGCTTAGCATGCTCGATAATCCTCTGAGCCCGAACGCCCAGTTCGTCGGCCTGAGCAACTACGCCCATCTCTTTTCCAACAGTGAGTTTACTGGTTCCATTGGAACTACGGTTATCTTCACCATTATTAGTGTGGCTTTGGAGACCATCTTTGGTCTGGGAGTAGCCTTGCTCATCAATGGCACCTATCCGGGTCGTAGCCTGGTCCGGGCCTCCATTCTGGTTCCGTGGGCCTTTCCAACCGTCATTTCGGCGCAGATCTGGTATCTGATGTACAACGATCGTACCGGTATCGTCAGCTACATCCTTCAGCAGATCCATGTCTTGCCAACCGGTGCTACCTTATTGCAGAGTAGTAATGGTATCATTATCGCGTCCGTCATCACCGATGTATGGAAAACCACTCCGTTTATGGCGCTCTTGATTCTGGCTGGCTTGCAGGTCATCCCCAACGAACTGTATGAGGCGGCTGGCGTCGATGGGAGTACGCGCTTCCAACAGTTCTGGACGATTACGCTGCCCCTGCTTGCTGGGCCGCTGGTCATCGCGCTGCTTTTCCGCACTCTGGCTGCCCTGGGCGTCTTCGATCTGCTTTATATCCTGGGAGGCAACCAGGTGCAAAGCGTGGCCTCGTTCTCGTATAACTATATGTTCACGCGTTCTACCTTCGATTTTGCTGCTGGAGTAACCGCCGCCGTCTTCCTCTTTGTGGCTGGACTGATTATTAGTCTGCTCTTTGTCTGGTTGATGCGTGTCACGCAACGATAGCGCGTCGCTCTATTCATCCTGGAAAGGAGATTTATTATGGCAGTACAAGGGCAGGTGCAAGCCAGGGCTAAAGCGAGAGAGAGCACGGCAGAACCTGGCAAAGGTTTAGAATGGCGTAAGGTAGTCCGCTACATCGCGGTCGTGCTGGTGGTGTTTATCGCATTGGCACCTCTCTATTGGACCGTCGTCACTTCGGTGAAAAGCGGCATCGAACTCAACGTTTCTCCGCCGACGCTCTTTCCGCATTCGTTTAGTTTCGAAAACTACTTAAGCGATCTGAGCACGACGACCTTTACCCGTGATCTGCTCAACAGCGCGATTATCGCCACCGTTACCACGATTCTGGCGCTTATTGTTGGTGTCCTGTGCGCCTATGCCGTTGCGCGCTTGAAGTTTCGCGGCAAGGGCATCGTGCTGGGGCTCGCGCTGTCGGTGCAGATGATCCCGCTGATCGCGATCGTCGGGCCGCTCTACGTGTTATATACCAGTGTGATTCCGATCTACAATACATACGCGGCCCTGATTATTCCGGACCTCGTGCTGAGCTTACCGATTACTGTCTGGTTCATGGTGTCTTTCTTCCGCGATCTGCCGCCGGACCTGGAAGAGGCGGCGCTGGTGGATGGCGCGTCGCGGATGCGTGCCCTCTGGGAAATCATTGTGCCACTCACCGCTCCTGGCGTCTTCGCCGCCGCGATTCTGTCCTTCATCGGTGTGTGGAACGACTTCCTGTTTGGTTTGACCCTGACGACCGATTCGAACGCGCAGCCGATCACCGTTGGCGTGACGCGCTTCGCTGGTGAGCATACTATTCCCTGGGGCGAAATCGCCGCCGCCGCGGTAATTGTGACCATTCCGCTGGTGATTGTGGTGCTCTTCCTTCAGAAACGCATCGTGTCCGGCCTGACAGCTGGCGCTGTGAAGGGATAAATAAAGACTAGAGAAAATATGCTGGTAACAGTTCGGGAGCGCCGGGCGCTCCCGAACTGTTACCAGC
>JALYTQ010000282.1 GCA_030854195.1 Chloroflexota bacterium
ATCTACGCGGCGGTCGTGCGCGCCTGCGGGCTGCTGGACGATCGCAGCGCACTGGATAGCGTCCTGCGGGCGAACAACGATTTTGATCCCTACGTGCGCTCTCAAGCCCTTGAAGCGTTGAAGCGTATTGATCCAAAGGGCGAAGATGCGCGCTGCCGTAACGCGGCCCGCGAGGCCCTCAACGATCCACGCGAGAGCAACGTGCGCCTGGCTTGCCAGCTCGTGCTCCAGTACCGCGACGGCGACGCCACCTCCGCCCTGCGCCACCTGATCGAGACGCGCCCGGACCTGGCCGCGACCGCCTACGATACACTGCGCCAGCTAGGCCAATAGTACTAATCACAGCAGCACAAAAAGGGTGCAATATCCATCGTGAGGACGGATATTGCACCCTTTTTGTGCTGCTATCACGGCTCGGCGCGCCTGTAGCAAGGCTCTACACGCTCATCACACTAGCAAAGATGGAAGCCGCGTATGGGAGTTTTGGCGCTGCTGGACGGCAATACTGGAATCGCACTGTATACTGTCTATAGTACAAAAGATTCAACGTCAGAGCGCAGGCGGCATCTTGCTCAAGGCCGCGCGCTCGCCTCTACTCATAAAATAATGAAGGACTTCTTGATGAATACGTTGGTAGGGAAATTGCTCGGTGGCTATCGGCTGGTGCGGCTCATCGAGACTGGTGGCATGGGCGACATCTATCTGGCTCAACATGCACGCATCGGCAGGAAGGTTGCCATCAAGGTTGTCTGCGGAGACCTGCGCTCGATACCCGAGACACCTGAAGGAAAGCAGGCGGCCCAGCGTTTCGAACGCGAGGCGCGCGCGGTCGCCGAGCTGGAGCACGAAAATATCTTGCCGCTCTACCATTTCGGCGAGGATGTGCTCGAAGGTGGCCTGACGCCTATCACTTACCTGGTGATGCCCTATCTCGCCGAGGGATCGCTCTGGAACTGGCTGCAGCGCCGCACGCAGCAGTTTGGCTTCGGCTGGCCCCTCTCGGCGGAGGAGGCGGGCTATTATCTTATGCAGGCCGCCTCGGCTCTGCAACACGCGCACGATCACGGCATCATTCATCGCGATATTAAACCAACAAACTTCCTCATTCGCATCGAGCGCGGACCGTTGAAACAGGGACCGTACGGTGCCGCGCTCTTCCCACACGGGCGGCCACATCTCCTGCTCGCCGATTTCGGGCTGGCTGCCTTCTATCGTCGTGGGCGCTCGCTTCACCGTTCCGTCGGCACGCCGCTCTATATGGCACCGGAACAATTCGACGATCCCTCCCTGGTCACGTCTGTCCATGTCGGGCCAGCCGCCGATCAGTACGCGCTGGCGGTGATGATGTACCAGCTCATGACGGGACGCCCGGTCTTCGAGGGCACGGCGTCCCAGTTGCTGCATCACCATCATCACACGCCGCCCACGCCGCTCAGCGTCTACAATCCAGCCCTGCCAGGAGAGCTCGATACTGTCTTCGCACGCGCGCTTGCCAAGAAGCCGGAGCAGCGCTACCCCACGATCGCCGCCTTCGCAGAGGCGTACGACGCGACGCTCCAGGCAGTCAGACGCTCGCGCCACACAACACGCGGCCAGGGCAGGTACGGCGAGTACGAAACGGAGCGCGCGGAAAAGGCCCGGCAGATGTCTACAAGCGAGTCGAACGAGATGGCTCTATCCACACCTGGGAAGGTTGCGGCAGCCCCTGCTTCTCGCCACGTCCACGCCCGCCACTTCGCCAGCGTGGCGACGCTAGAGGGTCCGGTTTCACGTTACCAATCGCGCCGCCAGTCCAGCAGTGACGACGCGCAGCACCCTATTTCGCCGCTCTCTCTGCCGACCGCCGCGAAGCTACAGGGTCGGCAGCAAGCTACCGGTGCCCTGCGCGGGTCGCCCGCTTTCGGCCTCACCATCGTGGGCACAATTCTAGTCCTGCTCGTCCTGACCGCGCTCATCCTGCTGCTCTTGATGTACGTGTGGTAACACCAGTAGTAGGGATGGGCCTTGCGTCCATCCGGCCTGGGGAGCGCAATCAGACAATGGAGCCGCATTATAGGGAACCCGATGGACGCAAGGCCCATCCCTACTGGTGATTAGTTACGCGATAGGCACCAACGGCAGCAGCACATACGACGGGTGATCCGCATCGTGCAAGATGGTCTGATGTGCAACCGCTAGCTCGCTATCGGCCCCGAAAGCGTGGCCGGTATTAGGATTGCGGTCCCAGCGCGGGAAATTGCTGCTTGTGACATCGAGGCGGATGCGATGACCCTTCAGGAAGACGTTGCTGGTCGCCCACAGATCGATCTCGTACTCGTAGGCCCGGCCAGGCTCAATGAGCGAGGCATCGCCGCTGCGGTCACGATAGCGGGCGCGAATAATGCCATCGGTCAGATTTAGGGCGCTGCCATCGGGCTGCACATCGACCAGGCGCGCCACAAAGTCGGTATCCGGCGCGCTCGACGCGGCCCAGAGACGCACGACAATGGGACCCGTCACCTCCACGTCCTGCTCCAATACCGGCGTGCTATATACCAGGACATCGCCCCGACTCTCGACGGGACGCTGATCCAGGGGACCAGGGCGGAACTCCGGCGTCATCAACAGGGCACCCCCGCGTGTGATGACTGGATCGGCGGGATCGTACACGTACTGATCGGCGCGCTCGTCCTCTGGCGCGTTCGTGCTCAGCAAGCCATCGCCATTCAGCGTATTGGCGTGTCCATTGCTGTGCAGATAGTAGCGCGTCTCAACGGTACGGGCGAGCGGCCATTCCTGCTCATCGCGCCAGACGTTCTTGCCCATCACAAACAGCTTGATCGGTGCCTCGTTCAACATGCCAGTATCAACGCCCTTCAGGAAATGATCGAACCAGCGCACTTGCAGGCTGACGAAATCGATCTGCATGTCGATGAGCGCGGCGCTGGCGGCAAAGCCAAAGTTGACATCACCAATAGGATTGGTCACGACCCCATGCGCCCAGGGACCGATCAGCAGCTTGCTCTGGCGCGCCTCCGCTGTGCTACCATGCTCGCGCATATTCTTGAAGTTCACGATCGTGTCTTGCAGGAAGATATCGTACCAGCCACCGATATTGAAGGTCGGGACCGTCACGCGCTCGTGCTTGCCAAGAATAGTCAGCGGGTCAGCGCGCTCACGGTCCAGAGGATGCTCGACCGCGTCAAAGAAGGCGGGGGCTACGTCGTTGCGCCTCAACGGGCCGAAGTCTTTCAACGGCAGGGACCAGTAGTTCGCGCTTGCCAGAGCGTCGCTCTCCTTCACCAGCATGTAGAACGCGCGCCCAAAGTTACGCGGATCGGGATCGCCGCGATAGCGGCGCAGCAGCACATCCATCCCCATCATCATCTGCCAGCTCGCCATAACGCCAAGCTCAAAGGCTCCGCCGCGATACATGGTGCCATTAAAGGGATCGTTCCACGTCTCAACCGGAATCATCGCCTTCAACGCCGCTGGCTGCTGGATGGCGCTGGCCCACTGCGTAAAGCCGAAGTAGGAGATGCCATACATGCCGACGCTGCCATTGCTATACGGCAATTGGGCGGCCCAGGCAACACTGTCCTCACCATCGAGGATCTCGTTGCGCATGGGGTCCCATTCGCCCTCAGAAGTGAAGCGACCACGCGTATCCTGCACAATCACGACATAGCCGCGCCTGGCAACCTGCGCCGGGTCCATCAGCGAACTGCCGAGGGGCAGATCCTTTCCATACGGCAGGCGTGTAAGTAGAACGGGCCATTGCCCCTCGCCCGCTGGACGATATACATTGGCACGCAGCGTCACTCCGTCTCTCATCTGCGCGGGAACGTCAAATTCAGCTGTGATCTGCTGCCCCATTTGCATTGCCATAATGATACTCTGCCTTTCTCAAAAAACTTCCAGTCGCACCAGTGCTCACTGGCTGGCATTATATCACTCACAGGCTTCGAGGCAGCTACGCGAGAGTTGGGTTGACTGACATGGGTAAAGAGGTTAAAATACCCACACTGAGAACGATGGGATATGCTTTCATCGCACACCAAGATAGCAATGGAGTCGCATGGCACAAGAATATACATCAGCTTACCTTGTTATTCAGAAGGGACCTCTGCTTGGCAAGCGTGTAGAATTATGGAAAGAATGCACCACGATAGGCCGCAGCCGCAACTGTGACATTTTCCTGGAAGATATTACGGTCCATCGCAAGCAGGCCAGCATCTTGCGCGTGGCGACCGGATATGTCTTGCGCGACGATCACGGCAGCGGGGACAGTTTTGTCAACGGGCAACCGGCCAGGGAGCAACCGCTCAATAGCGGCGACCAGCTCCTGTTCGGCAATACGCAGCTCACCTTCTACGCCAATGAGACGACGCGACCCTTCCAACTGCCTTCATCGCGAGGCCGCGAGCTCATGATTGGCAAGACGCCCGACGCGCAGGAAGCGGCGATTGCGCGGCTAGACCTGGAGAGCGCCCAGACGGGTCCGCGTAGCGTCGAGCTCCTGCCGGAGATGACGATCGGGCGCAGCCGCAACTGCAATATTTTTCTTGAAGATCTCGCGGTCAGTCGGCTCCACGCCACCCTGCGCGAGCTAGACAGCGGCGAATACGAACTGGCCGACAACCGTTCAGCAACCGGCACCTTCGTCAATGGACGCGCGGTCGTCCGCACGACCCTGCGCGAGGGCGACCAGATACAGATCGGCGCAACCACGTTCACGTTCCGTATCTCGCACGCGTGACGCCCTGCTGACCCAAAAGCTGTGTGAGCACCTGCACGCGCTGTCCGTAGTAATCGACCGTCGCACCGTCGCGCCACTGCAAAGGCGGAGCATAGGCACGCGTCTCCTGCATAAACTGCCGCACCTCGCGTGGCACATCCGTAGCGATGCCAACTGCCTGCCGACGTATAGCGGTAGATGAGACATGGCGGTAGATGGGGTTGAAGGGCAACGGGTGAACATAATCGGTAAAGCGAGCATTCTGGGACTGGTGCAGCAACGCGGAAAGCTCCTTCTCGCCATCGTTGCCGCGAGGAGCTACCAGGAACTCCGCCAGCTTGAACAGCTCGCCAAGCGCGGCGTCACGGTCCTGGTAGTAGCGCGGATCAAAGATCTGCACAATCTTATCGAAGCCGATCAGGAACAAAATGCGCCTCACACGCGGAAACGAGCGGCGCACGGCCTCGGCCTGCTCAACATACAGCCCGCGATTAAATAACATAATTCCTACTTGCGGCAGCCGATTGCGCAGCAAGCGCTCAAGCAACATCACCCGATCCAGCAGCAACGGTCGCTCCACGGACTCTTTATCCACCGTATGCTTGCTGAACGCCGCGTAGAGCTGCAACGCTTCCTGCTGGCGATGCGCGAACTCCTGTGCCTGCTTCAATAGTGCAATATGCGCCGTCGTCGGAGGATTGAACGAGCCAGGGAAGATAATCACGCCCCGCTGTGGCGTTGGTGAGCCAGGGACAATACACGCCCTCGACTCAGCCTCCGGTTGCAATTGATCGAGCAGCGCCTGCACGCGTCCGAAGCGGCGTAGTATATGTGATGAGAAATAGATCGACATACATGGTATTCTATAACGAGAGAAATGGATAGCACAAGAGAGTTATTATTCAGCATACCCCAGCCGCCGCGCCTCCTCGTACTCTCGTTGCGCATCGGTCGTTCTACCCAGCTGTTCAAGGGTATCGGCCATGTTGTAGTGGTAGGCACCCATGTCGGGGTGCAGGCGTACGGCGTGCTCGTAGGCCGCCAGCGCCTCGTCGTAGCGGCGCAGATCGTAGAGGACGTTGCCCTTGCCATTGTGCGCCGAGGCGAGACGCGGATTGAGGTGGATGGTGTGCTCAAAGGCTGCGAGCGCCTCCCGGTAGTGCTTAAGCTCGTATTGCAACGCGCCTATGCCATTGTAAGGAGAGGCGGCGTCGGGCCGCAGACGCGCCGCCTGCTCAAAGGAGGCCAGCGCTTCCTCAAGACGGTCGAGACCCCACAGCACCCAGGCGCGACCATCCAGCGCCTCTGCGCTCTTTGGCTTCAGAGCCAGTGCTTGCTCGTAAGCCGCCAGCGCCTCGTCGTACCTGCGCAGATGATAGAGCGTGTCGGCCTTGAATTCGTACGTCTGGGCCACGCCGGGAGCGAGTCGAATGGCCTCATCAAAGCAGGCCAGCGCCTCGCGATAGCGCGCCAATCGGTAGAGCGTCCTGCCCTTGCCCGTGTAGGCGGGAGCGTAACCGTCGTCCTGTTCGAGCAGGCGATTGTAGACATCCAGCGCCTCTTTATGGTGTCCCAGCCGCCGTAGCGCCCAGCCAATACCATCGTAAGCAGCCAGATCGCTGGGATCGCGCCGCAGCACCTCCTCGTGGGCACCTATGGCCTCTTTGTAGCGTCCCAGCGCGTAGAGGGCGTTGCCCTTGCGCTGATACACATCCACCATGTCGGGATCGAGCTGGAGCGCGCGCTCGTA
>JALYTQ010000283.1 GCA_030854195.1 Chloroflexota bacterium
CCTTCAGGCAGCGTACCATTTTTCCCTCTTCATGGCAAGCCAATTGTTAGCTGACCCACTAGCGGGCGCAAATACGATTACCGTCTCTTCTGCATCTAGCCAGCCAGTTTTGCATTGTATACGCCAGAAAATTCCATCAGCGTCTTCGATTACAAGATCATAGCGGTGGTTCTTTCCATACGGAGTCAGAACAATATAGTTCGACTGTAAAAGTCGAGCTACTATAGCGGCTTCACTAATGTCTCCCGTTTTATCAGTGTGTCTTTTAGGACCAAGTTGTTTCATGGCATATACTACCTATCTTAATATACTGTATGCCTTTACTCACTGATTTTATTGTTTTACTGGTAGCTAACTAGCAAGCGCCAAGCAGTAAAGGCGTTATGTATAGTTATTTGTTAAATTTACGGTACCTGCATTTTTAAAATGCATGACCTATTTTATAAAACATGTTGGAGATAGACAATACGTATTTATAATGATTTTTTGTGATAGCACAAGAGAAGTTTAAGAAAGGCGCGCCAGCGGCAGAGTGAACGTAATGCTGGTCCCGTGCCCCACCTCGCTCTCGGCCCAGATGGTTCCTTTGTGGGCGGTGACGATGGCCTTGACGATGGAGAGGCCCAGGCCGCTGCCGCCCGATGCCTCTGTGCGCGAGCGGTCGGCGCGGTAGAAGCGCTCGAAGATATGCGGAAGGTCTTCGGGCGCGATGCCTGTGCCGCTATCGCTGACCTGAATAGAGAGCTTGTCTTCCTTCCTGTGCGCTCCGATGTGGATGTTACCGCCGGTCGGCGTGTGGTGGCGCGCGTTGTCCAACAGGTTGAGTAGTACCTCGGTGATGCGGTCGCTATCGGCAAGGACGGGTGGCATCGCGGGCGCAATGTCGTTGTGGAGCGAGATGGCCGTCTGCTCGCATTCTGGCTGGATCACGTTCAGCGTTTCGTCAACGAGCGTGTACATATCGAGCGGTGCGAGATCAAGCGACACGTGACCGGATTCGAGCAAGGACATCTGTTGCAGGTCTTTGACCAGGCGACGCAGGCGTTGGACCTCGCGCCCGATGCGCTGCGCGGTCTCCTGGCGCGTCTCGGCATCGGGAATCATCCCGTCCGCCAGCGCCTCGCTGAAGCCCTGGATGGCGGTCAGGGGTGTAGCCAGGTCGTGAGCAATGTTGGCGAGCATGTCGCGGCGCGCCTGCTCCTGGTTGCGCAACTCATTTACGTCTGCTTCGATGGTGTCGGCCATCTCGTTGAAGGTAAGCGCCAGGCGTCTCAGCTCATCCTGCATTTTAGGCGGCTCGACGCGCTGTGTATATTTCCCCTGTTTCATCTGCTCCGCCGCTACCGTCAGTGACTCCAGCGGTCGTGTGAGGCTGCGTGCAATCAGGAAGCTGAACAGTACGACAAGGACCGCGACGACGAGGCCAGCCAGCAAAATAGCCAGGTTCGCCTGCTGAGAAAAATTTTGCGCGGCCTGCGGTGTCGACAGAAACATAGCTCCTATGATCTGTCCATTGTAGGTCAATGGTACGCTGACGAAAAGCGATGAGATCGTGCTGCCCCCGGCGCTTACCTGTAAGGTTCCATCTATCTCCTTTTTTTCCTGTAACGCCTGCGTAAGCGACTTTTCAAGGGTAGGATCATCGCAGTTGCCTCCATTGAGAAAGGCTGGTTGGCTGCAAAGCATCTGCTTGCCCGTTGCATCGGCAATAACCAGGATCACAGGATCGCCGGGTGCTACCCTGAGGGACCATTGACTGCGCGGGTAGAGGAAGGAGATCTGCTGCGCGCGATATTGTGCCTGACGGCGCAGCGTCTCAAGCTGAGTGGTCGTAAAGTAGTTTTGCACCACGATCGCGATAGCAAGCGTGAGAATGAGGATCGCGCCCAGGGCCACCGCGAGATAGCTCAAAATAAGCTTGATTCTAAGGCTCAGTTTTGAGAAGAGGAAGAGCGCCTTCACCCCTGTTCTCCTCGCACTTGCGTCGAGGTCAGTGAGGGCATGAATTTATAGCCCACGCCCCAGACGGTCTGGATGTAGTGGGGCGTGGTCGGATCGGCCTCTAGTTTTTTGCGTAGGGTCCCGATATGCACGTCAACGGTGCGACCATCGCCGAGATAGGTGTAGCCCCACACCTGATTGAGCAGCGATTCACGCGTGAAGACGCGGTCCGGACTCGAGGCAAGCGTCACAAGCAGGTCGAACTCTTTGACGGTCAATGCCACGACCTGCCCACTGACTGTGACTCTACGCGCGGGCACGTTGATGCTCAGGCTCCCGAAGTGGATCTCTCCTGCTTTATCTTGCTCTTCGTCGGGATGCCTGGACTCCTGCGAACCAGCCGTGCCGGTAGCCGGGGAGTTGCTCCGCCGCAGAATAGCTTTGACCCTACTTACCAGCTCGCGTGGACTGAATGGCTTTACAAGGTAGTCGTCGGCACCAGATTCCAGGCCCGCGATCCGATCATCTTCTCCCTGGCGCGCGGTCAGCATCAGGATGGGAGTCGCGGCCCACGCCCGAATACGCCGACATACCTCCATACCATCGAGGGCAGGTAGCATCAGGTCGAGTATGACTAGATCGGGATGCTCGCGGGCGTGCAGTTCCAGCCCCGCAATGCCATCGGTCGCGCTGAGCACAGTATAGTCTGCCTGCTCCAGATAGAGCCGGATAACCTGTATAATATTTACTTCGTCTTCGATGATAAGAATCTTGGTCATATTTTTACCAGCTTTTGGGTTGATGGCTCTATTTTATCATTTTTTGAGTGTACCCCTTCTCTATCAGGAAAATGATAAAGATCTGTAAAATTTTTGTAACGTCAGTAGGGATGGGGCTTGCCTCCATCTAGTTCCCGACCACGCAGCTTGTGGGCCGGATGGAGGCAAGCTCCATCTCTACTGATGAGTTATCTGCAAGAGCCCCAGGCGCTCAAGTACCATGTAGGCAGCGGCGATCTGCCCCTGGACCGCGAATTCGCCGCTGTGGATGAGGCGCAGCAGTTCAGCGGGTGTGACCAGGAAATTTTCGATGACTTCGGCTGCGTCAATCTTTTGTGCCCCCGTCTTGCGTACATTGTGCGCTATGTACCACCAGATACGCGTCACTGAGCCCGAAGGATTAGCAAGCATATGTGCCAGAAACTCCATCTGATCGGTGCTATAGCCTGTCTCTTCCATCAGCTCTCTGTGGGCCGTCTGCAGCGGATCTTCTTCATCTTCGTCGATGCCGCCCGCCGGAAATTCCAGCACCTCGAAGCCGATGCCATGCTTGTACTGCTTATTTAAAATGAAGCGGCCATCCTCAGTAATGGGGACGATGCCGACCCAGCCGCGATTCTCGATAATGTAGTAATCGGGAATGATATTCCCATCCGGCAATTCAACGCGCTCTCGACGCACCTGCAGATGCGTTGCGTCGAGTACGCGCTCAACTGAAAGTGTCTTCCACGGATGTTCCTGTTGTGCCATACTGCTTTCTTTTACCTACCTCTATTACGTATTCCAATTTTTAGTTGCCATCCGCGCCTCGCGTTGCCCGGCTCTCAGCTTGTGCGCGCAGCAGGAAGCGCTGCACTTTTCCGGTAGCCGTGCGCGGTAGCTCGGAGAGGAACTCTATATAGCGTGGATACTTGAAGACGGCAAGACGCTCCCTGACGAACGCTTTGAGTTGTTCCGCCAGTGCATCCGACGCCTCGTAGTCTGCTCTGAGCACGACAAAGGCTTTGGGCTTGACTAGCTGTTGTTCATCCTCGAAGCCAATAACGGCTGCCTCCAGGACTGCTGGATGGATGATCAGCGTGTTCTCGATTTCGATAGGCGAGACCCACTGACCCCCTACTTTGAGCATATCATCCGAGCGGCCACAATACCAATAGTAGCCCTCCTCATCCTGGTAGTATTTATCGCCTGTGTAGATCCAGTGCCCGTTGATGGTATCTTTCGTTCTATCATGCTTGTTCCAATAGTATGCAGCAGTACTGTCTCCTCGTATGCGCAGGTTGCCGATCTCGCCCTGTGCCACAGGACGATCCTGTTCATCGACGATGAGCGCTTCGTAGCCCGGTACGAGCTTGCCGGTGCTGCCCGCTTTGATGCTGCCTATCTGGTTGCTAATGAAAATGTGCAGCAGCTCAGTTGAGCCAATGCCGTCCAGAATGGGTACGTGAAATGCCTCTTGCCAGCGCCGCAGTATGTCGGCGGGTAGTGCCTCGCCCGCCGAGGTGCAGACGCGCAGCGAGGAACAATCGAAGCGCTTGCCCGCATCATATAGAGCGAGCATGGAGGCATAGAGGGTGGGAATACCGATGAAAATGCTTGGCTGGTACTGCTCGATTGTCCTGAACATGTCCTCGGGCAGAGGTCGCCCTGGATAATAGACCGCGCTTGCTCCTACGCTGAAGGGGAAATAGAGGTTGCCCAACCCATAGGCAAAATAGAGCTTGGCGGCTGAGAATGTGATGTCGTTTTCGTTGACGCCGAGCACCGATTTCGCGTAATACTCGGCGCTATAGATCATGTCATGTTGCAGGTGGACGCAGCCCTTCGGAAATCCAGTGCTGCCAGAACTGTAAAGCCAGAATGCGCTATCGTCTTTGCTTGTCTCCGCGATCTCTAAATTTGCAGTGGCGCGCCCAAGCAAGGCGTCGAAGTCATGGATTGTCGCATCCTGAATAGGAGGTGTACCTGTGTTGTTGATTATAACGATGTGGCGCAGATATTTGAGCTTTGGGCGTATCTGCTGCAGCGTTTGCCACAGCGATGCATGGGTGAGGAGCACGCGGGCACGGCTGTCATTGAGCATATAGACGTAATCATTGGGACGCATTGTTGTGTTCATCGGGACCGGAACTGCGCCTATCTTGATAGCACCGAAGAAGGAAGCGGCGAATTGCGCAGAGTCGAGTAAGAGCAGCCCTACCCGTTGCTCCATGTCAATGCCCAGGCCGAGCAGCGCATTGCCGACGCGATTGCTCATTTCAACGATCTGGGCGTAGGTATAGGTTTCCCCTTCGCAGTAAATGGCGATTTTGTCGCCGCGCCCTTCCGCGACATTGCGATCCAGAATTGCGGCGGCTGCGTTAAACTGGTCCGGTAGAAGAATTGTTTGAGCGCCGTGTTCACCAGACATAAAACACCTCTCTTCTTTGAGCGTACTGCTAAAACGGGCTTAGGTACATACTGTGTATTGTACACGATCGATTGGTTGCCTGTACTGAAATTTGAGCAGGAAAAGAAACTCCCGGTTGCCGTCGCGTCCAAGGATGGGCGAGTCGCTGTTATCCTGCACATGTAGAGATGTATGCCCCGGTATCCAGGCACTTAGCTCTTGCAAGACGCGCTCGTGGACGGTGGCATCGGTGATGACTCCTCCGCCGCGATCGACTTCGCTCTTGCCTGCTTCGAACTGCGGCTTGACCAGGGCGACAATCCATGTCTCGGGCGCAGGTACGAGCAACGGCGTCAGGGCAGGGAGTACCAGGCGCAGGGAGATGAATGAAACGTCGATGACCGCGCATTGTACCGGCTCGGGAAGCTCTGTCAGGTGGCGGATGTTCGTTCGTTCCATAACCACGACGCGTGCATCGTTGCGCAAGGTCCATGCCAGTTGTCCGTGCCCGACATCAACCGCGTAGACGCGCCGCGCCCCGCGTTCCAGCAGAACTTCTGTAAACCCTCCCGTCGAGGCACCAACATCGATGGCGACCAGCCCCTCTGGACTCAACTGAAAGGCATCTAACGCTTTTACGAGCTTTAGCCCGCCTCGGCTGACATACTTTAGCTCGGGCGAAACCTCTGCTATTCGGCAGTCGGCGTCGAGCGGCACAAGCGTCCCGGCCTTGTCCACCCTGCGCTCTCCCACGTAGACCTGCCCCGCCATGATAAGAGCCTGCGCTCGTTCACGGCTGGAAGCCAGGCCACGCCTCACTAATGCTACATCCAAACGTTCTTTATGTGCTGCCATGCTCTCTTTGCTACTTACTACTTTTATTGTAACTACTCGATCTTTTCTTTTCTTGACTTCTCTTCCCCCGAAAAACTTAAGGTGTTGAAACTAACAGCGCTCCAGCACCAACCAATCCGGTGTCGGTGCCCAGTTCAGCCATGACGATGCGAGCGGCATCGCGTGAAACCGGCATTGCACGCGCTTCGACGACGCGCCGCGCCGGTTCGATCAGCAGCTCGCCGATCTGAGAAACGCCGCCGCCCAGAATAATAAGTTCGGGATTAAATATATGTATAATGTTGACGAGTCCGACACCAAGCGCCTCCGCCGCTTCGGCGATGATTTTACGCGCCAATGGGACGCCTGCTTTTGCCGCCTGTGCAACCGTGCGCGCATTGACGTGAAGCGGTGTGACTGCCTCCATGACAGTGTCAAGCGGCGTATCGGCGGTTCTATCGGCATCATGCTGCGTCAGAGCAAATGTGAGAAGCTCATCGCCCTCGCCCATT
>JALYTQ010000050.1 GCA_030854195.1 Chloroflexota bacterium
CAAGGCCCATCTCTACTGAATAGTTAACAGATAGAACAGAAACTCGGTGGGAGCGCGTGTTTAGCAAAGAGGAAAAGCCAGCCCTCGGGCCTGCAAGAGTTGCTCGAACCAGGCGACGGGAGCCTGATCCTTCGAGTCCGTCTCGCTATCGGCATGGAAGAAACGGACATAGAGGGGAAGGGCCGGACCGACGCGCTGCATCAGATTGTTGATGCGCTCCTCCGCGTGGTGCCAGCGGTCGCGATGAGCACCCAGACGCCAGCTATTGTACGCCTCGTCGTGCAGCTCAATAAGGTCCAGCAGCGCGGGGTCCGCGATATAGCGCTCAGCGAACTTGCGCGCAATGTAAGCATGATGGTTCGTGCCGATCTTCGGTCGCGACTCATCGACGCGGTACTTGAAGGTATCGTGGATAAGCGCGACCAGACGCAGCATGCAACGCTCGTCCGCAGTCATGCACTGCCGATCAATATTTGCTAATACATCGGCGATATGATATTTGACCGGACCTTCCATGTGTCCGAAGCGAGGTTTTCCCCAATCGATACCGGCCTGCCATTCGGGATCAGCAGCGATACGCCTCTCCAGGTCGGTCTCCAGCGCAAAGGGCAGGTTCATCGTCATATGTCTCCGCTTCTTTCCCCACAATCTTTACATAAATTTACTGGCTATTTGCATGAGGAGAGGGTTGTAGATAGCTTCATAGCAGCCTATAAATTGTACCACACGACCGCCCCATCCTCGTTTGAAGCGGTAGACGCCGGCCATAGCCTCGTCCTCGGCATCAGTAGCGGGAATGCCCCAGAGGTCATAAGAGAGCGCGCCCTCTTGCTTCGCCCAGCGCATGGCCTCCCACTGCAACAGGTAGTTGGGCATAAGCTGGCGCTGCTCATTGCTCGAAGCGCCGTAGAGATAGATCGCCTGGCGCGCGAACAGGCCCACGAAAATGCCAGCCAGCAACTGTCCATTGTATTCAGCAAGGAGCAGGCGGGCCTCAGCGCGTGGTGCGAAGATGTTCCAGGCATTCAGATAGTAATCGAGGGTTTGCACGCCAAACTGATCGCGCTTGCCCGTCGTTTGCAGCAGATGATACCAGGAGCGCACATCATCTGGCGTCTGCGCGACACGGACCGTTACGCCCTTGCGCCCGGCGAGACGCACGTTGTAACGCCATTTCTCTTTCATGCCCGCCAATAGCGCCTCTTCAGTGGGAGACAGGTCCACGATGATGGTACGCAGAGGCTGGACCGGAGCGGTAGGATGCATGCGCATAACTTCCAGGCGCTGCAAGACGAGTTCAGCGGCTGGAGTGTCGGTCAGCCAATCCGGCTCCATACGGGCGGCGATCGCGCCCTGGCCGCGCAGATAAGCAGTAAGCTGAGAGAAGAAACTGGCGCATAGAGCGGGCTGCGACCAATCGATAACGGGACCACGAGGAATGTAGGCAAGGTGTCCCGCGCGCAGCGGCACGTGCGGAGCGGTGCGCCGCAGCACCTGGGCGGCGGCGATTATTTCATCGTCGTCATAAAGCGCGAGGCGCAGCGGAGACCAGCCAGCCCTCGCTTTTAACTCTCCCCAGCCCCAGCTTTGCAGAAGATGACCACTAGCGGATTGTGTAACGAAGCGATCCCACTGTTCACGTTCTTCTAGAGAGGCGAGACGCAATACATAATTCAATCCTGGGTGCGCGCCAGGAACGTGACGAGGTGCCATAAATCTTCACTTCCATTCTCAAAACTAACTACAGGCTTCTGCCTTATCTCTAACTATAGAACGTTTCGGCCTCCCGATCTGCAAGAGCAATAGGAGATCCACAGACATGCTATAATAATTTGGAAGTAACATAACTTAGGAAGCGGTCTCAGACCGACAGGAGGTTTACGTGAAAGTTGTTATTATGGGCTGCGGTCGCGTAGGTTCAACACTGGCCACCTTGATGGATCAGGCAGGGCACAGGGTCACAGTAATCGACAGTAACAGTGATTCTTTTCAGCGCCTGAGATCCGATTTCAAAGGAGAGAAGATCGCAGGGAACGGAGTTGACGAGGAGATACTGCGGCGGGCGGGCATCGAAAAAGCCGACGCCTTCGCAGCGGTTACCAATGGTGACAACCGCAACATCATGGCAAGCCAGATCGCCAAAGAGATCTTCAATATCAAGAAAGTTGTCTGCCGTATTTACGATCCCATTCGCGAGAGTACATACAGAGAATTGGGGATGGAGACCTTCTGCCCTACGCTCGTCGGGGCGGATATACTCTTCAACTCTCTTACTGATAGCAAAAAAGCAGTATCATAACGAGAGTAGGCTCCGGGACAACGCACATAGGAAGAAACTGGTACGCTAAAAAGAAGGAAAAGGTATTTGCATGTATATTATCATTGGAGGCGGGGGAGACGTTGGTTACTACCTCACCAAAAATTTGCTTAACCAGGGACACGAGGTACTCCTTCTAGAGAAGGGTGCCATACGAGCACAGGCGTTGGGAGATGAGTTGGGGCAGTCCATCTTCCGCGGCGACGCGTGCGAGGCCAGGACGATGGAGGAGGCGGGCGTACGACGTGCCGATATGGTAATTGCCGTTACAGGCGAAGACGAGGACAACCTGGTTATTTGCCAGATGGCGAAACAGCGCTTTCACGTGGCCCGCACGATAGCGCGCCTGAACAATCCGAAGCACGAGGAACTATTTCAGAAGCTGGGTATCGATGTCACCATCAGTCCCACCAAAGCCATTCTCTCACTCATCGAATCCGAGCTGCCTGGCCCGCATTTCGTCCAGCTCATAACCTTAAAGAAGGCGGGACTGGAGATCGTCGAGCTGAGCATTCCGCCGCTCGCGCCTGTCGTGGGCAAGATGCTGAGCCAGATCAATCTGCCGCGCAAATCGAACCTTGCCACGATCATACGCGATGGTGAGCCTATTTTCCCCACCGGCGAAACTGTATTGCAGGCCAACGACGAAGTCTACGCGCTCGTCTCACGCGAAGGCGAAGAGGCGCTGAGGCGGACCTTTAGCACCGCTTAAATACGACAAGCGCTAACCAGGGTGCTCAATTTGAAGGAATACGCTTTTCATACTCTTCCGGTGCCCTATCGCCAGCGGCAGGCGGCTCGGGCTTCGGAAGGTCGGTAACGGAGCTATCGCCATCACGTGCCAGGGCATGGGACGCGCCGGGTCGTTTTTTCACACGAACCATGCGACCAGGGCGACGGAGCGACCAGGGAGCGCGCCGACGAGCCAGAAGCTGATCAGCACTCTCGCCACGTGCAGAGCGGTAGATACTCGCAATGACCACCCATAGCGCAGCCACAGCAGGCGTGGCCAGTAACGCACCGAAAACACCAAACATGCGGGCACCGATCAGTAGGGCCAGAATCGCCGCCACCGGGTGCAGGCCAACCGCGTGGCCTACGATGCGCGGACCCAGCACATTGCTCTCCAGAAGCTGCACCACAATAAACAAGGCAACGACCCAGAATGTGCGGGGAAACGGCATGGGGAGAAGCAGCGAGAGCAGAATTGCCGGAACCGAGGCAAGCGCCGGACCAACCATAGGAATCGTCTCAAACAGAAAAGCCAGCACACCAACGATGAGCGCATAATTGCCCAGACCCGTCAAAATGCAGATGGCGCTCGCAAAGAGTGCGATGATCAGGGCCAGTGTCAACTGACCACGAATATAGTTACCGACAACGCGGTTGAGCGCATCCTCGAACAGCAGCACATTGGGAAGCGAGCGTTTAGGCACAATGCTGATGAGGCTATCGCGAATGCGCTTGCCATCAAGCACCAGATAGAAGCTAAGCACCGCGATTAGTACGATATTGAGAAAAGCATTGGTGAGAATAAACAGAAAATTGAGCGCGTTCGTTGCCAGCTGCTGGGCGAATGCCGTCGCCTGTGTCTGAATCTGGTCGAGCACATTTTGAATATTCTGTGGCGGGATGCTCCACTGTTTTGTCAACAGATCCTGGAGAGAAGTGAGGTTTGCAGGCAGGACAGAAGCGAAATTGATAATCGTCGTCGAGAAATCCTGCACCTGGCGAATCAGCGTAGAGGCCAGCACGTAGCCCAGGCTCGCCACTGCTGTTATACACAGCGCATACACAACCAGACAGGATAGCAAACGAGGAAAACCATATCTTACCAGCAGATTGACTGTCGGTGTCACCAGGAAGGCAACCGCCATTGAGAGCAGCAAAATTAAAATTGCATCGAAAAACTGGCCCATAAAAGACCAGCAGGCCCAGAAGATGAGGCCGCCACAGATAACGCTTATCAATATATCGCGTGTGCGTTGCCAGTCTATACGATCCATAGATTTTATCCTTTGCCTGTTTCATATATAGGTTTATATGCTGTTTCTGATACTCTTCTTAAGCCTATTGTGACAGGTTTCGGGCAAAAGAACAAGCCCGCCGCGTTTTCTCTTAAGGAAAGTATACACAAGTTCCTATTCCATTGACGAATAGCATAGATAATACTAGTATGGTAACAATGAAACTATACGTCTGTATTTTTCGTCTTCACAGACAGGGCAGATTTACACATTAGCAAGCACTCATAGATAGTACGTCGGGACGAGGTGTGTTAGTTTCTCCTCTTCCCTTCGTCTAGTATATTACGGAAATTCTACGCTGTCATCATTGGAGGCAGCCTGAAAGAGGACGGCACGTGGATGTATCAAGCGCGATGACACCAACACAGTTACTGCTTATCTGGACACTAACGGGTTTATTATTTACATGGATGATAATATTTGCACTCCTTGCCTTACGCCCGAATCATAAGAGAAAGATCGGGAGTGAAGATGCCACTGCAGCCGATGGCTCGTTCCCAAAGCTGCACATAGTGGTTCGCCAGCCAGTGGAGGCGGGCTTTACGCACAGCGAGGAGCCAGAACTGCAGATGCAAGCGAGGTCAGCGATCAGAAGTTGACATCCTCCTTTGTCTCCCTCCGCCTGAATGGCGAGGGTTGTACGGGCGGTTCTGATAAAAGCACGCTGGCTACACAAGGGGCGCTCCCCATGTAGCCAGCGTGCTTTATATTGAAGTTCAGGCATAGAGTAGACGGATGCTACAAGTTTACATTTTCGCCGGGGCGTGCCGGGCGAAATCCCCCGCTATCATTAATAAACACGAAGCGACTATCCTGTATATTCACAATCATATCTGGTTTGTTATCGCCATTGACATCCTTAAAGCTCAGCGTCACCACTGCTAGATCCTGGCCCTGGCCGATCAAGACGGGGCCAGTATAAATTTTTGCCTTTGACGCATCGCCACCGGGCATCTCGATAACCTCTACGTGTCGCTGCAAATTCAACGCGATAAAATGACTGGGGTTCGCGCTTGAATCATTGTGACCAACCACGGCATCGGTCTGAAACGTGCGTGGGCGACCATAGTGCCAATCATCGCTCGTCACCTGCCACCAGCTTGACAGCGAACTCAAAGCCAGCCAGCCGACCAGCATAATGAGCATAGCAGTGCCGACATACACCGTCCAGTGCAAGCGCGACCAGGTGAAGCCCTGGGGAAGAGAAGTAGTCTGCCTCATCCTCAGCAGATCGCCACTACGACGAGAAGGGGGCAAATCGCCGCTGCGGTGAGAAGAGACCTCTTCCGTCTCTACAGACCCGGTCGAGTGGCGCTCTGGTCGGACAACGGGCAAGGAAGTCTGGGTCGCGGCGCGGCGCGGTGGAATCGCGTTCTTGCGATTGGGAATATGAGAATCATTTTTGGCGAGCATTACAGAATGCGCGTCGGCGCGGGCGCGTCCGGTCTCCGTGTTGACATCACTGCGATAGCGACGTGTACTGCTGGGCATGCGTGTCGGGTAAATATCATCAAGCTCATCTTCCTCGAAGGGGGCTCGACTCCTACTGGCTGCCTGGCGGTTCATGGTCGAGATGTTGTGAGAGCGTTGGGTCTGGTCCACATTGTTTACCGTCCTCTCTGTGTAAAATAAAATGTTAGAAGCTACCTGAACTTTTGTTCTAACCTGCTCCAATAGTACACTAGCCAGCAGTGCCTGTCAAGAACTTTAGTACTAATTTTTAGAGTACCTACAAAACTCGTTGCGCTTTCAGCTCCACGTCCCCGAAGCGCTGATACTGAACAATAGCTCAACTGCCCTGGCAACGGCGTTCAGCGGTGTATTACGTAGCTTCTCTCGCGCCCTTCTTTAGCATTTTCTCACGTAAGCATCTGCTGCAATGCATATGCAGACGCCCTCAAACTCTTCCTCTGTAAAACAGATATGTGTTACTATGTGTGCCGTACTGCTTTTATTACCGTCTGCTCAATACTTGCATCGACTGTACGCTTGTTTGTTCCAAAGGGGCAACGCCAGGGTTATGTATGAAGAAGTATTGGTTTGTGTGCGACAATTAGATACAAAGGCCGCTCACTTGCGGATACAGACGAGTTGAAGAATGATCTGTAGGAGACCTGGAGTGAATACAGCACTAAACGCTATCGAGGCCGCACAAGAGCCGCGCATTGTCAATGCCTATCTGGAAGGCGAGAGGACGCTTCACGCGCAGCTCTCCGCTTCCATCACGCTCCCTTTCGGTACAAGCGGCGTCACGCTGACCGATACAACAACCGGACAGGCCATACGCGTCGATGCGGTCGACTTGCCCTGGAACCGCCGGGTCGTCCTCGTCGGCGACCTGCAGCATCTGCTCGGAACGCAGGGCGACTGGAATCCATGCGCCGAAGAGACGCGGCTGAAGAGGATACACGCGAATCTGTATCAGTTCACAGGCTTCCTACCAGCGGGACATTATAAGTATAAGCTCGCGTTCGATGGGGATTGGGACGGCGCTTTTCCATCCGAAGATATCTCACTCACGGTGCCGTTTGGCGGTGCGACGATCACATTCTCCTACGTTCCGTGCGATGCCAAAAGCAAGCAGCAGAAGGTCTGTGATTCGCTCAACGCGCCGACAGAGATTCTCCCGCTCTCATCAGCTGGTTTGCAGCTGAGCGTGGTACAGATACAGGTAAGCGAAAAGCTTGACATAACACACACTCATCGCCTTACTATGAAGGGATACCAGGCGTGCAATGTCATAGCGCGCAACGTCCTGGGCTGCGAGGATTACGTCTATAGCGGCGCGGACCTGGGCAACACGTATAGCCGGGAGGCAACGCGGTTCCGTCTGTGGGCACCGACCGCCTCCGCTGTGCAGGTGTTGCTCTATAGCAGCGAGAGCGGCCCGCAAACAAAGCAGATAGCGATGGAACGCAGCGAGAAGGGAACGTGGCACGCAGAGGTACGGGAAAATTTAGAGAACTGGTACTATCTATACCAGGTGACGGTCTATGAGTCTACACAGTTCGCCGTCGATCCGTATGTGCGCACAGTAGCGGTAAACGCCACGCGGGGCATGATCGTCGATTTACAAAAGACCGATCCCAAGGGGTGGGAGCGAGAAAGCTACCAGACGTTGACCGATCCAGTGGACGCCATTATCTACGAGGTGCATGTACGCGACTTCTCCATCGACCCCAGTTCGGGAATGACGAACAAGGGGAAGTATCTGGCCTTCACCGAGCGCGGTACAAAAGGGCCAGGCGAGGTTACAACGGGCGTAGACAGCCTGAAGGAGCTCGGTGTCACCCATGTACAGGTGCTGCCGGTCGAAGATTTTGCCAGTGTCGACGAGACCGATCCAGGTCAATACAACTGGGGCTATGACCCGCGCTGCTTTGACGTGCCCGAGGGCGCCTATGCAAGCACGCCACATGGTACGGCGCGCATCACGGAATACAAGCGCATGATCCAGAGCCTGCACGCCTCGCAGCTCGGTATCATTATGGATGTCGTGTATAATCATACCTTTGGCACACATGTCTCGGACTTTGACAAGATTGTACCGCAGTACTACTACCGCACCAACGACGCTGGCTACTACACCAATGGCTCGGGTGTAGGAAACGAACTTGCCACCGAGCGCCCGATGGTGCAGCATTTCGTACGCGCATCGGTCCGTTACTGGGTTGAAGAGTATCATGTCGACGGCTTCCGCTTCGACCTGATGGCCCTGCTCGGTGTAGATACTATGCGCAAGGTAGAGCAGGATCTACGCGCTCTGAATCCGCATGTCCTGCTGTATGGCGAGCCGTGGACGGGCGGCGGCTCCGCTCTACCGGGCAAACAGTTGCTCACGAAGGGACAGCAGCGAGGCATGGGCATCGGTGTCTTCAACGACGATATCCGCAACAGCCTGATCGGTGGCGTCTTCGAGGCAACATTAGTCGGCTTTGCAACAGGCGCTACGGGCCAGGTTGACGCGGTGAAAAGGAGCGTCGCAGGCAGCATCGATGACTTCGCGGCGAGTCCTGGCGAGACGATCAATTACGTCACGAGCCACGACAATAGAACGCTGTGGGACAAGATCGCCAGCAGTAAGCAGGGAGCGAGCGAGGCAGAACGCATCAAGATGGACAAGCTGGCGCAGGCGGTCGTCTTCACGTCCCAGGGCGTCGCATTTATGCAAGGGGGCGAGGAGTTCCTGCGCAGCAAGGGCGGCGACGACAACAGTTACAAGTCCGGCGACGAGGTGAATCGCCTTGACTGGGCGCGCAAAGCTCAGTACCAGAATGTCTTTCAGTACTACGCGGGCCTTATCTGGTTGCGCAAGAACCATCCGGCGTTCCGCATGACCTCGGCAGACGCCATTCGACGCAACCTGACCTTCCTTGAAAGCCCGTCCAACACTGTCCAGTTCTCGCTCGACGGGCACGCGTGCGGCGACACGTGGGATAAAATTATCGTCATCTACAATCCCAACAGCGTCGCCACCACATTTAGCCTACCAGAAGGAAGCTGGCATATTATCGCGAACCAGGACCACATCAGCGCTACGACGATCAGCCAGGCGGTCGGCATCGTCATCGCGCCCGCCATCTCCTGCCTGATCCTTTACCAGTAGAAGTCCGCACAAGGTCTGCGATAAATGTTCGTGGTGCGTTTGTCCACTGGCAACTATACTATGAACATTTATCCCCACAGATCTCCCTGCGTCGCCGCCTGCTCTGACGCGGCATGCTTCTTTACAGCCACGCGCCTTTCGCGCACAAGCTTTTTCGCAGTCGGCGCGTGAACCTCCTCCACTTCAGGTGCCGGTGCATCTATCAGACCATCTACGACTAGCTCTACTTGCGCCTCGAAGATTGAATCGCGCCGTACCTGGACTTCGGGCCAGAGGTCCAGGAGCGCCTCAAACGTTGCATCCTCACAGGCGGAGAGTACGGGCCAGCGTGTATGCATCTCGCGCATAACATCGCTTAAAGTCGCTCTACGCGCAACGAGCATCCACGCGATAAAAGACTTCTTTAGCTGCTCTAGCCAGTCAAGCGCGTAAAGCCCTATGCCGGGCATGAATGCTACCCGCGCATCGGCCACGCGCTCTGCCGCCTGCTGGAGTTCCGAGCGCCGATACGCGTGCAATTGCGCGTAACAGAGGCGTTCAGGCAAGAGACCTTCGCGCTCAACATACTCCCGCACAGCTGACACGTCGATCAGCGCCAGACGGGCGGCGAAGTCATCGTAGTGAGCGCGCAAAAGCTGTAGCACCTCGGTCACGGATAGCTGACCGGAGTAATAAACTATAGGAAAATCGGCAGCGATAGCGGCAAAGGCATCCCTCGCCTCGCCAGGAATAGCTAGCACAAGATCATCACGTCCGCGCAATTGTTGCAGCTTATGCACTTTCTTTTCGCGATAGGCAGGCGTCCAGAAACCGAGGATCTCAACGTAGATGCGACGGTGCGCCCGCGTCAGGGCAAAATCGGGGATGAAGATGCTGGCGGGAAGCAGCAGCGGCTCCGGCTCGCGTTCCAGGCACCAGCCATCTACCCCCTGGCTATCGGCCAACGCCGCAAATGCCTCGGAGAATGACTGTTCGATGCTGCTATCAAACAGCGTCGAGGCGTCGGCGCGCGTGTCATCCTGATGCGTCTCACCCGGCAACAACGCGAGCAGTTGAGCATCCATACTAAAATTGTAGGCGCGTTGCAGGAAATGTACCGTCGCTTGCGCCTCTACAATTGCCGAAGAGAGGGAGCGACCTCTTTTTGCGCGCTCCCCACCCGCGACACCGTACGCCAGCAGCGAGCGACAGAGCCGAGCCAGCCGGAACCCGTACTGCTGCTGCGCGCCCGTCACATCCTGGGGTCCGTAGAGCGTGAGATGCAGGCGCATTGGCTCAGCACGGTCCGCGAGCGTAGAAGCAGGCACGGTATCATCGTCATACGCGAGATCGTAGTACACGCCCAGCTTGCGTGCCAGGAAGCAGAGGCGCTTGATTACCATACCCGCGCCGGTTGTGATCGTCGTGGAGACCGGGTCATCGCTCTGCTGACGACCAAAGGCACGGCAATCGATTACGAAATGCACGCTGGCGGCATTGAAAAGGGCGGACTCGAAGGCCCACTGATTGTAGAGGGTAGCAACTTCCTGAGCGGTAGGAACAACGGTGCGTGTGAGAAGCGTCTCAGCCTCGCTATCCAGAGCAAGCAAGTATTCCAGATCAGGAACGCCCATAGTGTACGAGTCTGCAAGCGCCTGTAGAGCCAGCGCGCGTGTCTGCGCGTCAAGGAAGCCCTGGTGATGATCGTTCACATACGTATAGAGCGCCAGGCGCAGGTGTATCGGCGAGCTGATATTCTCAAAAAGAGGAGGAGTAGGCAGGTCTTGCAGGACTGAGCTCCACTCGCGCGGACGCCAGTTGTACCAGTTACTCAGCGTCGCAAGCAGGCAGTGGGCCAGGCGATAGTCACCGATGCAAGCACGCGCCTCATCGAGCGAGAAGCAGCGCTGCGGCTGGCCCAGCAAGCTCTCGTAATAGGCAATGAGACGCTCTATCTCCATATGTAGTTCGCCGGGGCGCAAAAAGTGCAGGGAAACGGATAGCTCGCCGCCACGCCGATGGATCGATTTCTTTACGTCTTGCAGACTGAAACGCACTATTTTATGTCCTCTTTCCCTGGAAGCGTTCTTCCTGATTTCGCCCTTGTCCGCAGGGCAAACTTATGCTATGCTTAGCGAGAATATTTGTTCTAATTTAGAGTATAGCATATTATGTACGTAGCTGGTGAAACTCATCAGCAACCTTTTTCGGACCCAGCGCATGCGCGCTGGGAGGGTGCTGAAGAGTTGCAAACTGGTTATTGCGCAACGCCAGCATATCCCGTATTATAGCGTGTAGAAGAAACACCCCCTCACGAGGACTGGTTCAGAAATCTTAACCATTAAGCGGCAGCGCCAGTACTTCTATACGCATTTATTAGTACGTATTTCCTATACGCATAGCAAGCTTGAGCGCCAGAGAGTATGGTAATAGAGGGGCGCTATATGGACCGGGTGGACCAACACTGCGTAAGCTGACTGGAGAGGTACGATGAGCACGATCCCGCGAGAACTTGGCAAATACGAATTGCAGCACCTCCTGGGACGAGGAAGTGCAGGTGAGGTGTGGAAAGGGTACGATACACAATCTCATAGCGATGTCGCGATCAAGCTAATACATAGTGATCTACAATCTGATCCGCACTTTTTGACGCGCTTCACGCGTGCGGGAGAGATGCTCACGTCGCTGCAGCACGCCAATATTGTGCGCGTGCGTGAGGCTACTATTGCGCGTCCACCGCAGACGAACGAGACAACCGCCTATCTGGTCATGGATTATATAGAGGGACAGACGCTCGCCGATTATATCGCGACGACCTCGCACAAGGGAAACTTTCCCACGGCGAATCAGATCGTCTACCTCTTTACCAGCATAGGTGTAGCAATCGACTATGCTCATCAACGCGGTATTGTGCATGGCAACATCAAACCAGGCAATATTTTACTTGACCGACACAATACTCATCATTTCGGTGGAGGAGAGCCGCTGCAGGTTGATGCGGGCCTCGCTCAGCTGCTCGGTAGTACAGCTGGCATCAGTTCGACGCACTACATGTCACCGGAGCAGGCCAGGGGCAACGAGATAAACAACCGCAGCGATATTTATGCCCTCGGCGTCATTCTCTACGAGATCTGCACAGGCGTCCAACCATTTCGCGATGAGAGCTCTGTCGCGGTCATGATGCAGCATATCAACTCCTCCTAACCTCATCAATCCTAATATCCCGCACGCGCTTTCAGAGGTTATTTTACGCGCAATGTCTAAAGACGCAGGATCGCGCTTTCCCATGGCCTCATTGCTGGCCGCAGCCATCGCTGAGGCATGTTCGATACAGCCAATGCTAGAGCTGCCACGCGGTATGGGCAATGAGGAAGAGGAGCTGCCACGCGCCAGCACGAACTCGGGATCGCTGCTCGGTGTTTCTCAACCATCGCAGAAGCTCTTCGCGCGTCAGCCAAACTCGCAGCCACTACCCAGGATATCGCGGCCTCTCACAGGCACTACCGGTAAGCAGCCGCCGATCAGACCCAACCCACTCGCGTCCGCGCCGCGCATCATAGTGCCAACTCCTTCGGAGAAGATGCCTGCGATACCTGTCCTGAAGCAGGCTACCGGGTCCGTTCCCGCCGCGCCGCAGATGAATAAAATGGCGACCCCTACACCGTCAGCGAAGGTTCCGGTGCCACAGCAGCCACCACCACCGACACCGGCGACGATACAATTACCTGTCGTACCCGCAAATCCCGCGCGGGTAAAAGCAAGCGGCATGCGTCAATCTGAAACACCTATCTATATTGCATTCGCCGCGCTGGCGCTTTTGTTGATCGTGATCGGCAGCGCGATCGGCGCGAATGTGCTGTTGCAAAAGAACCAGCGAGCGACTTCAATCCATCAGGTGATGAGTGGACATATCTTCTTCCAGGACGATACCTTCGGTCATGACGACCAGGTGCATATCGAGATGCAGAATGTGCCAGCACCAGCAGGCGGGCAGAGTTATTTTGCCTGGTTGCAGACCACGAACAAGCGCGTAGTGGCGCTGGGACGCCTCCCCTGGCAAAACGGCAGCATCTCTTACACCTATCCCGGCAACAACCAGCATAGCAGCCTCCTGCCAACGGCGCAAGGTTTCAGCATCACGTCGGAAACGAACAACCCCCAGGCTCCCAGCGGCAAGAAGATATACCAGGCAAATTTCGACACTGTTATGTTGCCATACATCAAAAACATTCTTTACATTACTCCCGGCCTGCCTGACAGGCAAAGCGTTGTAGCTGAACTGTTGGAGACTATCAAATCCATGAACGACAAGGCGGATAGTATTTACGATAGCCTGCAAATTCGGCCCGACGATCCGCTGGTCAAACGCCAGGCGACGCGCATTATTGAGATGATCGATAGCACGCGCTACGCCGTCAGCAATCACGATCTTCCTGCCGCGTATCAACCGTTACAGCACGCGCAAGTGGGCCTCCTCTCTTCGCCCACGCAACACGGTTACCTCGACATATTGGCAACACAACTTGCTAAGCTCAAACAGACGGCAAATGGCAATCAGGCGCTCTTGCAGCGGATTCAGAACGTCGAGAATGCCATTACCAACCTGCAAACCTGGGTGCAAAAAATACGTACCCTCGACGTTCAGGTATTGAAGGCTGCCAACTTGAAAGATCCAGGGATTATCAATGTAGCTCTCCAGCTCAAGAATACGGCAGCCGATTCTTACGTCGGTCGCACGATTCCGCCTGATCCTGCTCCATTGCCCACATTGGGCTCGGCTGGAGCAGCGCAGGCGTATACCGAAGCGCAGTACTTAGCAATGCTTGATGTGAAGCCTGTCTAGTTGCATCGCACGCGACACCATTCACCTCTCGCCGAACATATTTGTGTTCGAACGAAAGGTGTTTTTGTAACGCTCGCGATTTTGCATTAAATCCTATTGGAAACTCTTCCACTATACCTTATACTATTGATAGTGTTTTCACAGCATTCATTTTCGTGCGATAGCTCGCGAAACGTGCTCAAGAAGCTGGATAAAGCTAATTACTGTAGAGGAGATATTATGAGCACTCAACCTTCGCATTATGGTCAATATGAATTACAGCAATGCCTGGAGCGCGAGGCTAACTATGAGACATGGAAGGCTTTCCATGTGCAGCAGAGGCGCTACGTCACGATAAGCATCGTTCATATCAATGAACAAAGCGCTACTGCTGAGAGGGTGCAACGCTTCCAGCAAGAGGCACAGAAGCTGCTTGCCTTGCGACATCCAGCTATCGCACAGGTACTCGACTATCAGGTCTTACACAATCCTGATAGCGAAACTACCGACTTCTGGGTCGTGACAGAATATGTCGAAGGCATCTCGTTGGCCGCTTATCTTCTTATGGTAACGCAACATGGCAGTGTTCCTCCACCAACTGAGGTAGTGCGCCTGTTGGCAACCATCGGAGCCGCCCTCGACTACGCGCACCTGCATGGAGTTGTGCATGGGAATCTCAATCCCGCGCATATCTTGCTGGACAAGGCGGGCACAACGGCGGACATGCCGGGCAGACCCACGCTGATCGGCTTCGGTACCTATAGCTTACAGCCACCGACGACGCTTCCTCTCGCCGATGCGGCCTATATTTCGCCGGAGGTTGCCAACGAGCAGGCAGTAAGGCCACAGAGCGATATCTACTCTCTCGGCGTCATTCTCTACCAGGTATGCACAGGCTTCCTCCCATTCCAGGGCGAGACAGCCACAGCTATTATGCAGCAACACATACAGGCAATGCCTCTAGCTCCGGCTGTGCTTAACCAGTATATTCCGGCTGCTTTGACGACGGTCATTTTGCGCTCATTGGCTAAGGACCCCACGTTGCGCTTTCCCACGGCAATGGCGCTGGTCAAGGCGGTCGCCCAGGCGCTCAACATGGCTATTCCAGAAGACACCTATCAGACGCGTAGCCAATCAGAGCTGACCGACAGCCCTACGTACCGCACCCCTATGCCACCGGGTGCGACGCCAACACGATTAGCATACGGGAACACTGGCCCTACGCCGCGCGCGACCTCCTCACCCGCCTTAACGCCGATCAATCCGCCTTCGGGCGCGGGCATACCGACTGTCAATGCCTATCAACAGGCCTCACATCCCGGACAATCTTACCCTGGACAGGACGCGCGCTCTGGACCGGTAACGCCTCCGCCGACCGCTATCTCCGGCGCATGGTCAACGCCGAATAGAAACCCTGTGCAGGCGGATCTCTCTACTATTGCGCCGCCGATGCTGCCTCCGACCGCGCCGCCCGTTAGAAAACGGCCAGGAAGGTGGCTGCTCATCGGTTCTATTGTAGTGCTTCTCGTCGTGCTTGGCGGACTGCTGGCGACGTTCCGCCTGTTCTACCGAACGCCGCAGACAGGCGGCACGCAGAACTCAATCGTCGGACACGCCTTCTTTGTCAGCAGCGGCCAGGTAAGCCTGGCTAGCAATGTTGGCATCGCCGACCAGTTGGAGGTTTCGCTACAAAATCTGCCGCCTCCCCAGGCGGGCAAAACCTACTGGGTATGGCTGTTGAGCGACAGCAAAACACAGGCGCTCCCACTCTCGCTCGGCCAGCTCTCCGTACAGAACGGGAAGGCGACGATGTTTTATGCAGGCGATAGCAAGCACAGCGATATCCTGGCCAGTTACAACCGTTTTCTCATTACCCAGGAAGATGCAGGCGCGCAGCCAGTAGACTATACATTCAACAAAAACTACTGGAGCTTCGCAGCAGTACTTTCAGAGACGCCCAGTCCGGCGGATACGGTCAACCACTTTAGCCTGCTCGATCATACGCGCCACCTGCTGGCACAAGATCCCAAGCTCAAGGCTGCCGGGCTGATTGGCGGACTCGATATCTGGCTCTTCAGAAACACGCAAAAGATTTTAGAATGGTCTGGAAGCGCCAGAGATTCAACCGATCCGGCCTTTATCCAGCGCCAGAGCGTGCGCATTTTAGATTACCTCGACGGATCACAGTTCGTGGGTACAGAACACCTGCCCGCCGGTATGGCACCTATCCAGGTTGATCCGGTTATAGCGCGTGTCGCCTTGCTGGAGATCGACCAGTCGCAGAGCCCTCCTGGCTATCTGAAACACATAGCCAATCATCTGCACGAGATCACGCAATCGCCTGGCGTCTCTGCCGATCAACAGGCCATTGCCACGCGTATTATCGTGGCAATCGATAACGTCGAAGTCTGGCTAAAGGCGGTGCATGCGGACGCAGAAAAGATTTTGCTGATGCCGCCCAATCAATTGCGACAACCCGCGGGCCAGGCACTTCTCGACGATATGTTTACACAGGCAAACAACGCCTTTATCGGGCAGACCGATCCCAGTACGCTTCAGGTGAAAGAGGGAGTCGCGCAGATTCACTACAATAGCCAGCGCCTCGCAACATTCGAGGTGGCACCTTGCACAGCGAGCAACGCGGCATGTCAGTAACTAAACAGTAGGGATGGGCCTTGCGTCCATCCGGCTCGGGAGCGTAAATTAGCTCGGGGCCACGTTGTGGGGAAGCGGATGGACGCAAGATCCATCCCTACTAAAATATTGAAGAGGGAGCATAAAGCATGAGTACGACGCCTGAGCAGCTTGGTAAATATAAGCTCATAGAGCGCCTGGGGCACGGTGGCGTAGCGGAGGTATGGAAGGCACTTGATACGCAACTGCAACGCTACGTTGCGATCAAAATACTGCAACCCGATCTGCGCGACGATCCCAGCTTCGTCAAACGCTTTCAACGCGAGGCCCAGTTTATTGCTACCCTGAACCACCCCAACATCGTGGGCCTGCACGATTTCCAGATCTTCCAGCCAGAGGACGATGGAAGAGGCGAGCAATCTCCGCTTGCTTATATGGTCATGGATTATATTGAGGGCGAGACACTGGCCGATTATATTCGCAGAACATCCAGCCGGGGGCAGATACCTTCTCCGACTGAGATCGTGCATCTCTTCACCTCGATCAGCCTCGCGATCGATTATGCGCACCAGCAAGGCATGATCCACCGCGACATCAAGCCAGCTAACATACTGCTCGACAAGCGCAATACCGCCAACAGCCCCATCGGCGAGCCGATTCTCACAGACTTTGGTATAGCGAAACTGTTGAGCATTCCGTCAAGCAGCCTGACCGGCGAGCAACTGGGGACGCCGCTCTATATCTCACCGGAACAGGCCAGAGGCTATCCCGGCAACGAGCGCAGCGATCTCTACGCGCTCGGCATTATCTTGTATGAGATTGTAACGGGCGTTACGCCTTTTCGTGGCAATACACCACTCGATGTAATCAGGCAGCACGTCAATGCCACCCCAACCGCTCCGACGCTGATCAATCCGCATCTGCCACCGACGCTCGTTTTGGTGATTATGCGCAGTCTGGCAAAAGATCCGGAGATGCGCTTCTCTAGCGCCTCGTCCATGGCCGCCGCCATCGCGGATGCGCTCAACGTGCCGGTGCCGGAGGTTCTGGGGCAACCCTCGTTTCCCCTCGACCCTCTCGATATGCCCACGCTACTTGCTTCCAGTGCGCCGTATACACAAACAGGGTCACCTGGCACACTCTCTTCATCCATGCCCGAGCAGCCTATCAGTAAGCCTTTACTCTCGACAGGCAATCAAGCCAACACGCCGAATGCTAATCTCACGCCTGTAATGATCTACTCAAATCCAGGAGTACCAGCACCGCCAACCACTCCGCCTGCCGCGCCAGCACCTCCAGCAACTCCCACGCGAGGAAGACGGAGCAGCAGGTTGTATGCTATACTAATTCCAATCTTTATTCTCATATTGCTTGCTGCTGGTTTGAGCGCGTACTTCGTACTCAGCAACCACGCTACGACGGCAGTGGCGAGCAATATCGTAGGGTATGCTTACTACACAAGTAGCGGACAATCCAGAAACGGGACAGCGCAGGGAATTGCTGATCGTATGCAGATCGACCTACAAAACGTCGCCAGTCCTCAGTCTGGCAAAAGTTACTATGCCTGGCTGCTTCCAGACAGCCATCCAGATACAAACAAAGATCAGACCGGGCCGCGACCAATCAAAGCGCCGCTCCTGATCAGCAGCAATCTGCCGGTACAGAACGGGGCCGTGCATTTCACCTATGCGGGCGATGGACAGAACAATAACCTGATATCGACAACGAGCCGCATCCTGATCACAGAGGAGAATGCTGGCGGTACGTACACCACCCCGTCCAGCGATCGCACGACATGGCGCTATTATGGAGTGATTCCACAGGGCCAGATACTCGGCGATAATCCAGGCTTCAGCGCCCTGACGCACATACGCCATTTATTCTATAATGAAACCAACATAAACGTATTGGGCCTGCCCGGCGGTCTCGATATCTGGATGCTCAACAATACAGAGAAGGTCTTCGAATGGGCGGTGAGCGCGCGTGACGACTGGCATGGCGCGCAGACGAGCAATGTACAGACCGATCAGATACACCAGCAATCTATTCGCATCCTGGAATACCTGGACGGTACGACCAATCTGCACGTCGACGCGCCAACGGGAACGCCTATGCTGGTTGATGCGGTAATTGGCAAGGTCTCGCTGCTCACCGTCGACAAGCAGCATCAGGTGGCGGCGAACTTCAACACCGATCCGCCCGGCTACGTCGATCACGTACAACTCCACGTCGGTCAGGTAGACAAAGCGACCGACGTGTCGCCGGAGACGCACCAGCGCGCGCAGCGTATCCTTGACGCAGTAACAAACGCGAAACAGTGGCTGCTGAAGGTACACGACGACGACGTGAAGCTTTTCCAGCTCAACGCCGACCAGTTGAAGCAGCAAAGCACAGGCGAACTGCTGGACGATCTTGTGACACAAGCGACCTACGCCTATATCGGCCATCTCGACCCAAGCACCAATAGCGTGCAGCCGGGCGTGATCCAGGCACACTACGACATCCAGCAACTGGCGACAATGACCATCACTAAAGATATTCCGCAGAGCCTGTGAGAAGGAGAGGAAAGCAGCAAGTATGAGCACGGGGCCACAACAACCACCGCGCCACCTGGGGAAATACGAGATGCAGACGCGCCTGGGCCACGGCGGCATGGCAGAAGTCTGGAAAGCCTTCGATCCTCAGTTGCAGCGTCATGTTGCCATCAAACTCATGCGTTCAGAACTGCGCAAGGACAGCGATTTTGTGGTGCGCTTTGAGCGTGAGGCGCGACTGGTCGCGTCTCTCAAGCACCCCAATATTATCAAGATCCATGATCTGCTCATCTCGCAGCCGCCTGAAACCGAGACACCAATGGCCTACATGGTCATGGATTACGTCAGGGGGCAAACGCTCGCTGATTACATCCGCAACACCTCGCGAAAAGGACAATTTCCGTCGTGGGACGACATCGTATACCTCTTCACGTTAACCAGCCGCGCCCTCGACTACGCTCATCAGCGAGGGATGATTCATCGAGACATCAAGCCAGCCAATATCCTGCTGGACCAGCGGCCCGCTACGGCCAGGTCTATGGGAGAACCTATTCTGACGGACTTCGGCGTCGCGCGTCTGCAAGGTGTACAGAGCGGAACCATTCTTGGCTCGCTGGTCGGCACGCCTCTGTATATTTCGCCCGAGCAGGCATTGGGTCAACCCAGCGATCGGCGCTGCGATCTTTACTCGCTCGGCGTTATCCTGTACGAGATCACGACCGGCGTTCCACCATTTCGCGGCGATACTACCGTAGCGATCATTATGCAACACGTCCACGAGCTACCAGCGCCGCCAACGCTTATCAATCAGCACATACCCCAGGCCGTCTCCGAGATCATTCTCAAAAGCATCGCCAAACGCCCGGAGGATCGCTTTGACAGCGCCATGTCTATGACCTCCGCGCTGGCCCAGGCACTCAACATAAAGATGCCTGGGCCAAGGGGAGTCCCAAATACAGCGTCATCGCCCGGCAACCCGGCCTCCTCGCCAGGGAACCCAGCGTCATCACCCGGCAATCCGCCTTCACATCCCTCGCTTACGCCACAATCGCGGGCATCCCTGAGCCTTACACCCGGCAAGCCACTGCTCAACATGCAGCAACATAACCAGACGCCGACGGATTCTATGCATCCCGAAACGCACAGGCCCACCTTGCCGCTGCTTGGAACACTCCATCCACAGACTATGACGCCGCGCTCAAGGCAGGATGTTTCATTTGCTACGAACACACCTGTACAGCCACCTGCATCGGCATCTACACCGCCGGGACTGGTACCGGAGCCTCCTCGCCAACCAGAACCATGGTTCAAACGCATCAAAAAGCGCTTTCTCGCCCTTATCGGCATCGGTCTGATCGTGCTTATCGCTATCGGCCTGAGTCTGGCAGTACTGCTTCCAGGCAAGTCTACTCCTACTCCTACGCAATCGGCAGTAGTGGGACAGATTACATTTACGCAAAGCGGGTATGCAGCGTCAGGAAGTTACGATCAGATACAGGTTGACATACACAACGTCCCGGCACCACCGCAGGGCTATACCTATTACGCGTGGCTTGTCTACGGGTCGTATGAAAACACCCCTTCACGCTGGCAGTTGCCTTACAATAACGGGAACCTGCACCTCGACAAACAAACCTACCCTGGCCGCGCAAACCTGATCAGCGCTAATACGCTCTTCCTCGTGACAAAAGAGACAACCGGAAGCGACCCCCAGATCCCCTCTAATGCGGCTTCGCGTCTCTACTACGCGCAGGTCGCGCCCTCATCCAGCTATAGTTTCGACGTAAAATCCTGTCCAACGGGCACAGGCCCCAACGTCTGTACGAGTTAGGCTCGCTCTTAGAGTCGCAAAAAAAAATTTATCGCCTGCGTTTCGCAACCTCCTCCTCCGTGGTGCCGCTGGTGACTAATTCATAGAGCAGCGCCTGTCCCTCTTTGGGACGCAGGACACGGCCCAGGCGCTGGATATACTCGCGCTTCGTGCTATTGCCGCTCACAATAATCGCCACGCGGCAATCCGGCACATCGACGCCCTCGTTGAGCACGCGTCCCGTCGCCAGCTTGGTATACTGTCCCGCGCGGAAGCGTTCCAGAATCACGCGGCGCTCCTCGGCAGGAGTCTTGTAAGTGATGGCGGGCACGCAGAAGCGACGGCTGATCTCATCAACGACATAGTTATATTCCGAGAAGAGAATTACCAGATCATCGGCATGCACGCGCAGCAGTTGCTCGATCTCCTCGTACTTCGCAGGCGCATTCATAGCGATATTGCGCGCCTCGCGCCAGGCCAGCATAGCCGCCCGCGCCTCGGGATCGCGCGCGCTCATATAGATAAGTTTCTGCTGAAAGTCCTCAGGACTGCGGATAACGATGCGCCGCCGCTGCAAAAACGAGCGGTAGATACGGCGCTGCTCGCTATAACGCGCCTCATCCTCGTCCGACAGCAGTACATCAATACGCCGCTCCTCATACTGGGCCAGATAGCGCCCCTCGGTCAGTTCAGAGGGAGAGCGCCGATACACCTCCGGCCCGATCAGCTCGTCGAGATCCGCGTGGGCCATATCGCTGCGTTCGGGCGTCGCGCTCAGGCCCAGGCGCAATGGCGTAAAGGCGCTCTCCGCGATCAGGCGATAGGTCGGCGCGGGCAGGTGGTGACACTCGTCGAAAATGAGCAGGCCGAAATTGCGCAACTCGCGTGGATAAAGCGCCGCTGAGTCATAGGTGATGATCGTGATCGGCTTCAACTCCTTCTCGCCACCGCCGAACACGCCGATCTCGTCAGCATCCAGCGACAACGCCGCCGCCAGGGCCGTGCGCCACTGCAACAGCAGATCGATCGTCGGTACCACCGCTAGCGTCTTCAAACCCGTTTCGGCAATAGCCAGCGCCGCCACAAAGGTTTTGCCAGCTCCGGTAGGCAGCACCACAACGCCTCTACTTCCCTCAGCCAACCAGTTTACCAGCGCCTCCTCCTGGTATGGACGCGGCTCCAGCGCCAGCTTCATCGTGTAAGACAGGGCGGGCCTTTCA
>JALYTQ010000284.1 GCA_030854195.1 Chloroflexota bacterium
TATCGTGCGTGCTACTGGATCAACAAGCCAGTATTCAGTCACCTCTGCGCGCTCGTAAACATTACGCTTCTCGGTGCGATCATAGTGCGCTGTTGCAGGTGAGAGTACTTCGATTACTAAATCAGGTGCGCCCTTGATATGCGATGGCGTTATCCTGTCGAGCCTCGCGTTCAGCACCACCATTATGTCGGGTTGGACAACGGTATCGGGTGCCAGCTCTACATCTAAAGGGGCGAGACACACGCGCCCCAATCCGGCCATTCTAATACGCGGTCCCAGGTAATTGGAGAGCCAGAAAATTGCGTCTTGATGGGCATAACTGGGGGAAGGACTCATATACAGCACTCCATCCACAACCTCGTAGCGCTTCCCATCCTCTGGAAGAGCTGCGTAGAGATCGTAGGTCCAGTTGCCCTGTCCCGGCCCCGGCACCCAATTTGCGGGAGTGATATGCATTGCTCTCTCCATACTGAGCTATCTTTTCATATTATCACTATATATTATACAGTCCTCATAGTGTAATTATAATCTCAGAAACTTTTCTCATGCTTGTACCAAGCAATCGAAATCCAAGCGCAAAAGTCGTCGCAAAGGCACCGCCAGGCGTAAGCATCGTCGTTAGTTTCAGCAACCACCAAAGGGCCACGGTAACGTGAACATGCGTACCTGTGGCCCCCATAATAGAAAGGACGGACGGCTGCCGCCCAACAGCAGAGGGAGGAGCTGCTATGGGGAATGCATAGAACCCAGGCGCATCTTCAGACCTCCGACAAACCAAGCCCTCAGCATTTTTAAGCGAAAGGGATGGCACGACGCCTTTTAAATCAGAAGCACCGTACATTGCCCACGGCAGAAAAGACGGACGGCTGCCGCTCGCACAACGTTAGGGTCAGCAGCTGCTATAAGGGACGCACAGAACTCACGCGCATCTTCAGACCTCCGACAAACCAAGCCCCCAGCGTTTTTAGCGAAAGGGATGGCACCACGCCTACAACAGAAAAGACGGACGGTTGGCACTCACGCGGAGGTGAAGCAGCGAACAGCGCCCACGGCAGAAAGGACGGACGGCAGGAGCCCCCACATGCGTGTAGAGAAGGGAGAAGCACAGAACCCACGCACCTAGATCTCAACATCTCGAATCCCCAGCATTTCAACTGAAAGGGAGAGCACACACTCGCTCAGTCCACTTCATCAAACAGTATCAGGAAAGGAAGTATCATGTTTGGAAATATCGACCCCCACGTCACGGCAATTCTGACGATGGCTGTCCATTTTATCGATCAGCATAACTGGATTGTTAGCCCGGTTGTTAGCTTGATCGGATTTCTCCTTAGCCGCAGGCGTGTGGAAACTATACTGGTAGTAATAACTTAAACATGGGTTTCAATTCAGCATGCCCCTGCGCGATCAGATGGAGCATAGCAAATGGAGTCAGATGCTCTTCGCCGCGTCCATGCTTCAGGTGCCCTTTTGTAAGTTCAGTTGCAGTGCTCCAGGAAGTCTGTAGAGGCTCGCGACCGAACTTGGCAATATAATCACCTACGGCACCATAGGTACGATCTAGCTTAAAGCCATGTTCGTTTATACTCAAACCTTCCCGCTCTACGCTTTTCCTCCACTGTTCACGAACAACTCTGTCATACTCCTCGATTGCAATTTCTGATGAACAGAAAACTAACTCGTGACAGTGGGGATGCCAGCCGTTTTGCTTTGACCATGTGACCTCTCGCACACTGATTGTCCCAACGACATCAAACTGTTTACGAATCGCCTGTGCTGAACGTCCTTGCCTGGCTTTTTTACGGGCGCTTAGAAATGATTGTAAGAGCGAAGGTAGATCATCATAACATTTGTGAGCAATCGTATAAGTCGCTAGATAGACCGCTCCACCTCTAGCAATCCACGACGTTATTGCTCGCTCCAATTCAACGCGGCGACGTTCGGATATCTTAGCCGCACACAGTGGACAGACCCATACCGAACCACAAACCATCAATCCATCGTAATGCGCCGATTTAAAAGCTGGAGAATACATTACGTCTACCGATGTCGCCTTCATGCGTCGCATACAAAATGCAACCCTTTCGTCGGGAAGTAACTTCTGTGCCTCCCGCTGCATGCGCCACTTACCCAGACGACGGTCAGCCTCTATTTCAGTCTGAAGTATAGACAGTTCTTGACTTACAGTGGCATCTTTCACGCTTCCAGCAATAATTTCTACCAATTTGCCTCCCTGACATACCATGCAACCAGGAATTATACAAAAGTGGGGGTTGCTTCTTTCTGATAATGAATACAATTCGCTCTGACTTGCTTCGTGCCTGCGTAGCAGGGGATTCTACGCAAGTGCCCTTACAGAATGAAAGATAGGAGAACTATACCTTACATTAATTACAATGGCTGCAACAAACCTTCTCTCAAGTAAAACATGCTACGACTCCATTAATTCAAACGATTAGCAGTACATTTAGTAACTTTTGATAAATAATCCTCTTCAAATCACGGCCTGAAACCATGCATATCTTACTTAATGAAGGGCATGATAAGCTTATGTTGCTAGAATTATTTTCGTCTATCTGGTATAAATGTTGTAAGAAGGCGAAAATGCGGGGTAAACGTGGTATAATGGGGGCCATTATCGATATACTTAGCAGCTGGCGGAGAGAGGTACTGCACTTATGGCAATGTTTGACAGTTTATCAAAACGTTTAGAAGGTATATTCAGCAATCTTAGTGGGCAGGGGAAGCTAACCGAAGATGATGTCAACGCGGCCCTCCGCGAGGTGCGCATCGCTCTGATCGAGGCGGACGTGAATCTGAAGGTGGCGCGCCAGTTTGTCGAGCGCGTCAAGGAAAAGGCGATCGGGTCCAATGTGGCCGGTAGCCTCTCGCCCGCGCAACAGGTCTTATCAATTGTCAATGAAGAGCTGGTCGAGGTGCTCGGTGGGACCGAGGGCAATAATAAGCTCGACCTCGGCGGCAATCCGCCCAATGTGATTATGCTGGTGGGCCTGCAAGGGTCCGGTAAGACGACGACGGCGGCGAAGCTGGCGAACTACCTGCGCAAACAGGGCCAGCGTCCTCTGCTGGTGGCGGCTGATATGTATCGTCCCGCCGCCGTGAACCAGCTGAAAACGTTGGGCAAGCAGTTGTCGATTCCGGTCTATTCAGAGCCGACGGGTGCCGATCCGGTGGATATCTGCGTGAACTCGCTCAATTATGCGCGTGAACAGGCTTGCACGGTGGTTATACTGGATACAGCGGGTCGTTTGAATATCGATGAGCGCATGATGAATGAGGTCATCAATATTCGCAATCGCGTGCAGCCGCGCGAGGTGCTCCTGATCGCCGATGCGATGACGGGCCAGGAAGCTGTGCGCGTGGCGGGCGACTTCAACCAGGCGGTTTCGCTTACCGGTATGATTCTGACCAAGATGGATGGCGACGCCAGAGGCGGCGCGGCCCTCTCGATCCGCTCCGTGACCGGTGTGCCGATCAAGTTTATGGCTGTGGGCGAGAAGACCGACGCGTTGGAGCCGTTCTATCCCGATCGCCTGGCCTCGCGTATACTGGGTATGGGAGATGTGATCTCCCTGATCGAGCGCGCCCAGGAGACGATCGACGAGGAGGAGGCGCTTAAAACTCAGGCGAAGCTGCAACAGGGCAAGTTCGATTTCGAGGACTTCTTGAACTCGATGCGCCAGTTGAAAAAAATGGGACCTTTGCGCCAGGTGATGGAGATGCTGCCCGGATTTAATAAGCTGGCGGCAACCCCTGAGATGGATGAGGCTCTGGAGGGCGATCAGCTGAAATACATCGAGGCGATGATTCTCTCGATGACGCGCGAGGAAAGACGCAATCCTGACATTATTAATGGTAGTAGACGTAAGCGTATCGCAAGAGGTAGCGGGACAAGTGTCGAGGAGGTCAATCAGCTCATTAAGCAGTTCGGCGAGATGCGCGTTATGATCCGCCAGATGAGCTCTGGCAAAGGTCCCTGGGCCCAGTTGGCCCGTCAATATGGTGGTGGCGAGGGTATACCCGGCATGCCTGCCGCCCTGCCCCGTCAAAATAGTGGCAAGAAAACAGGCAAGTCGGCGCGTAAAGAAAAACGAAAACATAAAACGAAAAGCGGGAGGAGATAACCTTCTATGCCTACACCTCGGTCCCTCGGTGGCATGCGTCCAGGGGCGCGGCCACTGCTGGCACTCTTGCTCCTCTGCATGCTGCTCTTAAGCGCGTGCGGAGGCGATGCGCAGGTACATCAACAGGCCAGCCAACAACAGACACAACTCGATCAACTGCTGCAACACGCTCAGGCGATCGGCGTCCCGGCTACCCTTTTGCAGCCGGTCATGAAACAAAAACAACAATTAGAGGGTACAAGCGCACCTTTCAATCTCTTTAATGATCAACCTGCCACGAACTATTATCGAAACATCGGCACACGTTATGGACAGTTATTGGTGCAGACACAGGGCATTATAGACTCGACGACGGCGCAGGACCAGTCTCAGGCTCAGCACGATGTGCAGAGCTTCAACCAGAACCTCTCGCAGGCGCGCTCTAAGAAGCAGCCTGTCCAATATTTCACGCAACAACTTACACAGTTGCAGTCCTCGCTCACCGCAGCGAAAACGCCGAAGGGCTATACGGCTGTTAGCGCGCAGAGCCATACGATCGGGCAGGTACTCGATGCTATGAGCGCGACCGATGCGCAGTTGCAAACATTTAAAAATACAGTGAATCAAATGCATCTGGCGGGCCTGGATACATCCGCGATGCAGATGCAGTATCAGAGCGATCAACAGAAGCTCGCGGCAGGCCAGGCTACCGGCGATTTTCAGCACCTGGGTACGCTGATTAATGCTCAGTACTTGCAGGCGGTGGTCAGCACCAATCTGGCCCTGCCCTATGTGACGGTCGCGAAGTTGAGCGATCTGACCAGCAAGTACCAGTTCCTGAAGACGAATGGCGTCGATATCAGTCCGTATCAACAGCAGTACGACACCGATACGGCTATGGCACACAAGATTAAAAACGTGCAGGACTATATCAATTTCTCCAAACAGGTAGATACAGCGATTGCATCGATGCACGACGATCTCGTGACCGGGCAGGCGAAGGCGCTTTTGCAGCAGTTCCACAAGGAAGCCGATGCGTGGAGCAAGGCGCATATGTACCATAATAAGTTCGATAACAAGAACTACTCGCTGGCTGCGGCGTATCAGGATGCTGGCATCGGTTCTATGCTGGATGAGGAACTGACCTGGTGCTACACGGTCGACGATTTTCAGAGCATGATTGGTACGATCAACGATGAGATCTACAGCCTGCACATGCTGGAGGCCGATTATACCGATCATACGTCCTATACGAAGGTACACGCGACCGATATGCAGTTGCTGAGTCATTACAAGCTGCAAAAGGGCCAGGTGATCGTGGTTTCGACCATCGAACAGGCCATGCGTCTCTATCAGGATGGCAAGCTGGTAAAGTCTTTCCTGGTGACGACTGGGCGTGTGGAACTTCCGGCGCTGCCCGGCAACTGGAGCGTTCAGAACCGCGAGTCGCCGACGGTCTTCAAGTCGCCTGACCCTCCCAGCTCGCCCTTCTGGTATCCTCCCACGCCAATCCATTACGCAATCCTGTACCATCACGGTGGCTACTTCATTCACGATTCGTGGTGGCGCGCTGACTACGGTCCCGGCACGCAGTTCCCGCACTACGACTCCGGCGGCGACGAGGGTTTCGCTGGCAACGGCAGCCACGGCTGCGTGAATGTGCAGTTGGACCAGGCGGCTTGGCTCTTCAGCCATACCGATTTCAATACGCAGATCATCATTTACTAAGCCAAAAGAGTTATGATGATCCATTTGCAAACGATGACGCACATCCAGCACCACGGGCTTGTGAACCGCGCCCCTACAGCATGATGTGCCTGATCGACATGATATGCCTGATTGACGGTCAGGCTGATTGGTAGGTCGCGATTATGATGCCGGTGCTCGTCGTTTTGGTTTTGACGAGATGGAGAGCGGCGAAGGTACCGTCGTCGGCGAAGAGGCGACGCCCCGATCCCAGAACTAGCGGGTGGATCATGAGCATGTACTCATCGACGAGATTGTGGCGCATCAGCGATTGGATGAGCACTCCGCTGCCGAGTATCACAATGTCCTTGCCCGGCTGCTCCCTGAGCGCGGCCACGGCCTGCGCAACGTCGCCCTTGAGGAGCGTGGAGTTGCGCCACGGCAGCGGCTCCGCGAGCGTGGTTGACGCAACGTACTTCTGGGCGTTGTTTAGTACTTCCGTGAAGGGATTGTCGCTACGGTTGGGCCAGACGGAGTAGAAGTCT
>JALYTQ010000285.1 GCA_030854195.1 Chloroflexota bacterium
CCTCTCCCGATGGCGGACCGGATGGACGCAAGGCCCATCCTTACTGAAGGGAGACCTCAATAGTTACTATATCTGTTATATAAGAAGTAATTAGGTGCCCTTCTGTACACTAGAAATAGTAGAGAAAGAAGGAGACCATGAACGGAGACAGCGACGAGATTGCAAAGAGCGCTTCCGAGGAGTACACCTATAGCGGCTATGCCAGTGCCGTAACCCTCCCACCGCAGCGGGAGGCGCTGATGGAGCGTGACTATCGTGTGCTGTTCGAAATTCTGCCTCAGGGCATCTTATGTCAGGACCGCGCCGGGCGCATCGTCATGGCAAATCCCGCTGCCCAACAGATTCTTGGCCTGTCGCTTGATGAGTTGCGGGGCCGCACCGTGTTCGATAAAAACTGGCAGCTCATTCGCGAGGATGGCCTGCCGTTTCCCATCAGCGATCATCCAGCCATTCAGGCTCTGCGCAGTGGCGAACCAGCTCCGCCTATGCTGATGGGCATCTTCAATCCACGCGAGCATGCCTACCGCTGGATACAGGTGAGCGCGGTTCCGCAGATCCGTCCCGGGGAGAGCGCTCCTTCTCTGATCTATACGGTTTTTCACGACCAGACGCAACACAAAGAGCGGCAGGATCTGCTACGCGCCTCTGAGCAGAGAGCAAGGGCGCGCGTAGCAGAACTTGAAGCAGCCTTCCAGGCGATTGCCGAGCACGTCGTTATCTACGATAGGTATGGACATGTCTTGCAGACGAGCGAAGGTATGCGCAAACTACTCGACATTGAGCAGGCATCCAACTTCATGCAGAAGTCATTGCACGATCGTTCTTCCACTGTATCTATACGTGGCGAGGACGGTTACCCCTTACCCGAAGAGCAGTGGCCGGTGCGCCGCATTCTGAATGGCGAGGTGCTGCGCGATGCCACCGCTGTCGATTTCATCGTGCGGCATCCAGACGGGAGCGATTGCCAGATCAGCGTGAATGGCGCGCCTATGCTTGACGGCGCCGGGCAGATTACTGGCGCGGTAGCGATCTTTCAGGATGTCACGGAGCGTCGTAATCTGGAACGCCGTACACAACGCTCGCTCGATGCCCTGTTGGCGATGATCGAAGCAATGGTGCGGGAGCAACAGGAGAGCGAGCCACTTGACGACGAGGATCTCGCGGTCTCAGGCGCGCCCCAGACTGCTCTAGAGACTCAACCCGCCACACATAGTAGCAGGCGTCGGTTGGCAGAACATCCCAGCCGCCTGCCAGGTTGCCAACGTATGGCGATTCTTATGGTCGACGCGCACACCGATATGCTGCAGCCTATGGTGATCGTCGGCAGCTCGCCCGAGCACGAACTGCACTGGCGCAACAGCCTCCAGGGCGCTCGTCTGAGCAATCTCCTTGGTGATGCGAAGCTGGTTGCACGTCTGCGTGCTGGCGAAGAACTCTCGCTAGATATCGCGCATCCCCTCTTTCGCGATCAACCATCATATAAGCTCGTCATGCCTATCCTGAATGGTTCCGTGCTCAACGGCGTTCTGCTCCTGGATTACGGTGCCAATCAGCCGCATTGTACCTCCTACGAACTGGCAACCATCCACGCGATCGCCGAACTGGCCTTGTTGCTGCTTGAACGCGCGCTGGCGCAGCACGAGCGCGACCGCGCGCTGGTAGAGTTGAAGGCGGCACAGGATGAACTAGAGTATGCCAATAAGCGCAAGAGTGATCTGGTCTCTCTCGTAAGTCACGAGTTCCGTACCGCCCTGACCGGTATTCAGGGCTTTAGTGAGCTGATGCGCGATGAAACGCTGAGCATGATGGAGATGAAGGAGTTCGCCACCGATATTCACGCCGATGCGCGCCGCCTGGTACGCATGATTACCGAGATGCTCGATCTGGAACGCGTGGATGTGGGACGTATGCAGCTCAACCTGAGCTGGCTTGAGCTGAATGCGATTATTATCAATGTGACCGGACACATAAGCTCGCTCACAACGCATCACACTATCCGTCCCCAACTCGCCAGCGCGCTGCCCGTTCTGCTGGGAGACTACGAAAAACTGACCCTGGTTGTGTCGAATCTGCTGCAAAACGCTGTGAAGTATTCTCCCAATGGCGGCGAAATTATTGTAAGCAGCTACATCGAAGGCCACATGGTGCATGTCTCTGTGCGCGACTATGGCGTGGGTATCTTCCCTACCGATCTGGAGCGTATTTTTGAGCGTTATGCACACGTCGAAATGAATTCGCTACGATCCAGCGAGGAAACCGGATTGAGCCTGCCTATCGTGCGCGAGATCGTCCAGTTGCACGGTGGCCAGGTGTGGGCTGAGAGCGTGGTAGGCAAGGGCTCTATCTTTCATTTTACCGTTCGTTTTACCGACTCTCGCTTGTGAGGAATGCAATGGCTAAAATAGTATTTTGTGAAGATGAAATAATGATTCAAAAACTTCTACGAGTGATTCTGCGCTCGGCGAATCACGAGCTCTATATCGCCTCCGACGGTGCTGAAGGGCTGGAACTCATCGAGCGCGTGCGGCCAGATCTGATATTTACCGATATCGCGATGCCGGTTTGCAGTGGCTATGAACTGGCGGATGCCGTCAAAGCACAGCCGCATCTGGCCCATATCCCGATCATCTTCGTCTCCGCGCGCGCGCAAAGTTCCGAACTCAAAGAGGGCTATCGCCACGGTGCCGTGAGCTATATCGTGAAACCCTTTGGTGCGGCTGACCTGCACGAAAAGATCGCCCTCTTTTGCAACCAGAAATTGCCCCATCCGTAATAATGCTAGAGTACCGCAAAGGTGCTGCATAAGAAAATATTGAAACTTTTATATGCGATATCCTATGTTGCTAGCAGTAGCATCTGGTGAAAAAGAGAGAGGGAGCTCCATTATGTCGAGTAATCGGGGTTGTTTTTTCAATACTGTACTGTTTCTTGTGATTGTTTTCGTTCCTATTCTTGGACACATTCTTGCCACGCTGATGGTGCTGGAAGACGACCATTCCATCACGGGGAAGATCCTCTGGTTGGCTATTGTCTGGTTGCTGCCGCCCTGGGTTGTGCTCGGCCCCCTGCTGTACCTGCTCTTCGGGCAGCGCCGCCGCCGCGTCACCTTCGGCCACGCCTATTACCAGCCACAGGCACAGCCCTATTATCAGCCGCAGCCGCAGCAACAGCAGCAACCTCCCTACGGCTTCTAGCATAACATGGAACAGAGTGTCTTCACAAGGCGCTCTGTTTTACTTTACAACATTAGTTGATCCTCCACGTATCATACTAGAGAATGCGTAGTTTTATCAGTATGGTACAGGAGGATTTTTTATGAACCTGCTCAGCCAGATTTTTAACGACGCCCTGACCTATCCCATCTTCAACGCACTCATGGCCCTCTACCACCTCGTCGGCGATTTCGGCCTTGCCATCATCATCTTGACCGGCATTGTTTTTCTCCTGATGCTCCCATTGTTGCATCGTCAAACAAAGGTGCTCAAAGCGCAACAAGCCTTACAGCCGGAGATAGCGGCCCTCAAAAGAAAATATCCCAACGACCGTGTAGCTCAGGCAAGCGCGCAGCAACAGTTGTTCAAAGAGCATGGTATTCCACTCATACCGCCTGTTATCCCTATCATTGTGCAGAGCCTTATCCTTGCAGGTGCCTTCTTCGCGCTCAACACCGTTCTGCGCAATGCCGATCTCAACACGATCAACTCAATTATGTACCCATTTCTGTACCACTTCACAGTTATGCCTGACCTTCATCTCAACTGGTTTAGCGCCTGGCCCATCTCCCTTGGCCTCGCCGATCCGACGCACATCCTGCCCATCCTGGCGGGCATTGTTACCTTTGTACAGATACGCATGTCCCAGCCGCCGAACCTCGCTGAGACGAGGGAGGCCCTGCAACAGGCATCGCACATTACACAGCTCATGCTACCTCTGCTTATGGGCGGCATCACCATCATTTTCGCCTGGCAGTTCGCCGCTGGCGTCGCGCTCTACCGTTTGGCATACCTCATTTTGAGTACGCTTCGTCAGTACTTCATCACTGGCTGGGGTTCATTATGGACACTACCCCATTTTGCTACCACCATGCCTGGCACATCTGCGCCGATAATGCCGCCTGCCATCAGTAATTCCAGGACTCGTCGTCGCAAGCCAGCAACGCGCCGACATAACAGGCATCCAAAATGAGGAAGATAAAGACGTAGATTACGCAAAGATTCTATAAGTAAACATGCAGGTAGGCGTATCCTTCAACCCCCAGAGAGGTTGAAGGATACGCCTACCTGCATGTTCCAATGAAGCGGAGTGCTTATTGCGCGTTGGGCGGATTATCGTACGGCGATCCGTACTGTGTTGATCCGGGCGGTGGCGCGTAGCGCGTAGGCTCGTATGATCCCGGCGCGGGTGGATATGCCGGTGCCTGCGGGGCCGCTGGATAGGCAGGCGGATACGCGGGTGTCTGCGGAGCCGGATTTTCGAAACCCTGTTGCCCATATTGCGCTGGATACGGTGGATATCCTCCCTGTTGCGGATACTGGTCCGCGCCAGGATAAGGCTGCTGATAGGGTGGATAGGCCGGTGGGTATGCTCCGGGTTGTCCGTTCAAGGGCTGCTGATAGCTGTTCGCGGGCGGGCTCATGCTAAAGCCAGGGCCACCTCGCTTTGCCTTCATCGCGAGACCTGGCATAAACATGGGAAGCAGCAGCGCCGCGCCACCTAGCAGCAGGCCAAGTACCAGCAACGCGCCACCCCCGCCCCAGTTGTTCTGGTAGAACCCGTTTGGATTCTGTTGGTACTCGCTCGTCGTAAACGTCGCCGGATTCTGCCCATTGCTATCGTACGATGTCAACTGCACAATCTGGTCGCCCGTTCCTGAGAGGTGTGTACCCGTGTTTGCTGTTATATCGATGCTTTTGGTATTGGTCGTGTCATACACTATAGAAGCTACCGGGCTTTGGATGGTATCCGAAGTGAGATTGGGCGTGAAATCGGACTCGTTCAGGAAGTAGAGCGAGCCATCCTGCAACTCGATATACGCGTCACTACTATTGTCCCCGCCACTATCATTTTGTCCATAGAGATAGTGGGTCATCGTCCCCTTATTCACTGTCTGATACGCTACCTGATGAGATGTTGCACCTACGATAAGTCCAGCCACCGCCAGCGCGGCACCAACCAGAATAAGCCCCCAGCGGCGAGTAAGCAGAAGAATAGCCAGGCGGATGAGAGCAAACATAGTATTCCCCCCTGATTCTACGCCCATCATTAAGAAGCATTTTTGATGAGCACACTATAAAAAAGAAGATAGAAATATGTACATATCTTATTATTGTAACGAACTGTTCCTGATGCTAATTATAATTATGGAAATGGGTAGTACCTATGAACTATTTCACTTTTTTGCGCGTCTCTTTCAATCTACTAGACACTTTTGGGGAGAATGTGGCTTACTGTAGCTAACAGATTCCTCTGTCGTAACGGTGCGACAGGCATTCCCCCAGGAGGATTTTTTCATGGCGACACAACTGCGCGAGGCGGTCATTGTTGAAGCATTGCGAACACCCATCGGACGACGCAACGGCAAACTGAAGGGCTGGCATCCCGTAGATTTACTGGCCCAGGTGCTCTCAGCCCTCGTCAAGAAGACTGAGCTGGACGCCTCCCTGATTGATGATGTTATCGTAGGTTGTGTGAGCCAGGTCGGTGAGCAGAGTCTCAATGTTGCCCGTAACGCCGTTCTTGCCGCAGGATTCCCCGAGTCGGTCCCCGGTACGACCGTCGATCGCCAGTGTGGATCGAGCCAACAGGCGCTCCATTTCGCGGCCCAGGGCGTCATCAGCGGCGCGTACGATATCGCCATCGCGGCGGGTGTCGAGTCCATGTCGCGCATCCCTATGGGCTCCAATTCGCAGGGGCCGGGCGCGCCTTTCGGCACCCAGATGCTTGAACGTTATGACAATAAGCTTGTGCATCAGGGCATTAGCGCCGAACTGATCGCGACGCGCTGGGAGCTTGAGCGCGGCGATCTCGATGCGCTCTCGCTTGAAAGCCATCGCCGCGCGGCGCATGCGACCGAGGCGGGCTATTTCACCTCGCAGATTGTTCCCATTCAGGTTAAAAACGAGGATGGCACGACGAGCATGTTCGGGCGCGACGAGGGTATCCGTCCCGATACCAGTCTGGAAAAGCTGGCGAGCCTCAAGCCGTCCTTCAAGCCCGATGGTGTCATCACGGCGGGCAACTCCTCGCAGATCAGCGATGGTGCCGCCGCGCTGCTGGTTATGGAACGCTCCACTGCCGAGCGC
>JALYTQ010000051.1 GCA_030854195.1 Chloroflexota bacterium
CCAGCTTCGCCACGTTGCCCGCACTATCCTTCACGCCACAAATATTGGGATGTTCAGCCAACGTGCAAATAGTCTCGGCATCCAGATCGATGCCCGCGCTCGCATCGGGCATATTATAGATCAGCACCGGAAGGGGGCTGCCATCGGCAACGGCGCGAAAATGGGCCAGCAAGGCGTCACGCTGCATGCGTCCTTTATAGTAGGATGGCGGCAGAACAAGCGCGAAGTCAGCACCAGACTGCGCGGCCTGCCGACAGTGAGCAAGCGTTGCACGCGTCGACTGGTCGCCACAGCCAGCGATAAGCGGCAGGCCAGCATCACTCCCTATCACCTCCCGCGCCGCCTCGATCACCCGCGCGCGTTCGGCGGAAGCAAGGTGAACCGCCTCGCCGTTCGAGCCCATCAGGACATAGCCCGCGATGCCACTATCGCGCAGACGACGTATATGCCGCTGCAATGTTACAAGATCGAGCTCCTCCTGGTCATCAAAGAACGTCGGCAGCGGAGGATAGATGCCGCCCGGTAACAGCGTGTGCATGGTATGCCTCCAGGCAGAATTACTTCAACCAGTAGGGATGGGCCTTACGTCCATCCGGGTGCTCCCTCTCCATATGGCGGACCGGATGGACGCAAGGCCCATCCCTACTAAATAGTTACAGATAGAAATATACGGAGGAAATTATAGCACATAGCCAGACAGCCAGAGAGACAAAAGAAGCCGGCGTATCCTACCGCAACATCAGTGCAGCAAAGCCGACAGCCACCACCAGCACGACCACGACACTGATCCAGACGGCGCGTATCGCCGCAGCGCGCCGTCCGGCACGAACGCGCAACTCGTGTACGCGTCGATCCTCGGCGGGACACCAGCGAGCCGTTCCGCAGTAGGGGCAGAGGGGAAAGAGCTCGTAAGGCGGGCACAGGCCAGCATCATCCATTGTATGGCCCTTGCCATAATTGATAGAGGCCACCTCGTAGCGGATCTGCTCACTCTCGAAAACGGCGCTACAGTGCTGGCAGCGCAGGAGTAGATATTCACTCCAATCGTTAGACTTGCAGTGAGGGCAGAAGCGCTCGTTTCCTGTCGCCGAGCGCCAACGTTGATGGCAGCGATGGCAATAGAGGTTACGCGCCTCATCTTCGGGCGCGACGCCACGCTGCAACCCATCGTGTTGCAGCGTATGGGCCTCCTCGGGGGGAAGTGTATAGGCGAAATCGATCAGATCGAGATGGACGGCGCGTCCCTCCTGAAAATCGGGAAAGTCGTAGTGGCGCTGACGATCACGGCGCGCCTTCGGAGAGGGATCGGAACGAGCCCGGCGCGGCGCTACACCATGCGACGAGCCTGAGCGATAGCTGCGCCCATCATGGGTATGTTCCAGGCGCTGGGCATCGTACTGCCTGCGCGCAACGGGATCGTTCAGCGTCTGATAGGCAAGCAGCAAGACGCGCATACGCTCATGAGCATCTTCCCCCTTGTACAGGTCGGGATGATATTGCAGCGCCAATTTCTTGAACGCAGCCTTAATCGCCTCGGGCGGTGCATCCGCAGCGACCCCCAGAACAGTGTAATAATCAGTAAAAGAGTTCATGTATATGCGTAAACCAGAGCCTCTGAACGCATCGCTAGGAGATGCACTGGAAATTTTTCAAAAAACAAGGTATTGTCTAACAAATAGACGAATAAGCAACGCAAAGGTTGTAGCTATGCAGAAAACACGCGAGTACCAGACATTATTATACGCATGTACGCAAGAGGGTTGCCCGATCTGCCGCCTGGCCCAGGAAAGCGCTAACCGCTACCTGGACGCCTGGAAGTACGAGCTCTTTACTGATGTCGAGGTGCGCCAGATGCTGCGCCGCTCGCTGGGCTTCTGCCACGCGCACACCTGGCAGCTGGCACATATGGGCGCGACTTTGCAACTTGCCCAGGCCTACCGCGACATCATCACCGACACCAGCGAACAGCTCCAGAGCGGCACAGAGGCTCCAACGGCGTCCAGCGGCCTGTTCCGGCGCATCTTCGATACTGGCACTCCCTCCAACAAACGCGAGCCATGCCCAGCCTGCTATCAGAAGGAGCAGGCCGAGATCCGCCAGATCAACACCTTGCGTAAAGTCCTGCTCGACGCAGATTTTTACCGCCAATTCGCGGCCTCCGGCGGACTCTGCCTGGAGCATTTCCGCCTTAGCAGCGAACTCAAGATGTCCGACACGCCCGGCGACTGGCTTCCACTGCTGCGTCAGGCGCAGCTGGGTTGTCTACAACGTCTGGACGCGCAACTGGGCGAAATGATACGCAAGCACGATTACCACTTCAAAGATGAGGCCAGAGGACCAGAAATGATATCATGGAAGAGTGCTGCGGGCATCGTCGCGGGCGAAGAGAATAACCCGTAAATTCACAAAATATCCTATTCTCCATAAGGAGGGTAATATGCACAACCACGATGATCATCATGAGAACGATCACGATCACGCTCACGAGGACCACCACGCTCATGATGATCACGACGCTGCCTCTCACGGTCATGAGCACGGCGGGCACGGCGGGCACGGACATGAGCATGGGAAGGTTGATGCCGACCTGTATGGCAATAAAGCTGGCTTGCGGGCCGTGCAGATCTCCACGCTCGGTATGTTGCTTGTCTCCATCATCCAGTTCGCGATCGCCATTATCGGTGGGAGCGCGGGACTCTATGCCGACGCGCTACACAACGCGGGGGATGTCCTCACGACCGTCGCGTTGTGGATCGCCTTCGTCCTCTCCCAACGAGCAGCCAACCAGCGCTATACCTACGGCTATTATCGCTCCGAAGACCTGGCTGGCATATTTATCGTACTGGTCATTATAGGCAGCGCAGTCGCCGGTGCAATCGAATCCATCCAGAAGTTGACCAGCGGCAGCGTTCCCACGCAGCTCTACCTCAGCATGGCCGCCGCCCTGGTCGGTGTCGTGGGCAATGAGGCACTCGCGCAATATAAGATAACCGTGGGCAGGCGCATCAATAGCGTGCCCTTGATCGCCGATGGACAGCACTCGCGCATCGATGGTTTCACCTCGCTCGCCGCCTTTATCGGCCTGATAGGTGCGCGCCTGGGCTTTCCAATCGCCGACCCCATCGCCGGACTGGTCATCACCGTAGTCATCATCACCGTCGTTTACTCGACCAGCAAGAGCGTCCTGCAGCGGCTCCTAGACGCGGTAGACTCGCGCATGGTGCCCAATATCATTGACATCACCAGCGCCGTACCGGGTGTTGAGCACGTCAATGACGTACGCGCTCGCTGGGTTGGGCATACACTGCAGATCGTGATGAACATCGAGGTCGACGCACAGATGACGCTGGAGAAGGCCCACGCTATCGCCGAGGAGGTCCGTCACCGCCTCTTCCACAATATTAATGGTGTGTCCGAGGTGATTATTCATACCGATCCACATGGGCACGATGTAGACCCTCACGCGTTAACCGCACACCATATGCAGCAGTCACAGCGCTCAATTGCGCCGCGCTAGACTATCACAGCGAGCGAGGTTGCACTGTCTTCCTCACCCGCATTCCAGGATTATACTTTATGTAAATTAAATACCCTAAAAGTCATATATGGCTTTTCGATGTTTAAGATATATGCTATAATATGGAAAATGCGTTCAGGAGGTCGGGAGGCATATGCAGCGAAACAAAAAGCAGGAATTTGACAATACACTAAAAGCATTGTTTGGCAAGGAAGCGGGGGAGATCGTCCCCAGGCTCGTCCCTGGGACCGAAGTCATCGATGACAAAAATATTGAGATCGATCGCACGATTCTGAAGGCGGATCTGGTGTACAATATACGTAAGAACGGGACGCCGCATATTCTGAACATGGAGTTACAAACCAGTGCGGATAGCGAAATAGATATACGGGTGCTCCAATATCATATTGGACTGTTTGCGAAACACAAGAAACCCGTCATTACCGTTATCATGTATCCGTTCAAGACAACGATCCCGAGGCCGCCATTCGAAGAGAAGAGCGGCGACGAAGTGCTTCTCAGCTTGCACTACCGCGTCCTGGCGTTGTGGGAGCTAGAGGCACAGAGATTTGTAGACGAGCGCGCGGTGTGTTTATACACATTGCTGCCCGCGATGCAAGGAGCCAATGCGCCCATGCTCATCCAGGCGCTTGGCGAGATGAAAGAGTATTACACACATCAGCAATTTGGGCATCACCTGATTCGCTTTAGGCGGATCATGCAAAGGTCGAAAGCGATGACGGAGCAGGACAAAAAGCTTGTAGAGGAGGAACTACGCATGCACATGGCCTATGATTGGTTTCTTGATGATAATCCTGATGTTCAGGAACGGGTTGAAAAAGGGATGGAGAAAGGGCAATTACAGGGCTTGCAGAGATCCGCGCTCAAATTTGTCAAAAAGCGTTTTCCTTCGTTGGCAGATCTAGCGCAGCAGCAATTTGCTGCAATTGTTGAGGTGGATGAGTTGGATCAGATGATTGATCAGTTGCTTGTTGCATCCAACGAAGCTGAAGTTCGTAAGTTGCTGAAGTTGCCCTTTGCAAAAGGCTTGTAAATGAGAAGTTGTGAGAGAAAGACGACTTTGTCCTTCGCTCACAACGAATTTTGCGCCTGCCTTTAGTGCGAGGCGCGCATGAGTTGGGCATCGTACTCGCCGGTATCGACGAAGTCGCAGGCCGAAGTGCTGGTGCCGCGTGGGAGGACGCACCAGAAGCGGTGCTTTTCGGTCTCCCAGTGGTCCAGAATATGCTCGGCGTGGTGACTGCGTGTCTTGCGCGCGTGCCATTCGATGACTGTGCGTAGAGCCTCCATCTCGCGCTCATCTTCGATGCGCTGTATGCCGACCAACTCAGTATTGCAGCGGAGCGGGAAGAGATCCTCGTCGGTATCCAGCACATAGGCCACACCGGCAGACATGCCCGCGCCAAAGTTGTAGCCGGTCTCGCCCAGGACAACAACCATGCCGCCAGTCATGTATTCGCAGCCATGCGCCCCGACACCTTCGACAACGGCCAAAGCACCACTGTTACGCACAGCGAAGCGCTCACCCGCCCGCCCGGCGGCGAAGAACTGACCACCGGTGGCACCGTAGAGAACGGTGTTGCCGACAATGGTATTGTCTTGCGAGGCGAAGAACGATTCCACAGGAGGAGCGATGATAATCTGACCGCCAGTCATGCTCTTGCCGACGTAGTCGTTGGCTTCGCCATTAAGGATCAGGCGCATGCCGGGCACGTTGAAGGCACCAAAGCTCTGCCCCGCCGATCCCTGGAAGGTACAGGTGATGCTCACACCCGGCAACCCTGTATTCCCATAGCGGCGCGCTATTTCACCGGCGAGGCTGGCACCAACGGTACGATCATCGTTGCGAATACTGTGCTGCGTGATGACGCTCCGTTCTCCGGCCAGCGCCTCCTCAGCTTCGAGCAGCAAGAGATCGGCAACGGCGGAAGATGGGACCGTTCTATGGGCATCCGGCGATGAGATCACCGGCTGTGGAGTAAGCAGACCAGCGATATCCAGTTCGGATGCATTAGTGCATTGGAGCAGGTCGGCGCGTCCCACGAGGTCTTCAAAGCGCGCAATACCCAGACTTGCCATAATCTCGCGTACCTCTTCGGCGAGGAGCGTCAGGAAGTTGACGAGTAACTGCGGCCTGCCTGTAAACTTGGCGCGCAGATCCTCGCGCTGCGTCGCAATGCCCGTTGGACAGGTATTGAGATGACACTGACGCGCCATATCGCAGCCGAGCGCGACGAGGGCCGCTGTCCCAAAGCCGAACTCCTCGGCCCCCAGCATGGCACCGATAATCACATCGCGCCCCGTCTTGAGGCCACCGTCGACGCGCACGCGCACGCGCTTGCGCAGTCCGTTGCGCACCAGCACCTGCTGCGCCTCGGCCAGGCCACGCTCCCACGGCATACCCGCGTGCTTGATGGACTGGAGGGGAGACGCCCCGGTGCCGCCGTCGTGACCACTGATTAAGACGTAGTCAGCGTGCGCCTTGGCAACACCAGCAGCTATCGTACCGACGCCGGTGGACGAGACCAGCTTGACGCCGACACGCGCCTTCGGGTTGACCTGGTGCAGATCGTAGATCAACTGCGCGATGTCCTCAATGCTATAGATGTCGTGGTGCGGTGGCGGCGAGATCAGCGAGACGCCGGGTGCCGTATGGCGCAGGCGCGCAATAAACGGCGAAACCTTGCTCGGAGGGAGTTGTCCACCCTCGCCTGGTTTGGAACCCTGGGCCATTTTGATCTCTATCTCTTCTGCCCGTACCAGGTATTCGGTCGTCACGCCGAAGCGCGCCGATGCGACCTGCTTGATCTTGCTGCTCACAGGATAGCCTTCGAGCGTCTCGTGATACCAGTTGGGGTCCTCGCCGCCCTCGCCGGTATTGTTGCGGCAGCCGATGCTGTTCATCGCAGCCGCTATCGTGCGGTGCGTCTCGGGGCTGAGTGCTCCAACCGACATCGCCGAGATGACGAAGCGTGCCCGGATCGACTCCATCGCTTCCACCTGCTCCAAAGGGATAGGCGCGGTGGCTGTGAACGAGAGCAGATCGCGCAGCGCCGTGGCGGGCCGCTTATGGACCATCGACGAGAATTGCTGATAATCCTCGCGACTACCACTCTGCGCGGCCTTCTGCAAGGCGCGCACGAGAAAAGGATTGTAGGCGTGGTACTCGGCGTCGCGGCGGAAACGATAGCGGCCAACATCATTCAGCTTGCGGCGCTTCGCCGTGTTCGCATCAGCTGTCTCCTGGCTCTTCTGAAGCTCCGCGCAATGCTGAATAATGCGCTCAGCGATATGGACAAACGTCACACCGCCCGTCTGATTGGCAGAGCCCGCGAAACAGCGCGCGACAAACTGTGGGGCCAGGCCAATGATCTCAAATTGGCCTGCGCCGATGATATTGTGCAGGGTCGAGATACCCATGCGCGCCATAATCTTGCGTAGCCCTTCCTCGACGGAGTGGAAGTAACGTTCAACCGCCTGCTCCTGCGTCAGATCTTCCAGGCGGCGCTCGCCAGCCAGGGCACGCACGCTCGTCAATGCCAGGGTAGGCACCACGGCTTCTGCGCCGTAACCAAGCACGACGGCAATCTGGTGGATGTCGCAGACGGTTCCCGTCTCACAGATGAGCGAGGCATGCGTGCGCATGCCGCGCCGTACAAGACCTTGATGGATAGCCCCAACCGCGATCGCCATAGGAATCGGTGCCTGATCGAGCGTCGCGGTCCGGTCGCTCAGGATCAGCAGCGTAAAGCCCGCCTTGATCGCGTCGACGGCCTCTTGCTCAAGGCGATCGAGCGCCACTTCGAGGGAAGCGGCCCCGTCGGCGATAGAGAATGTCGTCGCCAGTGTGAGGGAACGAAACTGCGCGTCGTTGAGGTTGCGCAGCGTCTCCAATTGCGCTTCGGTAAGGAGCGGCGTTGACAGGCGTAGGAGCTGCGCGTGTTGCGGCGTCTCCGTCAGCATACTGGGGCGGCGTCCGAGATAACAATCGAGCGACATCACTATACGTTCGCGCAAGGGATCGATCGGTGGATTGGTGACCTGCGCGAAACGTTGGCGAAAGTAGTCGGAGAAAGCACGCGGCATCACCGAGAGCGCCGCCAGGGGCGCATCATCGCCCATGCTCCAGGTCGGTTCCTTATTATCGGTCAGGATGGGGCGCAGCACCATCTCCACATCTTCATGCGTGTAGCCAAAGAGCTGCTGGCGCGCGAAGAGGGCGACGGCATCGGCATCCGGCGCGGCCTGTGCTACAGTTGGAAGCTCAGAGAGGAACGTAAGCTGCTCTTCCAACCACTGGCGATAGGGCTGCTGCTGAGCCAGGCGAGACTTGATCTCCTGGTTATGCAAGAACACATGCGCTTCTACATCGACCGCGATCATCTCACCGGGTCCGAGGCGACCCTTTTCGACGATATCCTGCGGTTCGCACTCAATGACACCGGCCTCAGAGGCAACGATCAGCAAGCCCTGCGTCGTCAGCGTATAGCGCGACGGGCGCAGGCCATTGCGATCCAGGGCGGCACCAACGATACGACCATCGCTGAACACCAGGGCGGCAGGGCCATCCCAGGGCTCGGTAATGCCCGCATGATACTCGCACCACGCGCGCTGTGCATCGTCCAGCTCGGGATTCTGTTCCCAGGCGGGAGGAACCAGCATCTGCATGCTATGTAGCAGATCGCGACCGGAATAGTAGAGCAGTTCCAGGGCGTTGTCGAGCTGAGCGGAATCGCTACCAGAGGGCTGCACAACCGGGAAAAGATCCTTGATCTTCTCCTCCCATAACGGCGACTCAAGCGCGCCTTCACGTGCCTGCATCCATTTGCGATTCCCCCGCACAGTATTGATCTCGCCATTATGAGCAAGCATACGTACCGGCTGGGCCAGCGGCCACGATGGGAAGGTATTGGTACTGTAACGCTGATGGAACACGGCCAGCGCGCTGGTATAGCGAGGGTCCGCGAGGTCCAGATAGAAACGGGCCAGATCAGAAGGTGGCAGTAAGCCCTTATAAATGAGCGTCGTATGCGAGAGCGAAACGATATAGCACTCATCAAGCCGGGCGGCGCGCAGGCGTCCCTCAAGCAGGCGACGGGCGTAGTAGAGCATTCTGGCGTAGTGCTCGGATGCCAGCTGAGCAGGTCGTGCCAGCAATACCTGCGCAATAGTAGGCGCAATCGCCCTGGCCTTCGCGCCGAGAACCGTGTAATCAACCGGCGGATTGCGCCATCCCAGAAACACGAGGCCAGCGTCAGTGAGCGACTGCTCGATGAGACGACGGCATTCTTCGTAAGCGTCGGGTGAGCGCTCCCGCGAAGGCAAAAAGAACATACCGACAGCAAGATCGGCGGGATCGTCCACATGGCCTGCTTGACGCGCATCCAGTTCCTCGCAGAGCAATTCCCTGGGGAGCTGGGTCATAATACCAGCACCATCGTAGGTCTCAGCATCGGCATCTTGCGCGCCGCGATGGGTCAGGCGGGCAAGGGCTTCGAGGGCAGTTTGCACGATCAGGTGGCTGCGCTCCCCACCGATATGAGCCAGGAAACCCGTCCCGCAGGCATCGTGTTCCCAGCGCGGATCGTAGAGAGGAAACCGGGGGTCGAAAGAGTTGGTAGCATCAAAAGAGTGCTTCATGCATTGCTCTCCCAAAAAAGACTATTTGCTCAATGCTAGAGGCACCTTCGTTGGGGCCGGGTTCCAACGATCAAACAGCGGTCGTTGGAGTCATTCTTTCTTTAGTTGTATAGGACACTCACGGTATGGTAGGCCATAGTGGACAGCAAGCGCAAACTGGTTTACAAATGGTTGAGGCAGCGCTGGGTAAAGAGCGACATAGCTCTTGTTTTTGGAGTGGCGACATTACCTGTGAGCAGAGTATAGCATACCAGGAGGCAACTAAACAAGCTCTGAGTATGTACAAAATGCCTATAGTAGTAGTGGCGTAGTAGTGCAATCTCCCGTTTCCGCGTTCGTACCGCTTTGTCTAATGAACCGCGTGATGCGCAAATTGTGCAATAAAGCCAATTGCGATTATAACGAGACAAATTGCAATTATAACGAGGGTCACAATGATGGCAGTGCGTCCACTGCGGTTCAGCGTCGGATTATCGGGCTGGTAGGGAACGGGCTTCACCTCTTCAAGATTGTTGATATCGTGCAGCACCTCCTGCATCGACTTATAGCGCTTCTCGGGATCACGGCGAATCGCGCGCATGACCACCGTCGCCAGGGATGGAGACAGGTGTGGGTTGCACTCAAGGATCGAGGGCGGGTCCTGCGAGACGTGGAGATTCATCACGGCGAAGACGTTCTCGCCTTCAAAGGGTGGATGACCGCAAAGCATCTCATACATCATCGCGCCCACAGCATAGATATCCGAACCGGCGGTGCCGCGCTCGCCCTTCAGTTGCTCGGGGGACATATAGTCCGGTGTGCCGACGGTGCTGGAGAGGCCGCGCCAGGTCACGCGGCGCGCGCCTTCGAGCAGGGCTACGCCGAAGTCAATAATTTTGACGTTTCCATCCTCCTGAATCATCACGTTTTCAGGCTTAATGTCGCGATGATAGACGCCATGTTCATGCGAATACAGCAGCGCGTCACAGACCTGGGTAATGATGCGCAGCACCTCCTGAACAGGCATAGGTCCGGGCGCGTATTCATCCATCACAGCGCGTAGCGTGCGACCATCAATATATTCCATCACTAGATAGTGTTCGCGGCGTTGCTCGCCCATATTGAGGAGATGCTGGATGTGGGGATGATTGAGGCGGTTGCCGATCTCAGCTTCGCGTTTATAGCGTTCGAACACAGCAACGTTACCGATCAGGTCGTCGTTGGGAAACTTCAGCACGATATTTTGCTGGTTCTGTAGATCATTCGCCAGGTAGACGCGATTCATGCCGCCGCGTCCCAGCATGCGGACAATCTCGTAGTGGTCTACCTGTGTGCCCGGCGTGTACGCTATCGACATCAGAGCTCTGCGGCGAAACCTTTAACAAGAGGAAGCGCCGTCTCTCCTTTCTGGTGTTCTCCCCGTATAGGAGGACGTTCTGCCACCGTACCCCTGGTGCATTTTCACTTGACGTTGCAAGCTTCATGGGTATACTTTCCCCGCTAGCAGCGGCTGGAGCTCCTATGCTTTCTCGATCCGCTTATAGGATACTGAAATTAGTATAGCATACCAGAAGCCGAAACACCAGCCAAAAAGGCGTAGCATCCCCACAGAAGCCTCGCGGCTCCTGTGAGGATGCTCAGCGAGAGATACCCATTTATCGACTACGATCAATAAGTAGTCCCTCGCTACGGGCTATTCGGTTGCAATAGCATCGACGGGTGTGTTGATTCTCTCCTTGTGATCCTCCGAATGTAAGATGGGTATGCCAGCGACCAGTTTACGAATGTACAGATAGCCGAAGCCGATGATCAGCCAGGCGATACTAAAGACACCAGCGACAATCGTATTGATCTGCGAAGAGCCGCCTGCCGTGATCGCATAGAAGATGACACCAATCAGCATGCCGATGTTCAGCACCGCTCCCAGTACGGGCGCGATGACCGTAGAGAAGACGCTGCGTCCCACCACGCCCGCGAAAGCGATGACGCAGATGATGCAGGTCATGCCGTACAGCAGGAACGTCCCGATATTCGAGACGAGCGTTACCTGCGTCAGGTTGTTGACGTTGAGTACGCCATACGAGCCGATGATAGCCGAGAGCGCTGTCAGCACGATAACACCGATGTGCGGTGTGCGGTAGCGACCATGCAGGAAACCGAAGACCGTGGGAAGTTCCGTGTCTTTCCCCATGGCATAGGTCACGCGCACACCTGTGTTCAGGCAGGAGAGCGAGGTACCAATAAGCGCAATCACTACGCTGACTGCCAGGATGATCGCGAATGCCAGGCCGTTGCCGCCCAGAAGCTTATCGCCGATAATCTTCGCCATGTCACCGATTGGCGCACCGGAAGTTGCCGCAGCGCCGAAGCCAGAGACCGCGCTACTCCCGCTGCCGCTGGTATAACCAGTATTGATAAAGTAGTTCGCCGCGAAGTACTCAAAGAAGTAGAAGATGACCGCCTGGATGACCAGAGAGAGCAGCACGCCACGCGGAATATCTCTTTGAGGATTTTTCGCTTCAGCCGCCAGGGCCGTTGCAGACTCGAAACCGACGACGAGCAGGATCGCGATCGTGGACTGGAAGATGAGTCCGCCCAGGTCGTGTGGTGTGATAACGCTGAAAATGCTCGGGTGCAGGTAATGAACCTCAGGATGCTGTACACGGTAGACAATAGCCAGAATTGAGAAGCTCAGCAACGCCAGGATCTGGATAATGTTGATGACGATGTTTGCTACGGTCGCGCCGGAGACGCCGATATAGGCGATCGCACCTACAATAGCGGCAAACACGACACAGACGAGAACCTCCTGCCAGGGCGCACCAAAGCTGGGTATGAAGGTCTGGATGATATACGTAATGACAAGGCCCATGAAGGCAACCATCACACCTGGGTAGACCCAATAATACAGGTGCGAGGCCCAACCGACGATAAATTTGCTGAGACGCGCAAAGCGGAAGTGACGATGCTCTTCTTGCTGCAAGACCGCCGCTTCAGCAAAGAAGTACGAACTGCCCGCGCCCGCTTCTGGATAGCGTTTGGCAAGCGAGGCATAGGCGATCGCGGTGAGCATGGCAATGGCTGTCGCTACAAATACGGAGGCCCACATATTCATAGCAGAGGAGGGGACGGCTTGTAATTGATACGTGGTCCAGAGGAAAGCGCCCGGCGCGATGAGCGCCATGGCATTGATGGTGACACCCGTCAGGCCGAGTGTTGGAATCATACCAGAATCTCTGGTTGGTTGAGCTGCCATGCAGTTCTCCCTTTTATTGTTTTACAACATGCACAACATCATGGCATCTTTACCACGCAGGTAGCTTGCACAGCTAAAGCTTTGAGGGAGAGGCGCGGCTTCGCGCAGCTCATGCTTTCTCTTCTTCAGCAAGTATAAAAGCATCTCCCTCACAAAAGAAGAGACAATTTATAAGAACACTTCTATTCTTATTTTGTGCACATTGCACAAAGCATGTGGAGGAAGCGCACATTTCCATGCCCTGCTACTTTTCTCAAAGAGATATATACCTCTTCTCAAACAAAACATTCACCTTTTTTGTGCATATTACCTTCGCTCGCCTGTCACTTTCTTCTGCTTACTCTCGATGATAAGGGATGTGATAGAATTGTGACAGAAGAGGCTCTCTGGCGCGCCAGAACACCGACTATGCTACGGTCGCCCGAAACCGTCTAACCTACAACAAGGACTGATGAATGCCACAATACGATGCCCGCCACGAGAAAGATGCTCCCCTGCGCCAGGATATCCGCACACTGGGCAATGCACTGGGACAGGCCATCCAGCATCATCGAGGACACGCCGTTTTTGATACCGTGGAGCAGTTGCGCAAACTTTGCCGCCGCTTGCGTGAATGCGATCGCCGCCTCCTTACCGCTACACCGCTGGAGGCGGCGCAATTGCAGGTTGAAATTGTGCAACTTGATAGGGAGATTGCGCAGATTGTCGATAACTGCACCCTGGACACAGCAATTGATGCGATCCGCGCGTTTACCGTCTACTTCCATCTCGTCAATACTGCCGAACAGTACCATCGCATTCGCCGCCGCCGCGCTCACGAGGCCAACGCGGAAGAGCGACCCCAACGGGGATCTCTGGCAGCCCTGATCCGCTTCTTCCAGCAGAACGAGCTGAGCGCCAGCACGCTCTCGAAGCTGTTTCAACGGATCTCGATTGAGCTGGTCTTTACGGCGCATCCTACGGAGGCGACGCGCCGTAGCCTTATCACGAAGACACGCCGCGTCGCCGATCTGTTGGAGCACTACGACCAGCAGCAGGACAGGATGACACCACGGCAACGCCTGCACTGGCAACAAGATTTAGAAGGAACGATCGATCTCCTCTGGCGCACCGATGCCGTGCGGCACACGCGCCCCCATCCGCTTGACGAGATCAAGATGGGCATCTACTACCTCGATGAGATTCTCTATGCCGCCGTGCCCGATCTCTACTCCGAACTTGAAGAGCTGCTGCACGAGGCGTACCCTTCCGTTCAGGTGCCGCCCTTTCTGCGCCTGGGCTCCTGGATCGGCGGCGACCAGGATGGCAATCCGTTCGTCGGTCCTGAGACGATGCTTAATGCGCTTCGCATGCAGCGCGGCAGCGTGATTGAGCATTATCGCGCCTCTATTCAATCCCTCGCGCAGGAGTTCTCGCAATCGCTCAACTACGCGTGCATCACTGAGGAGCTGCAACAATCGCTCGCCGAGGATGCCGCTTGCATGGCAGAATACAACCATGAACTGGGTCCACAAACGGCGCTGGAACCATACCGACGCAAGCTCTCTTTTATGTGGAAGCGCCTGGAAGTGACCGCCCAGGTTCCGCAGGTCCAGGCCCATCCGCCATTTCCAACGCTCAGGGCACAACCCTTCGCGGATCAACCTCCCTCCGTCGCCTACCGGAACGCGGAAGAACTGCTACACGACCTGGCGCTGATACGCGCGAGCCTGTTGGCGGACGGCGAGTACGATCTCGCTCACGGGCACCTCGCGCAACTGATACGCCAGGTGGAGGTGTTTGGCTTCTACTTCGTGGCCCTCGATGTACGCCAACACAGCGAACGGCACGCGGCGGCACTCGCCGAACTGCTGCGCGTGACCGGTCTCTTTCAAGAAGACTATACGAAGATTGACGAGACGGCGCGCCTCTATATCCTGGACAATCTGCTCGGCGATCCCCGCCTGCTGACGCGGCCAGATCTGGAGCTGAGCGAGGAGACCTGGCATGTCTTACATACCTTTCACGCTATCAAGCAGGCTCGGGCGGAATATGGCGAGAAGGCCATCACCTGCTACATTATCAGCATGACCAGCAGCTTGAGCGATCTGTTGGAAGTGCAGTTTTTCTGCAAGGAGGCGGGCATCGACAACCTGCCGATCGTGCCGCTGTTCGAGACGATTCATGACTTGCACGAATGCACCGAGATTTTGCGCCAGGCGTTTACGCATCCTTACTACCGCGCGTATATCATCCGGAGTAAATACGAGCAACAGGTGATGCTTGGCTACTCGGATAGCAGCAAAGATGGCGGCATCCTGACCTCAAGCTGGGAACTCTACCAGGCTCAGGGACGGTTGGCAGAACTTGGACGCCGCCACGGCATTGGCATTACGATATTTCACGGGCGCGGCGGTGCGATCGGGCGCGGCGGCGGTCCCATCTACGAGGCGATTCTGGGCCAGCCGCCGGGAACGGTCAACGGGCGGCTGCGTATCACGGAGCAGGGCGAGATGCTTTCGTTCAAGTACGGACAGCACGAGATCGCGATCAGAAACATGGAGCTGGTCGTCGCTGGCGTGATGCAAGCGAGCATCCCCGACGCGGATATCCTTGAGTCGCAGATCCATCCCGCGCCAACGAAGGAATGGATAGCGCTGATGAACCGCCTCTCAGCCAGCGCGCATGAACGCTATCGCGGATTGATCTACAATGATCCAACCTTTCTGACCTTTTTCGAGCAGGCGACGCCGATCCTGGAACTGGGCTGGCTCAATATCGGTTCGCGCCCGGCGCGCCGGACAAAGGGACGCGCTATCGAGGAGTTGAGGGCGATTCCCTGGGTCTTCTCCTGGATGCAGAGCCGCTATGTGCTGCCAAGCTGGTACGGCGTGGGGGGCGCGCTCGAAGAATACATCGCGGAGGACGCGGCCCGGCTTGAGCAGTTGCGAGACCTGTACACCCACTGGCCGTTCTGGCGCGCCTTCCTCGACAATCTACAGATGACCCTCTCCAAGGCCGATATGCACATTGCACAACACTACGCCCAGCTCGTCGAGGATAGCACCCTGCGCGGGCGCATTTCGTGGGAGATCCAGGAAGAGTACGAGCGCACGCGCAATATTGTCGTGCGCATCGTCGGAGGTCAGACATTGCTCGACAACGCCCCCGTCCTGCAGCAGTCGATCCAGCGCCGCAACCCTTATGTCGATCCGTTAAGCTACTTCCAGGTCGTGCTCCTGCGTCGCCTGCGCGCCCTCGGCGGTCCCCTGATCCTTGACGAAGAGCACATGCAGGCTGCCAGCGACGAGGAGCGCGAGCGCGACAAACTGACGTACGCTGTCTTGTTGACGATAAACGGCATCGCTGCAGGTGTGCGGAACACGGGCTAGGCGCGCAACTCTGCTATGGTATTGATCTATACAGGCATGGGGTATGCTACTAAGAGAAGGAAAAGTAAGCAACTAAGAAGCTCCGAAGAATAAATTAGTGGAAAAGAGCAGCGACATCATGCAACGACGACGCGCAGGCAGGCATGGCAAGAAGACGCGAGCCCACAACGGGCACGCTCCCCGCAAGGAGCGTGCCGTACGCTTCTACTGGTCAGGACGGTATTGTACCGATGAAAATGGTGCGCGTGGTCTCTCTATCAGTTGCGCGGCGCAGCGGGCAACCCCTACGATAGTGCAGGCCGAATGGACGCTGGCCGAACTCATCTCGTCCTGGATGCACTGGCTCTATCTCTACTCTAACCAGACAGAGGACGACGGCTTGTGCTAGCAATGCTAACAGTGTTAACAGTGTTACCCGCGCTCATCACCAGCCGTTTAGTCCGTATAGACCTCCGCGCGAACGCTATAAAGCACGCCCAGGCCGTTCTGTTTGATAAGGCAGATTTTTTTACACGAGATGGAATAGATTTGAGGAGTTTTTCTGATGGTAGACTCGGATTATACAGAGCATACGACCGCTAACACCCACGAGGCCAGAGCGCTGGACTGGGGCCGCACCTACCTGATGTGCCCACCTGACTACTTTGGCGTCTTCTACGAGATAAATCCCTGGATGCATACGCAGATTGCTCCCGATCGTGATCTGGCTTACGAACAGTGGCGCGAGCTTGCCGCGAACATCAAGCGCGCAGGCGGAACGGTGCAGACGATGGAGCCTGTGGAGGGCTTGCCCGACCTCGTCTTTACGGCGAACGCGGGCCTGGTCAATGGCCGCACGTTCGTTCCCAGCAAATTCAAGTACCCCGAGCGACAGCCAGAGGTCATCTACAATAACGCGTGGTTTCGCGCCCACGATTTCACAGTGGCGGAGTTCTCAAACGACCCGACGCTCTACTTCGAAGGTTGCGGCGACGCGTTCATGGTAAATGGTCAACTCGTCGCTGGCTATGGCTTCCGTACCGAATTAGCGGCCCACGCGGCCCTGGCGCGCCAGCTCGGTGTTGCTTATCACTCCATCAAGCTGGTCGACGATCGCCTGTACCACCTGGATATCAGCTTCTGTCCGCTCGACGAGCGGCACGCGATAATCGCACCCGTCGTCTGGGATCAGCACAGCGCCGCCGATATCCTTCAGCTTATACCGGAGCCGCTGGTGCTTGAACTGGGCGAGGCGCTCGCGTTCAGCGCCAATGCAATCGTCGTCGGCAAAACGGTGATTATGCCCTCCTGCTCCCCACGCATGGGCCGCATCCTGAGCAAATGGGGCTACGAAGTGTGCGTCTCACCCGTGAGCGAGTTCCTCAAGGCGGGCGGTGGCGTGCGCTGCCTCACGTTGGCGCTTGATGTTACTTACCCGTAAAGTCCCACAGCAAACAGGGAAAAATAGCCATGTCTTTAGCATGACATGGCTATTTACTATTTTCCTTCCAACCAACACCCCGCTATCCAATAGCAACGAAATCATCAATTTAAATGATACATTCAAATATATTGACATCTTCGTAGTAATTATGTTATAGTATTTTCGATGACGAAAGGAGATTGTCATATGGCAATGACACGTGAGGAGCGCGAGAAGGACACTATGTCTATCACAAAAACTTTTATCCACGCGCTCAAGGAGGATACCTGGCCGTTTTTAGCGCATCTCGACATCTCGATGGCGCAAGTGAGAACGCTTCATTTGCTTGCTGAAGAGGGACCAATGGTCATTGGACAGGTGGCGCAGAGCCTCTGCATCGGCCAATCAACGGCAGGCCATCTGGTTGATCGGCTGGTCAAAGCGGGGTTAGCACAGCGCACTGAGGATACAGAAGACAGGCGTCGCACGGTCGCGCACCTGACTGAGACTGGATGGGAGCTTGTCAATCGCTTTCGCGTCAACAGCGAACAGATGTCTATCATGCTGAAAGAGTTGAGCGATGATGATTTAAACGCTCTGCACCAGGGTCTCAAGGCGCTTCAGCAAATAATACAGAAGTGTCGGAAGCCGCGTACACTTGCTGAGACAGACTAAGATAATGCTTTTTGCTTGCTACCTGCTGAGCTGAAATTGCTTCTGTATACCTCTTTTACCTTAAACGGACGTCTGTATGGCAGTATGAGCAGTACAGTTCTTTTCGTCAAGATTACTTTTCAATCTCTATCAAAGGAGTAACCTCATGCAAGTTCCAGCAGTGGAACAACGAGGTGGAGGACTCGCCTATAAATGGGTGATCATGATCGTGATCATCTTTGGCCTTTTTATGACTGTCCTGGATTCCACTATCGTCAACATTGCTATTCCGCGCCTGCAGAATGCATTCGGGGCGGACCTTAATAGCGTGCAATGGGTAATAACTGTATATACGCTCGCACAAGGTGTCGCGACGCCGTTGACGGCGTTCTTCGCGGGTCGCCTGGGGACGAAGCGCTTCTATATACTCTCGCTGACGGCTTTCACTATAGGCTCGTTCCTTTGCGGCCTCTCGTGGAGCTTACCCGTTCTCATATTCTTCCGCGTACTGCAAGGATTGGGCGGAGCGTTTCTGTTCCCACTCTCGATCACCTTGCTCTATCGCGAATTTCAACCCCACGAGCGCGGCCTCGCTTCCGGTATACTGGGCATTCCAATTCTATTGGCTCCGGCTCTTGGTCCGACGCTGGGTGGCTATATCGTCACTTTTGCCAGCTGGCAATTGATCTTCTTTGTCAACGTGCCGATCGGCATCATTGGCGTGCTCATGGCGATTTTCCTCATGCGCGACTTCCGTGTAGATGTGCGTATGAGCTTTGATCTGCCAGGCTTTGTGCTCTCGGCAGGAGGACTGGCCGCGGTGCTCTACGCGCTCTCGGATGCCAGTACTGACGGCTGGGGCTCAGGCAAGGTGCTCGGTCTGCTCATCGGCGGACTGCTCGCATTGGTTCTCTTCGTGATCGTCGAGCTACGCACGGCCAATCGCGGGGGACAGCCGCTGCTGGACCTGCGCGTCTTTCGCAACGCGTCCTTTACAGCGGCCAATATCGCCTCCGTCTTCGTCGCCATCGGCCTGTTCGGTGGCCTGTTCCTGATGCCGCTCTACCTGCAAAATCTACGTGCGCTCAGCGCCTTCCAGGCCGGATTGCTGCTGCTGCCACAAGCGTTTGCTTCAATGGTTGGCGTGGTGATCGGTGGTCGTCTTGTCGATCGGATCGGTGTGCGCATGGTAGTCATCCCAGGGTTAATCCTGTTAACTATCAGTACCTGGCTGCTTACATCGCTCACGCTCAACACGTCTTACGGCGTGCTGCAATGGGCGCTCATATTGCGTGGACTGGGCTTTGGCCTTGCCTTCCAGCCGCTCCTCGTCGCAGCCCTGGCGGAGATCGCTCCGCGCGACCTCGCATCGGCCAGTTCCATCAATACGGTCGTGCGCTTCATCTCTCAGTCGCTGGGCATCGCGATCCTGGCAACGCTCGTGCAGAGCCAGACGACGGTCCACTATACGCACCTTTCCGAGCAGGTCACTGCCGGGTCGCCGCTGGGGCACTTCCTGGCGCAACTCCAGGCATACTTTGTTACACGCGGAGCCGATATTGTCAACGCGCACATAGCAGCCGTGCAGGTAATTATCCGGTACGTGCAACTCCAAAGCTATATGTTAGCGCTGCAAGACGCTTTCCGCTTCTCGCTGGTCCTGGTTATCATTAGCATCGTCGCTACCTTCTTCGTCCGTGAGCAACGGCGTGCGACTCTCGTTACTCCTCGGGAAATGAGTAGTGAGGAACGCGAAGAAGAAGAGCGCGCACGCACAGAGGCCGCGTTGGCGGTCTAGTACACAATATTCCGTCTCAAACAGAAGTAACAGAGAACTAGAGAATTGAAAGGAAATTAAATCATGCGTCGTATGATTCTTGTACCGATTTTGATCACTGTAGCCCTGCTCGCCATTATCGGAGGCGTCGGTTACTACGTCTACAACAATTATCAGTATTACACGACCGATGATGCGCAGGTCACTGGCAACATCGTGTCAGTGAGCGCACCCGCGAGCGGCCAGCTCACTACGCTGAGCGTCAAGCAGGGAGACAAAGTTACGGCGGGCCAGACGATTGGGACCGTTACTCCACAGGCGACAGTCGCCGCCAATGGAACGCGCACTCAAGGGGGCGCGATCGATCTGACCAGTCCGATCAATGGAACCATTGTGCAAACATCCGCTGTGCAGGGACAGGGGGTTGCTCCCGGTCTGACGCTGGTACAGGTGACGGACCTGAGTGCGCTGACGGTCACAGCTTATGTCGATGAAAGTCAGATCAATAACGTGAAGGTCGGCCAGGATGTCGATGTTCACGTCGATGCCTACAGCGATACCACGTATACCGGTCACGTGCAGCAGATCGTCCAGGCAGCGGCAAGCTCGTTCTCGCTGCTGCCAACCCAGGACAATGCCAGTGGCAACTTCACAAAAGTCAGCCAGCGCGTCCCCGTTATCATCACGATCGACGGCACCGGCGGCAAAGACCTCGTGCCCGGACTGAGCACCGAGGCCACGATCCATCTCCACTAAGCTCACTTACTACAGGGCAGGGGCTGATGTTCAGCTCCTGTCCTTTTTATTTGCGGTTCTTGAAATCCTGGTAGAGCTCGCTTATCAGTCTGGGAATCAAGAAAGCATGCAGGCCCAGAGCGAGTCCCCATAGGACAAGCGTCAGGATGTTGCGCGGATCGCGGTAGACCTGCTTATTCTCGTTCACATAATTGCTTACTTTTTGTAGCGTTGTAGCCATCTTTAACTCCATTCAATCTATTTTTTATGCCTATATCTTTTTCCAATGTTCCCCTACTTCACGAACAGGTTAGTTGCGCGGTTTCAAAAGGAAACCTGATTCGCCCTCGGTGTATTGACCGCCCTGATTTCTGGGTATGGGATAAACTTAATAACAACGATACCGACGATGGAAGCGGGCTGGATACTGGTTGGCATTGCTATTATCTTGCAATGTTTTTCTTTTTTCATAACATATCAAACCAGAAAAAGAGGGATATATAATGGATCAGGTTGAGTCGCTCAAACAACAGATAGAGCAAATGCAAAATGAAAGCGCAATGCAGACCGAATACCTTTTTCATGGCGAATTGGGAAATTTCTACTTCGCCCAGAGGAACCTCGAACTCGCCGCAAAACTCTACAGCAGGACTCTGGAGATTGCGAAAGCTATGCATAACCGATCAGGCGAGGGTGCTACCTTGAACAATCTAGGGATGGTATATGCCGAACAGGGCAATACCGAGCGCGCCGTTACGCTTTACGAAGAGGCGCTCAAAATCGCCAGGGAGATGGGAGAGCGGCAGCTGGAAGGCAATGCTCTGAACAATTCAGGTCTGGCATACGAGAAACTAGGCGATGGAGAGAGGGCGAAAGAGTGCTATCATGGCGCGTTCTCCATTGCCAGAGAACTCGATGATCAGATATTGCTAGAAAGTGTATTGAACAATCTGCAATTGCTTCCGAGCGAAAAAACGAACATCAAATCGCCAGCACGATAGCGCGAGATAGAGCACGCATAGTCATACTACACATTCCGAAATAGATAGTTAGCGAATTGACATTCTCGCTCGTGGCTGGTATCCTTAAGAACAGACAAGTAGAAAACAGTTCAGCAGACTGACCCATGTTGAGCGAAAGAGTACGAGAGCAGCAACCGACAGCGATCCGAAGCAGAGTGAAAGTTCGGAATGGCGATGCACCCTCGGAACGCGTTCGCGAGTGGCCGACCGAAGAAAGCT
>JALYTQ010000286.1 GCA_030854195.1 Chloroflexota bacterium
CTTTCCCCTTCAGTCTACCACTTCCACGCTCCTGCCGTGAGGCCATTGCCATGCAAGAAAGCGCAATGGGAGCTTCCCTGTCCTCAACTGGGTCCATTGACAAGCCCAGAAAAGGGCTACCTGATTGCCAGTTGACCCACTAGTGGTTCGACTTGATTTCATGATCCTTTTTGTTGGATAAGGTTTTCTGCGAAAAATGAGAATTTCAGCGAACCAGATAGCAAGATTTAAGCATGATGAAGAATATCTGTGGACTTGAGAAGAGTGCTTATGTCGAAGGGAGACATGAATTCCAATAGAGTTATTCGGCGACTTACCGACGTCTCAGATCGAATAGCTCACAGAGATCTGGAAATGTTAGTTGAACGGGGACGATCGAAAAGGATGGGGCAGAAGTCTGCTCGGTGGTATGTATTGGCATAGTGGAATGGTATGACTCATTTGATAGAACGTTTCTCCTTCTCCCCTCTTGTTCGCATGATCCTTTAAGAAGATCAGTACCATGACGTGAATGCGCCCACGAGAGTCGTACCATTCTGGACATCAACGCGCAAGAATTGTTTGGCCCCTTGGTGATAGTGTGTTGGACAAAAGTCGGGAAACGCTCCAACACGTTCTCCAGTCGAAACATCCCACGCCGATACACCATGTTCTTGAGAGAGCGAAAACAGATATTCATCGAAAACCAATGCCCCTTTTTCAGGTCCTGCAAACCAGCTGGTTTCCTTACCTGTACGAACATCAAAGAGCCGTATTGCTGGGATGAGCCATTCCTCATCCTCTCCATAGCCCCAAACGGCCAGTGTTTGTCCATCAATCCAACACAACGGCCCATCCCAGGAATAATCACGTTGGCAAAGTGAATGATGTGAGGAACCATCTTCCGATTCCCACACATTTTCTTGCAGCCAGCGATGCAGATTCCAGGTGGAGACGATCCCAACGGGATGCCAGACCCACCCATTGTCAGCAATCCACTCCTGATGAGGAGAGACGCTCACGCCAGCATGAAAGTAGTCGAGATAGTGCTCTGGTCTTGGGTGCTCTCGCTGATAGAACGGCGTCGGTCGTTTGCTGAGAAGTTCACCCGTGCCAGGATCAGAAATATCCAGGCGATTCCATTCAGTGCCATGAACCAGGAACAGACGATCATTGCACTCAAAAAAGGCGAGAGGGAACACTGGGTGCTTGATATGGGAAGTATCGCGCTCTAGAGGCATGGGCATTGCTCCTGTATTCAGGTTCACGACGATGCCATATTGGCCGTGCGTATTCACAATGGCTGCATAATCAGCATTTGGGGCCAGGTGAAGGGAGACCTGTTGAGTTCTATCCAGTTGAGAATCGGGAAGATGCACCAGATGGGTAATTGTCTGTGTAGTGAGATTGAGACGAACTAGGTCGCCAGCACCAGTCAACGCGATCCAGACACTTTCTGCATTGGTATTGATGGACTGAAGATCTAAGAAGGGAGTAGTGAGCGGGAAGGTGATGTGGTGTTGTGTTAGGGTGAGAGGAGTAGGGTGTACCAATACTTCTGGCCGACCAACAATTCCTTCCCAGTATCCCTCTTTTTCCAGTTCCGTGTAGCAACGCTCGCAAATGTGTAGCAACGGAGGCGAAGGCTTCCCTGCGTGTATGTTTGTCGCACAGTGTTCACAGATCAGGATAGACTCCTTACCTTTTCCTGTGAACCATTGATGATAATTTATGTCAGGATCATGGCCTGCCAGATGCATACAGACCTGCTTCGTTTCATGTGCATCGTGGTGCGCGCAATCAATAGGTTCATTAGGCCAGGTAATCTCTTTTGTCATCATTATCTCCTGTTTGAAATGATACTCTCTGATGTGGTGCAACGTAAAGAGGATAGAAAATGAGGAAGAGATAAGAGAAAAAAAGGTGTTGCTCCATGTAGCAACGATGTAGCTACACCCGAAAATTCCAGCGAAAATTGACGAATGTTAGCGGAAGAATTGCAGAAATTTGAGCTTGAAAAAGACGTCAGCGGGCTTCAGAGGAGGGTTTATGCCGAAGGGGGGACTCGAACCCCCATGCCAATTAAGGCACAACGCCCTGAACGTTGCGTGTCTACCATTTCACCACTTCGGCTCTCAGGGAACGACATTATATTACTGTATCTCCTGCAGCTTGTCAATACCTTTTGTGGCCTTTTTGGGAGATTGATTTACGCGCCTGGCAGAAATCCCCTCATCCTTTTCATGGCGCAGAGCGTGATATAATACGAGTGTCAACCCCGATAGAATACATTGAGGGCCATACTCTGCCCTTTGCGCGAAGTGTGACTACCACAAGGCGCTTCTGGACAGGGAGTGCTCTATCAATAGAAGAGCTGGAGTTTTGTATGCACATGCAGGATGGGCCCGTGCGCGCCGCGATTGATGTCGGGAGCAATACGATCCATATTGTCGTAGCCAGGTGTGCTCCCGATGATCTGGCTATCCTGGCCGATGAGCAGGAACTGGTGCGCATCGGCGAAAGTGTGACGGCGACCGGCGAGATCTCAGCACAGAAGCGTGACGATGCGATTGCGACCCTGAGCAACTATAAAGAACTGGCGGCTCGCTATACCAATATCCCTCCTATAGTGGTGGCGACGGAGGCGATCCGCAAGGCGCGCAATAGTCAGCAGTTTCTCGCCGATGTCAAACGCGAGACGGGACTGGATATCTTAATCATTGATGGCGCGGTGGAGGCGCTGCTCACCTTCTACGGCGCGACCTATGAGCTCTACCAGGAGCCACACGCGCCCGCGCTGGTCGGCGTGCTGGACCTCGGCGGCGGCAGCATGGAGCTGGTCCTGGCCAATCGCAAGCGTATCACCTGGCATACCTCGGTCCCCGTTGGCTCTGGATGGCTGCACGATCGCTATTTGCAGTCCGACCCGCCCTCGCAGGAGGATCAGGAGGTGGCGCGTACCTTTCTCAGCACCTATTTCATGGGTATGCCGTTGCCAGAAATTCCGCCTGCTCTGATTGCTACCGGAGGGAGCGCGAATTCGTTACTACTTTTAGCGCGCCGGGCGCTCGCTCTAGATGAGCAGGAGACGCGCCTGACGTATGAACAGGTTATACGCTGCGAGGCGCTCCTGAGCGATCTGAACGCCGGGACGATCAGCGAGCACTACGATCAGCCGCTCAAACGTGCCAGTATTTTACCGTCGGGGGCGTTGATTATTCATGCCCTTATGCTGCGGCTGCAACTGGGCGAGATCCGCGTCAGTACGCATGGTATCCGCGAAGGCGCGCTGCTGGCCTATGCGCGCTACGGCGATAGGTGGCTGCAGCAGGTGAAAAAGAATGCAGGGGGTGCTGACGATGATGATGCGCCCGCTGAGGAGAGTCAGATGAGCGAGGAGCAGGAAGGTAGCTTCGCGCAGACGGGCTATCGTCTGCTGTTGGAGCGTACGCACAAGATGTTGGAGTGGCGTGAGGAGGTGCTCAAGCACGAGGATATCGAGGCGGTGCATAAGATGCGCGTCGCCTCGCGCCGCCTGCGCGCCGTATTGGATGCCTATGAGGCCGCCTGCGATGCCAAACAGTTCAGGCGCGTCTATCGGCGCGTCAAAGAGATCGCCGATATCCTGGGCGAGGCGCGCGATACTGATGTCATGGTGGAGGGCTTGCAGCAGCGGCTTGAACGGGAGGCGGAGAAGGCACGGCCCGGTATTCAGTGGCTGATTGATCGCCTGAGCGCCTATCGCGAGGCGCACCAGGTGAAGTTAGAGGCGTTTTTGCGTAAGTTAGACGACGAGACGCTCGCGCAGCAGATGGTATCTCTGCGGGCAAGGGGGAATGCTCATGGCAAAGACTAGAACTGTGATGGGCCTGGATCTTCATGCATCGACAGGAGAGAATGCGAGCCTGATCGCAAGGACGCGCCTCGACGAGCTCTACGGCTGGGAGCAGTATGTCGATAATCCCTATCATATACGAGAACTCCATAATATGCGTATCGCGGCCAAGCGTCTGCGCTATACGCTTGAGATATTTGCCGAGGAATTGCCCGAGTCGGTGGCACCTCTTTTGAAAGAGGTCGAGCAGATACAGGAGGAGCTGGGCTCTCTGCACGATAGCGATGTGATGACCGCGCTGCTGCGGCTCTGCCTGGGAGCGCAGGATGGGGGCGCTGGCTATGAATATGTGTTGGCCCACGCGCACCAGCTTAAAAAGAAGGCGGATTTCCTGGTCAACCCTGCCCTGATCGCGTATGTGTTGGACCCAGCAGCCGCGCCTTCCGCCGATGAACGGCATGGCCTGGAAGCTCTTCTGCAGGATCTGCACAAGCGTCGCGGCAGTCAGTATCGAGCCTTTAACAGGCACTGGAACAGGCTAAAGAAGAGAGATTTCCGTCAAGAACTGCTTGATGCTCTGGCTGACCCTGCCCAGCAATAAAGCGGCTTCTTTTTTAAGCGCCAGTTATTTGTTGAGATATGTCGTGTTGGAGCAACATAAATAAATATAAAGGTGCGGATGCAGATCAGTGCTTACGAGTGCTCGCAGGCAATAAGTGGCCTGAAGGAGGGACTTGCAGATGACGACCCAGAATTCGCTTGAGGAACTGAGCTGGTGGAACTACGCCGAGCCCACGAGCGAGGAATTGTATCTTAGCGGAGGTTTGCAGGTAGAGGACTGGCCTCATGCGCGCCAGGTAACACGTCTCTCCACGCAATTATTTGAGGCGACGCTTCCGCTGCACGCGCTGGATGTGCGGGCGCAGCGCCTGCTTGAACGGGCTGCCCTGCTGCACAATACGGGGATGATGGTGGAGAGCCGCCGCCATCATAAGCACTCCTTCCGTCTGATTAACGAGACGAAGCTGCCCGATTTTACCGATCAAGAGCGCTACGAGATCGCTCTTATCGCGCGCTACCATCGGCGCGCGCTGCCGAGCAGGGAGCACAAGGAGTTTGTCGCGCTCGGTCGCACTGCGCGCAGGCGCGTCTCGTCCCTCGCAGCCCTTCTGCGCATCGCCGACGCGCTCGACTTCAATCACGACGGGCGCGTCCTGCGCCTGGCCGTCGAGCCAGGCTTATGCAATGAGCATACCTGGACGCTTCTGCTCTGGGCGCGTCCCCTCGCCGATCTGGATGTGGAGCTGGAGCACGCTTATGAAAAGGCGGATCTCTTCGAGAAGACCTTTAAGCGTAAGATCCGCCTCATTATTCGGCAATCCTAGCTACCCATGTATTTTATAGATCAGTGCCTTCGTAGTCGAGCGGCATGCTGGGCGGAATCTCGGGCGTGAACTCGTGCAGGACCAGTGACGCGCCACAGGACTCGTCGGGGTGAATCCATAGGGCTGGATGCCGCTCCTCGCGATAGGTGTAGACGACATTGTGCTTGTCCAGGTAGTCCCGCGCGCGCTCCATGCTATCGACGGCGAGCGTAATGCGGCAGAGACCCTCGCCGAAGCGCTGCAAGTACGCCGCGAACGCGCCTGGTTCCGGCATGTATTGGGTAGCGTCGGAGGGATCGAGGAACGTTGGTAGCGGCGTCGCGAGCTCAAAGCTCTGTAAGTCGCCTTGCAGCAGAAAGGCGACCAGCGTTGCGTCCCACGCGTCGACCTCGCCGGAGAACGGGTCCGACGCCTGCAATCCGTAGATATGCTGAAACCGCTCGGTAGCCTCAGCAAGATCCGCCACGGCGATCGTCGTGCTCAGCACCGCCGTCGCGCCAAGCGGATGCTCGGGCGGCGTCTGCCAACCGGCGAGGCGGGCGCGGCGCTCTTCACCCAGGCTATCGTGCTGAATGAGGAAAGGGCAGTGCTGAGCGAGGTCCGGTCGCTCTACATTGGTACGCGACCAGCGCCGCGTACGCCCTTCCGCACTGGTCAGTGCGCCCGCGTCGGGTCCGACGATCTTAACACCGCGTCGCTGCATATCCTCGCTATCCCTGGCGATATCGTCGCTAACGAGCGCGAAATTGAGGTAGCCCTCGCCCAGTGCCAGGCGAGCGAGCATACTCCGTTGAGCCTCGGCGGGTTCGCGCACCGCGATCAGTTCCAGGTACGTATCGCCGATAACGATAATGCGATTGGCCGTTCCGCCGCTGGGATGCGTCCCGCCGCCGCTTACCGTCAGCCCCAGCTTCTCGCTGAAAATACGCGCCGCGTGTTCCAGATTGTGAACGCCAATGATAATGTGATCTAATCCTGTCAGCATCGCAATACCTCCTACTATGCAACAAACCTGCCTGAGAAGCCCCAGCAATATCAATAAAAAGTAACTCATCAGTAGGGATG
>JALYTQ010000287.1 GCA_030854195.1 Chloroflexota bacterium
CCTCCTACCCTGCGTTAAACCATGCGCAAAGGGGAGGAAATCGATACATCGCGGACTTGCTGAAGCCGGTCCCTACCCTCGATGGATGGTAGCTGTGGTAAAATAAATCAACATACGAAGCCAGCATTATTACGTAAATCGTTATTTTAACCCAACGAAAGGGGCAGGCAGCATGGCCGAACACAAACTACTCATTAACGGGAAGCTAGTTGGCAGCAGCACTGGAAAGACCATTGACGACATCAGTCCCGCGACCGGCGAGACCATTGCCCAGGTGCCCGAAACCACGCTGGACGACATGAACAGCGCCGTCGCCGCCGCCCGCGCCGCCTACGACGACGGACGCTGGTCCGGTCTGCCGCACGGAGCCCGCGCCGCCATATTGGAGAAGCTCGCCACCCTCGTCGAAGAGCACGTCGGCGAACTGGCGGAAATGGAATCGCGGGACACGGGCAAACCGATCAAGCTGGCCCGCGATAGCGACATCCCCTTCGCCGCCGACAACCTGCACTTCTTTGCCGGAGCAGCGCGCCACCTCGGCGGCTCGGCTGCCAGCGAATATAGTGGAGGGCACACCAGCATCATACGCCGCGAGCCGGTCGGAGTCGTCGCCTCCGTCGCGCCGTGGAACTATCCCTTCATGATGGCCGCCTGGAAGCTCGGACCCGCGCTCGCCGCAGGCAATACCGTCATCTTCAAGCCCTCGCCCGAGACGCCGCTCACCGCGCTCAGACTGGGTGAACTGGCCCTCGAAGCGGGTATCCCCGACGGCGTGCTCAACATCATCGCCGACGGACCCGACGTAGCGCCCAGCCTGGTCAGCCACAAGGATGTCAACATGGTCTCGATCACCGGCAGCACGCGCAGCGGCAAATACGTCATGCGCGCCGCCACCGACACCATTAAGCGCGTCCACCTTGAACTCGGCGGCAAGGCACCCTTCATCGTCTTTGACGACGCCGACCTTGAGGCCAGTGCCAGCGGAGCCGTTGTCGGCGGTTACGTCAACTGCGGACAGGATTGCACCGCCGCCACGCGCATCTATGTTCAGGACGGCATCTACGACGAATTCCTCGCCTCATTCCTCAGCAAAGTCAAGCAGATCCGCGTCGGCGATCCCAGCAGCGAGAGCACCGACATGGGTCCCTTGATCTCCGAGAAGCAGCGCAACAACGTCGAGGGTTACGTCGAGCGAGCACTGCGCGCTGGAGCCAACATTCTCACCGGAGGCAAGCGTGCATCCATCGCAGGCTTCGAGAAGGGCTTCTTCTTCGAGCCAACCGTCATCGCCGAGGACCGCAACGACGCCGAGATCGTGCAATCCGAAGTCTTCGGACCCGTCGTCGTCGTCAGCCGTTTCAAGGGCGAGGAAGAGGTATTGGCGAAGGCCAACGATGTCGTCTACGGTCTGGCCGCCTCGGTCTGGACGCGTGACATCTACAAAGCCATGCGTGCCAGCAAGACGCTGCAATTCGGCACCGTCTGGATCAACGACCACCTGCCGCTAACCTCCGAAATGCCCCACGGCGGTTACAAGGAGAGCGGCATCGGCAAAGACATGTCAATGTACTCCTTCGAAGAGTACACCCAGATCAAGCACGTCATGATCGAGCTAAGCGGCGATCCGCGCAAGAGCTGGCACTACACGATTTTTGGTGATGCTGAGTAGGAGAGCGGAGAATCTCGCCTCACATCACGTATTATGTCAACAGAGTCGACCCGATCTGGAAGGTGGGAGCTGATCTCACCTACCAGACGGTCCAGGTCAGCCCATGCCTCTTCGGATTGCTGTTCTGGCGAAGAATGTGCAGTACGAATGACGGGGACGAGGCGTGCTATGACCTCGCCGTGGTTCGTCACCTCGAACGTTTCGCCGTCCTCTTCAACCATGCGCAAAATCTCGTTGATCCGCTCCGTCAGTTCGCGTACCCCAAGCGTTTTCATCGCATTTTCCTCATTACTGCTCATACTTCTATTATACCGATACCACCAAATTGTTCAGCTATCAAGCGTACGCTACCCATAGCGCGTGATGTGGACAGCGTACGTATTATCATTTCAAATCGTCCACCAGCCTTCGTGCGCTGTGCAGCCACTCCTCAGGCGTGTCGTCGGGGATGGAGCAGCCGTTGGCGAGGATGAGGCGACGGGCCTGAGTCTGGGAGACGGCGGAGAGGATTTCGTTGCGCAACTCATCCTCGCTGCCGTGGGTGAGCGGGCCGCGCTCGTCGAGTCCGCCCATCAGGGTCTTGTTGGTCATGGTGAGAGCCTCGCTCAGACTGGGACCGGTGAGGCGGTCGCTCCAACTGATGACAGAGACTGGATAGTCGCTGAAAAGGTCGAAGTAGATCTGGTCGCCTGCCTGGTCGGGATCTGCGTGGACGTGGACAGTGTTGAGCCAGCCGTTCTGAGCGCCTTCGAGGGCGGCGAGGTCCGAAGGGCGACCGAAGCAGAGGTATTCGTCGCGTGTGAGGTGGGCGTTGGTCGCGCCCATGCACGAGAAGAAGATGCCGCTCGCGCCCGCGTCGATGGCTGCGCCCATCAGGTCGCGCAGGTTGTCAGCGATGACCTCCATGCCTCGCTCGGCGATCTCTGGCGCGTTGCGCACCGTTTCGATGTACCTGTCCTTGCCCAGGAAGTAGCGCAGGTAGGTGAGTGGACTGAACAAGGTCAGCAGCAGGGGATAGTCTGCGCCCAGTTCAGCGCGCAACTTGCGGATACACACGATCTGCTCGGAGAACGCGGGCGTGTTCATACTCAGGCGTGGCAGCGACAGAAGCTGCGCGGGGTCGCTAAACGGCGTTTTCGGCATGGGATAGGACAGGTCCGGCATGATCTTGATGATATCGAGGTCGAACTTCTGCTGAAAGAACTCCAACGTATAGGCCGCCATGCGCTCGCCCGATCCCTCCGGCTTGAAATGATGCCAGAAGCAGAACGGGACGCGATCGACAGCTTCACCCTTCACCGCTGCGTGTACGCGCTCAGCGGCTGTCATCTTCTGTGTCATGAGTGCGTTCTCCCTTTATTTTTTGCTTAGTACTCCTCCGCAGTGGGTGGCGTCTCGACGGGGGTGAGCCCCTGAGCGTAGCGCACCTTATGGTAATCAGGACGCTCATCGGCGCGTGCCTGCAACGCTTCATCTACCCAACGCGATATAAGCGCACCGGCGACAGCTCCGCCAGCCAGCGCGACGATCTTCAGGAGTGCTATTCCAAGGTTATGCATAGTGGTCATCCTCTCGGGTCATTGAGAAACGCTTTTGAATTCTATCTCTTCTCACTATTATACGTTACGGAGGCTGTGATGGAGACAGTTCCCGGATAGGCTGGATATGTTTGACGAGTATGTTAAAATCAGCTATTAACAGCAGAGAAATAAAGCCTTGCTTTGAGGGTAAAAGAGGTACCTGATGGACGAATTGAGACGGCGTATCCAGGTGGCGCGTGGAGAGCTGCCAGCGGATCTTGTATTGCGCAATGCCAACCTTGTCAATGTATGTAGCGGGGAGTGTTATCCCGCCGATGTCGCGGTCTTCGGGGGCCGCATCGTGGGTGTGAGCGCGCTCGGTGAGGGCTATCATGGCGGCGAGGAGCGCGATCTGCAGGGGCGCTGGCTGGCACCCGGCCTGATCGATGGACATATGCATATCGAGAGCACGATGCTGGTGCTCTCCGAGTTCGCCCGCCTCGTCGTGCCGCGTGGCGTAACGGCGGTGATGCTGGACCCGCACGAGTTCGCGAACGTGTTGGGCCTTGAAGGTATTCGCTATGTGCTGGAGGCGGGCCGCGACCTGCCACTCTCGGCTTATGTCATGCTCTCATCCTGTGTGCCCGCATCGTCCTTCGAGAGTCCGTACCGCGTACTGATGGCCGAGGATCTGCTCCCGCTGCTGCAGGACGAGCGCGTGTTGGGCCTGGCGGAGATGATGAACATGCCCGGCGTGCTGCATGGCGACGAGCAGGTGCTGGCGAAGATTATGGCGACACGCGCACACGGGCTGGTCGTCGATGGACATGCGCCCGGCCTGCGTGGTCGCGATCTGGCGGCCTACGCGGCGGCTGGCGTGATGTCGGACCACGAATGCACGACGCTGGAGGAGGCACGCGAGCGCATCCGCCTGGGCATGTGGCTGATGATCCGCGAAGGCTCGGCAGCTCGTAACCTTGACGCGCTGCTGCCGCTGGTCAAAGAGCTGCACCCGCCACGCGTATTCTTCGTGACCGACGACCGCGACCCACAGGACCTGACGACGCGTGGGCACATCGATTCGATGGTGCGGCGCGCAATCGAGCTGGGACTTGATCCGGTAGAGGCCATACGCCTTGCTTCCTATAATACGGCGCAATATTTCCGCCTGCATGATCGTGGCGCGCTGGTGCCCGGCGGCGTCGCGGATATGGTGGTGCTCGACGATCTGCGCACGTTTCAGGTCGAGTCGGTCTATAAAGAAGGCGTCATGGTAGCGCGCGCGGGCAATCTGCTGAGCGAGCCAGCGACGACGACCTTTTCCGGCGTCACCGATACCGTTCATATAGGCACGGTTACGGAGGCCGATCTGCGCATCCCTGGCAGACCTGGACTCGTGGAGGTCGTGGGCATCGAGCCAGGCCAGATCACCACATGGCACCTGCGCGAAGAGGCACCCTTGCGCGGAGATGAGATCGTCGCCGCCCCTGAGCGCGACCTGCTCAAGCTGGCGGTGATCGAGCGGCATCACGCCAGCGGCAGGGTTGGATTGGGATTGGTCAAGGGCTTCGGACTCAAGAGGGGCGCGTTGGCTTCGAGCGTTGCGCACGACGCGCACAACATCGTCATCGCGGGCGCGAACGATCGCGACATTCTCCACGCGGCCCGTTTGCTTGAGGAGATGGGCGGCGGCTTCGCCTGCGTCGTTGATGGCGTCGTGCGCGCTGTGGTGCCGCTGCCGCTAGGTGGGCTGGTCTCGCAACTGCCCGCCGCCGAACTGGTGCAGCAGTTGCGCGCCCTCGACGCTGCCGCCGCCGAGCTTGGCTGTACGCTGGAGCATCCCTGCATGACGCTCAGCTTCCTGTCACTTTCGGTCATTCCGGCGCTCAAGCTCACGGACCAGGGCCTGATCGACGTTGACACCTTCTCGCTGGTGCAACTCCAGAAAAGAGCGCAATAGTGCCAATGGGTAGATTGTCTCATCTTTTCTGGTTTTTGAGCGCGGATGTGTTAGTATGTATGAAAGCGCATCCTCGTGATGCTCTCTGCGTCCACTCGTCCCTTTAGCGGAGGGACACTTTTCACCCGCAAGGGGCTGGTTGAAGGAATTTCTATGCTATTGAGGCTCGTTGAATATCACTGGGCGGAAAGCATCGACGATGCGCTTCTGCTGTTAGCCCGGCTCGACACCAAAACGGTTCCACTCGCGGGCGGCACCCACCTCCTGCGTTTGCAAGATGATAGCATTCAGGCGGTCGTCGATCTGCGCGATCTTGAGCTGGCCTATGTGTCCGAGGATGCGCGCTTTTTGCATATAGGCGCGACGACGACACTACAGAGCATGGCCGATGAGCCTCTCTTGAAGGAATTCGCGACGGGCCTGCTGGCTCGCTCCGCCCAGGCTTCGGCGTCGTCGCGCCTGATCCGCAACAGCGCGACGATCGGTGGAACCGTGGCGAGCGGACCAGCCGCACAGGCGGACCTGCTGACGGCGCTGGTCGCGCTGGAGGCCGAGGCCGTGGTGCGCTCCGGCTCCAAGACCCAGGTGGACCTGAGCGCGGGCACCGCCGAGCATCCCGGCCTGGGTCTCTCCGGCGTCGTCTTCAAGGGCAAGAAGGAGCGCCGCCTGTCCTGTGGCACCTGTCACGTAGAGCGACGGCCCAGCGAACTGCTCCTGGAGGTGCTCGTGCCGCGTCCAGCCGCAAGCTGTGGTACCTCGTTCACGCGGATAGCGCGCACGCCTACCGATAGCGCCCTGCTGAACGCCGCCGCCGTGGTGGAGATCGAGGATGGAGTGTATCGACGCGTGCGCCTGGCGTTCGGCGGCGTCAATATGGAGCCGGTGCGCTTGCGTAGCGTGGAGCGCCAACTTGAGGGCCAACAGGCAATTCATCCCCTCGATAAAGAGCGTCTCCTGGCCCTTCTGCGCGTTGGCATGAACGACTTCCGTCCGCCCTCCGATGTGCGCGCCAGCAGCGGCTATCGGCGCGTGAGCGGGCTGAGCCTGGCCTATCGAGTCCTGGAAGAAGCAATCAACGTATCTCTGTGGCGTGGCATGGTCTCGTC
>JALYTQ010000288.1 GCA_030854195.1 Chloroflexota bacterium
GTCGCGACCGGTCGCACTGTGATGGGTGTTGGGGTCATAGAAAAGCTCCTTTAAATGCTCACTCTTTTGCCTCTACTATATCATCTTTTTTGCTACCCAACTGGGATGGAGTGGGAGCATAGTATGGCATAATAAAGGCTGAAGACTTCAAAGAGCACTGTAAAGGAGAGGTGTATGACCGATAACATTGATACCACTGCTCAATCCCAAATGATCGACTTACCTGCCGGTCGCTTCCATTATCTAAGATGGGGAGCCGAGCATACCGAACGGCCACCTATAGTATTGCTGCACGGCATCACCAGTTCCGCCCAGAGCTGGGTGCGCGTGGGACTGGCGCTGGCGGACCGCTACCGGGTCTACGCCCTGGATATGCGCGGTCATGGCGATAGTATAAAATCGGCGCGTGGGTCCTATAGTTTGCGCCAGACTGCCGATGACGCGCTCGCGTTTATAGCGGCGCTGAAACTGGAACGGCCCGTCGTGATGGGGCACTCCTGGGGCGGTGCCACAGCTATTGTGCTGGCAGCCGGTGTGGGATTGCAGCAGGCTGTGCCCGATCTCGCAGGCTTGATCCTCGAAGACCCGGCCCACGCCATCGGTCGCAGCCGTTCCGAAGAAGATATTGCCACATATACCAAAGATATAGGGCGACCCGCCGCCGAATTGCGCCCAGAAATCGCGGCCAGCAATCCGGGTTGGACCCAGGCTGATATCGAGGGCAAGATTGACGCTTTGCAGAAGGTGACGCGTGAGGCCGTGCTAGGCGTCTTCTCCGCAGGAGGCCAGGCGGGCGAACTGCTACCACAACTCGCGAACATAGCCGCGCCCACGCTCCTGATCCGCGCCCACGCGACGCTGGGCACGACGCTCAACGAGGCCGACTGGCAGCGGGCGCAGCACTATCTACCAGCGCACAGCCGCGCCGTCGAGATCGCCGGTGCTTCACATAATATTCATCGCAGCAAGTTCGCGGAATTTATGCAGGTCATCAACGACTTTCTGAAGCAGGAGCGCTCATAATTGGGACAGAGAGAGTATATACTATGAGCTTGCAAGACGACCGCCAACAGCTGAATGCTATTCTTGAGGCCGCTCATATCGCCGCGCTTGAGTTTCTGGAAAGCCTTTCCACGCGTCCCGCCGGTCGCGCTCTCGCAACGCTTCCACACGATAGCTTGCCCGAAGAAGGGATAGGAGCACTGAGCGCGCTCTCAGCATTTCGGGCGAAATACGAGGCATGGCTTTCAGCGTCTCCCGGACCTCGTTATCTGGGTTTCGTCACGGGCGGCACTACGCCAGCGGCCCTCGTTGGCGACTGGCTCACCTCCTCGTACGATCAAAATGTAGGGATCGATGGTGACTCGATTGCCACGACGGTTGAGCGCGAGACGCTGGGGATGTTGAGCGAGCTCTTCGGGCTGCCCGCGTCCTTTGAAGGCGCTTTTGTCAGTGGCGCGACGCAGGCCAACTTTGTCGCGTTGGCAACAGCGCGTCAATGGGCTGCTGAGCGGCTCGGCATCGATGTCTCCGAGCAGGGACTGTGGAATATGCCGCCCATACCTGTGCTCGGTGGATCGCCTCACGCCAGCATTGTGAAGGCGCTCTCGATGCTCGGCATGGGACGCCAGGCGATGGAGTATCTGCCTCATCTTCCGGGCAGGATGGCCGTCGATCCCCAGGCTCTCGCCGCGCGCCTGGCCGCGCTCAACGGTGCGCCCGCGATCGTCGTAGCCAGCGCGGGCGAGGTGAACAGCGGCGACTTCGACGATCTGGAGGCACTTGCCGCGTTGTGTAAAACGTATGGAGCGTGGCTGCACGTCGATGGCGCGTTTGGCCTCTTCGCCGCCTGTGATCCCGCCCGCGCGCATCTCTTGCGTGGACTGGATGCCGCCGATTCAATCATCTCCGATGGACACAAGTGGCTTAATGTGCCCTACGACTCCGGTTTTGTCTTCACGCGCCACCTCGCCTTACAGGAGCAGGTATTCAAGGTTACTGCCGCCTATTTTGGCGCTAGCTCGGATCTTTCGCATCGCACGCCTGAGAACTCGCGGCGGTTCCGCGCCCTGCCAGCCTGGATGACGTTGATGGCCTATGGGCGATCCGGCTATCAAGAACTTGTAGCGCGCTGCTGCTCCCTGGCGGGGCGCATGGCCGAAGGTATTGAGCAATCTCCAAACTTCGAGCTATTAGCGCCGGTGCATCTCAACATCGTCTGTTTCGCTTTGCATAACGGAGATGCGGTGCAGCGCGACCATTTTCTTACAGCGCTCAAAGGGGATGGACGCGTTTTGCTCACCCCGACCACCTTCGCCGAAAAGCCCGCCATGCGCGCCGCCTTCTCCAACTGGTCCACGAGCGAGCAGGATATTCCCCTCATGCTCAGCGCGTTGGAGAAATGTGCTCGCGTTGCTCGATAACGATCTTGCGAAAGGATGGTATGTAAAATCCTCATCAAGATAGCTTTGTGGAATAAAAGGCGGCAGGCGAGGCATTTTAGCAATGCCTTGCCTGCCGCCAGGGGATGGGGAGAATCTTTCAACTGAAATGTGTATTAGATGCCGGTCACGCGCCAGACTTTCCCGCTCCTCGGCTCGGCATCGAGACCGCCGCCCTCGCGCATCTCGAAGTAGCCAAAGTCGAGGACGTAGAGCGCGCCATCCGTGGGGCCAAAGCGTACATCAATCGGGCGATTGAGCGCATTGAGTCCATCAGGCGCAACTTCGTGCAGGCTCCAGTCTTGTGGATCGATGCGCCCGATGCTTCGACCTACACGCGGGCCACCAGCAGGCAGGCACATCGGCGCTTCGTCACCAAAGAGCGCGATGTAGATCTGTCCCGCGTATCTTCGGACGCTAGCAGGCGCAACATCGAACTTCACAGCCGCGACGTGCGACGGGAACTCCAAGAGCGGTTTTTCGGGAGCAGGAAGCTCGTCGTGATTCGCCAACAAAAATTCCGGAGCCGCTCCACGGGTGGGCAGGAAGCGGGCATCGGTAATCGGCACGCCGCCAATAAAATCGGGCCAACCATACCACGCGTTCTGCTGTACCTCTAAGAGGAGATCAGGCACATTGCCAACGGGGCGCGAGCCGCGATCGTCCGCTCCTTGATCGACGGCCAGCAGCCGACCATCCGGCAAGAAACCGATGGCGAACGCGTTGCGAATACCCCACGCGACCAGTTCCAGTTCGCTCCCATCAGGATTGCAGCGCATGACCGCTGCTGTGCAAGGAAGCTGTCCGGGGATACGCTGTCCCGCCTCGGTCGCTGTCCCGAACGCGGAGAAAGCGCCTGTGAACGCGCGCGCTCCCGGCTCTTCCACGAGTGGATTGGGCGTCTCCGCATTGGCTCCCGTCAATACAACGTCATAGCCAGGGATATCGTATGCATGGGGGAGGCGGCGCAGCCAGCCCATCTCATAGGCATCGAGTCCGACAATACCGGTGTTCGTCATGGCACCCTGGCTAAAATACATTTTGCCGTCGGGGCCAAAGGCAACCGTATTGGTATGGTAGTTGCCTGGACCCGGCAGATTATCAACGAGAACAGTCTGCCGACCATCCAGCTCAATGCGACTGATGCGGCTGGGATGACCACCTTCGGAGACGTACAGGCCGCCATCATGGTAGACAAGGCCGTTTACCGGGTGGCGCAGGTGTTCCGCGACGAGCGTGCGCGTACCATCGGCAGCGACGCACCATATACGACCGCCGGGTGCGGCACCGCCAAAGGGAAGGCCAGACTCGGCCACGTAGATAACACCCTCTTTATCGAAGGTCAGGCTGGTCGGGAAGGATAGCCCCTCGACCACTAGCTCAATGCCAGTATCACCAGACATACTCTATGCTCCTTTATTCTGTCTAGCTCAATTGGCGATAGAAGTCCGCAACATCGTAGTAGAGCGCCTCGCGGGTGATCTTCCCATTTTCGCGAATGACCACCGTCACGCCGCGCAGGGTATAGGGTTTGCCCGAAGCGGGTAGTCCGGGCAGGTCGCCGGTATGGATACCCGTCGCAATCCATTCGACCGTCACCTGGTTGCCGATAGCTATGCGATTGGTAACGGTAATCTTCGCATCGGTAGTCGCGGCTAAACCCAGGGTCTTGCGCGCAATAATGGCGGCCTGTCCAACAAAGGGAGTTGTATACATGCTATCCTCTACTACCGCGTTATGGGCGTAGTCATGGTGGAGCGCGTCTGTATTGCCCTGCATCTGGGCCGTGAGGTGTTGATCGTGCATCTGTAGATGCGCTGATGTATCCTCAGTCACATTCACTTTCGGCGCAGGTTTCGCCGCCACATTATCTGAGGCCGTTGCGACGATCGCACTGACACCAGCGGTAGAAATACCTATAGCCGTAAGGGTTTTGACAAGGTGTCTGCGTGGTAGTTTCCCGCTGCGAACCTGGTCAACCATCTGGGGGATATTTGTCTCTTCTTGCATCTATCTATTCTCCTTGGGCATATTTATTGCGTCTTGCACTGCTTATCGTGACGCGTGAGTACCCGCTTTGTAACAATAAATATAGAGATGTAGGAATGCTGACTCACTAAATTTGAGGAAATCATGAGAACTTCAAGATAGATAGCTCATACTTTCGTGCTACGCTATAGATGTCACCCGCAAGGATATGGATCGGTAGGGTGATATCTATACAATACTATTGCTAACTACCTATAAATAAGGACAGGAAAAAGAGAATAAGTAGCGTTGGAGCTGAAGGATAAAGGAGAATATACCTATGATTTGTACAAGCTGTGGCGCGCGTGCGGAGGATGGAGATCGTTTCTGTAAACATTGCGGAGACCCGTTACAGGTGTCGGGTGGTATTATGCCGCAACTTCCGGCGCGCATCAGGCCACGCAGGCCCGCGATGCAGCAGCAGGCTCCCCACAATCCTGGCGCGGTCAGGCAGAGGAACCCGTACAGGGATCAGATCGCGCAACTGCGCCTGCAGATCAAAGAATTGAGAATGCAGTTACAGGAGTTAAACAACCAGATAAGAGGCACGCGCTCAAACTACTTCGAGTTCGACTCGTTTGTCCAGCGTGGACTGGTTCACAATGTTGGTAGAATGATCGAGGGCGCGCAGCTCTTCAGTCCCTATCAACAGAGGAAGCAGTTGCAAGACCAGATTATGCAGCTTGAACACGAACTGCTACCATTGGAAAAGGCTCAGGAACAATGGCGACTGCAACAGCAAAACGGCCAGGGAAGTTTCTAAATGGGAGCAATGCCGATTAGGCGGCGGCATTGCTCTTGTCTTGCTATTCACTATCCATCGTTTTCTACCACTAGCAACGGAATGCATGGTTGTGTAGTGCTCATACACAGGACAGTGTAGCGGCACCTTTGCCCTTCTTGAACAGCGCCAGGTCGATGCCCAATGCCAGTGCTAATTTCTTACGTACAGGCGCGTAGGAAGCTTGCAGGCGCTGCCTCTCCCTGGGATCGGTGGGCCACTGGAGCGTGGATATATCCAGATTGTGCCGCATGAATGCTGTGGCGAGCGAAAGAGGATCATCCATGCGCTCGCGTATGAAGCAGACGGCGACCCTCATCTGGACCTTTGGCATCACCAGAATCGCGCGTACCATCATCTCCAGGCATTCGTGATAGCCATTTGTAGCCTCAAACTCGACCTGGGGATCGCGGAAGCCCTCTTTCAGCGCGACCAGTTCATCCGCGCGGCAGCCCGGCCCTTCCTCATCATCGTTATCGAGCAAAGGGAGAGTGGGCTTCTGCCGTCGCATAAAACTGACATACTCATTATGGGCTACCGATTTCATATACCTGCTAAGATGAGTAATGCGCTTTTTTGGCAAAGCGTGCATCATCTTGATACGAACTTGCTGTGTAATGTCGTTGCAATCCATGAACGATAGGTGAGTATAAGCGCCGCTTCTCATCAAGCTGACGATATAAGAATCGTAGGCTACCAGGGTTGACTCTACATCATGAAACGACGGGGACGTGGAGGAGAAGTCTTGTTTGTCGCTCATATCTCACCTCTGCGCTGGCTGGAAAGTTTATGCTAAAGATGAATGTAGAGATATATTACTATATTTTTGCGTAGTAATCAATGGTTTTTGGATGGATATTGAGATAGTATTTTGGTGTTTTCCTTATTTGCATAGATTTGCAAGCATACTCTTGTGAAAAAATGTTGCCTGATAACGTATATACATATAAGATGGAATTGCAACTCTGTGGATCAAATAGCAGAAATTCGTGGC
>JALYTQ010000052.1 GCA_030854195.1 Chloroflexota bacterium
CCCTTCTAAGAGGGCATGTTGCCCGAGAAGACCGAACAGCACAGCGAGGTAGCCTGCGAGGAGTATGGGCGCTCCAACGATGCCGATCAGGGCAAGGCCTCGAGGCACCAGGCGCGACTGGTACAGCAGGAAGCCCAGCAACAGGTCGCATATGGCCGGCATGAAGCTTTGCCCTTGGAGGAAGATGCGGTCATACAGGGTGGCAAGCGCATGGCTGGTGACCAATGCACCTGCTCCAGCTCCGGCCTGCCGCAAGGTCACGATCGACATAAGGAATGCCACGCCTACGAAGATGGTACCGGATTCCAGAATCCGGGCGGCAACGAGGCCCAGCGCGGCTCCTTCGTTCTGCTTCTTAAGCACCGGGAACAGCACGACGGCGGTGCCGATGCCGGCGAGGGCCACGATGATCTCCAGGATACCGCCAATGATGGCGGCAGTGTCCGGGCCAGCGCCGAGGATGTAGTTCGCACTTTTCACCGGACCGTAGATAAAGAGGGTCGGGATCGAGACAAAGGTGAGCAGGTAGAGCACGCCCGCGACAAGCGCGGTCTTTCTCGATGATGCCATAATTGTGGCAGCCTGCCGATTGGTGTTCACGTGTTCGTTTCCTTCAACTGTTGCGGTCTGCAAGTTGGTGTTCATGTGTTTCTCTCCTTCAATGGTTGCGGTCTTCGCCGCTTGTCTTAACTCCGTGTTTGACATCTTACTCATTGGCCTGGCCGGGTCTGACGCGGGTGACCGAGAGTAAGGGTATTCCTAAATCACGCACTTTTCTAAGCAAGCTATGCAACGCGGCCTGATCGACTACCGGGCCAGAAATGACGGTGGTTCCATTGGGCAACGGAGTGATGGTCAATCCATCGAACCAGTCGGCCCGGCTCGGGTTCAGGTGGCCCTTGACGGTAATCTGGTAGAACTCCTGTAACATGTTCATTTTCTTCTCCATGCACGCATGGGTGATGCTATCTCTCATTGCCAAGGATGTTTTTCTCACTTCATCGTTGTTGGAAGTGTACCAGGACAGCAGGGAGGTTCGGACCCATCAAAGGATGGTAATGGGGGTGGAAGTTTTTCCGTGCTGGTGACGAGGGGGTGGATGCAGGGAGGGATGGGAGGTGGCTACTCTGTATTCCGAGAGCCAACGGCGCATGCGCGCCTACCGCTTCGCGGTCAGGTTCTCGGATCAGAAGACTCGGAGAGCAGGTGGAGTGCTCTGGCGCGTGCCACCGCCTGGGTGCGGCTCTCCACCTGGAGCTTACTGTAGATGGTATTGACATAGGATTTGACGGTGCTCACTGCCAGGACGAGTCGATCTGCAATATCGCGATTGGAGAGGCCAGCCGTAATGAGGCGCAGTACTTCCAATTCACGCTCGGTCAGCGGGTCGAGCAGCGGCTGGGCGGGAGCTGGTGCAGGGGGTGTAGGGGACGCAGCAGGGGAGGTACCTTCCTGAACCCGTTCTCCGTGCAGCCGTGCGAGGAGCCGCTCGATGTAGGCCAGGGGAACGTTCGTCGAGGTGGCATGAGATCGTTTCCGCGCATGTTCGTGGAGCTTTGCGAGCAGGACCGCTACGGGAGGGCCTTCATCCACAAACATGCGGACGTAGCCCTCCGACTCGGCCAGTTCCAGGGCGCGTTCTAGCGGCACAAGAGCAGCAGGGATCTTGCCTTGCATCTGTTGGGCGAGGGCCTGTAGCATCAGGATTTCGATGATGCTCCCCGTCCTCTTCCCTGCTTCCGCCGCTTGCAGAAGGCGCTCCAGGAATTCCATTGCTTCAAGAATGGAGTGTTCTGTACGCCCGCTCTTAGACCGGGCCAAAAGCACTCTGGCCAGGGTGATGTGCTCGAACTCGTGCAGGTAGCTGAGGTCGTCCGCAACGGAGAGGCCCTGCTCACGCGCCCAGTCGAGGGCTTCATTCAACCGCCCCTGGGCGACCCACACCCGTACCTTTACTGCTGCGACAGGACGCACATTGGGGAAGAAGTCACTCACATACAGGCGCTCTGCCTCGTGGAACAGGTCGAGAGCGCCGTCCAGGTCGCCCTCGGCCTCTCGTATGCGAGCCATCGCAACGCGCCAGCGATACTGGTTTTGCGGTAAGCCGTTGAACTCACCGAGTTCCTTGCTTCTCAGCAGGTGCTGCGTGGCGGCCTGCAAATCGTCACGCTCAGCGTAGAGCTCGCTCATTCCCACGTGCATGTCTGCCGCTCCCCGCAGCACAGGCGCGCCCTGCTCGGTCGCCATCTGCAATGCCCGTTCATAGGTGCTCATTGCCTCGCGCAGACGACCCTGGGCAATCCGTATATCAGCCAGAGCGATAGAGCAACCGATGGCGTCCGAGATGTGCCCAGCCCTTTGCACCCTCGCCATGCAATCAGCATACGACCGGTATGCTACCTCAAGATCGCCAATCGTCCAATACGCGAGTCCCAGCAACCCCGCTGCCGCTCCGCGCCTGAGATGGTCATCTTCAGGCACGAGGTCAAACACCCGGTGGGAGTATTTCATAGTGCCGACCACATCGCCCACAACCAGGGCGCTTCCGGCACGGTACATGGCGATCGAACCCGCTAGACCTCGAAATTCCTCTTCGTCCATGACGACCATCTCACCTCTGTCTGCCGTCGTATCCAGCCACCGTTCGGCGTCCCGCAGTCGGGCCTCAACGCCCTTGAGCTCGCCGCTCGTCAGTAACGCCCCGGCATAGTGAACGCTGAGTACGGGCCTGGCGCGCAGCAGCTGGTCGGGGAGCGTCTGGAGCCAGCCAAGCACCGTAGCTTCCTGTCTACTCCGGCGCATGGCTGGCACTACCCGTTCGATCAGGTCCGCCGCTCGCTCGAAATCCTCGGCAGCCAGCGCGTGGCGGATCGCATTGTCCGCCAAACCATTTTGCTCGTACCACTCACTGGCGCACCGATGCAGCGTAGCTACCTGATCGGGCTGCTCCGCCCTCAAATGCGCAGAGAGCACTTCGGCAAAGAGGTGATGATAGCGATACCAGTGCCGCTGGTCATCCAGCGGAACGACAAAGAAGTTGCCGCGCTCCAGGGCTTCTAACCGCGCGTTGCCTCCCTCCTGGCCGGTGACGGCATCGCACAGCGGGCCATTCAACTGGTCGAGAATGGAGGTCTGAAGTAAGAAGCTACGGACAGGTGCGGGCTGACGCTGCAGGACCTCTTCGACCAGATAGTCCACGATGTAGCGGTGATCTCCAGCGAATGCGCGGATGAACCCCGAAACATCCTGGTGGCCCTGCATGGAAAGCGCGGCTAATTGCAGGCCGACAATCCAGCCTTCGGTGCGATCTTCTAGCGCGGCGATATCATCCGCTGAAAGGTTGAGGCCCATCACCTGGTTGAGAAATGCGGCGGCTTCGGAGGCGGTAAAACGCAGGTCGGCGGCGCGCAGTTCGGTCAAGTGGCTCCGGGCGCGTAAGCGGGCCAGGGGGAGATGTGGATCTTCGCGGGTGACAATGACCAGGTGCATGTGCGGCGGCAGATGCTCGACGAGATAGGCGAGGGCAAGGTCAACCGGTTTGGCATCAATCACGTGGTAGTCGTCAAGGACGAGGACGAAAGGGTCCGGGAGCGCGGTGATCTCATTGAGCAGGGCCATCAGGATCGCTTCGAGTGGCGGTGGCTGGCTGGATTGGAGCACACCCAACACCCCTTCCCCAATATGCGCCGCAATCGTCTGTAAAGCAGCGACCAGGTACGCCAGAAAGCGTGCGGGGTCGTTATCTCCTTCGTCCAGCGACAGCCAGGCGGTCGGTCGCTCGATGAAGGCGACCCATTCACTGACCAGCGTGGTCTTCCCAAAGCCGGCGGGGGCAGCGATGAGGGTCAGTTTGCGGTGCAGCCCCTCGTTCAGCCGCTTGAGCAGGTGGGGGCGGCTGACAACGTTCGGTCGAAGCCGAGGAAGATATAGCTTCGTGGCGAGAATTGGCGAAGGTTCATCTGGTGGGTGAAGAGATTCTTCCATCAGCGATATTCCTCAAAGACTTGCAAGGTGGTCAGATCAAAATGATACCCCGTTCTTAGGCCAAAAACAAGGTGCTGACGCCTTTTCTCGCTACATCTCTAGCCATTCACCATCATTTTCACCTATATGCTTTACGTAGCTATATTCCATTGCGAAACGAGTATTTCCATGCTCACACATTGGGAGGTTGAATGGCTTGTAAGTGATATGACAATATGTTATATTCAATATAACACTAAGCAATATGAAAACTACCTTACCAATGCGTCTGGTCTTCATTATGAAAGATAAAAAGGTAAAAAAAAGATGAGGAAATATACAGGGATTATCATGATAGCAGTATTCCTACTGGCCATTCTGGTAGGAGTGTTCTGGAATCAGATCGTACGTGTGGACGCTATCGCCGTTGGAGTCTTCGCCATCTTTGGCCTCATTGGCCTCTTCATACTTGTACGTAGTTTCTTTTATAAGGACATCGACTGGAACAGGCCAAACTTGTTTATGAGACCTTTCCTGCCGCCTACAGGCGAGGAAAAGCCTCACAGTTTAACTAACCAGAGCGAATTGAGGCATGAAGAGAGACAGGAAAATTAAGATTTCATCCTCCACTGGATAGTTACGAGACATAGACATTATGCCATTAAGGAAAGAGAAAATGAATACGGCATCTAATAAAGATGCGAAGGTTGCCTCTACGGCAGTTCGTACGCTCTTATTACTAGGAGCCTTTGGTATAGGAGTGCTGGTGGCCCTCGTTGTGGGCATGTTTGGAGGTTGGCCAATAGCGATGGTTTTGCTAGCAGGCGTAGGAGTCCTGGTACTGATGATTTTCATCTGGAAAAGTGTTATAGAAGCCAATCACCTTTCTGGCTCTGATACTACTTTGCCATTCACCTATATGCCAGTATATAGAGTTTTGTATAGCGTGACGAAGCCGCGCGAAAGTGGGCGGAATGGAGAGCAGGAATCATTTGTTCCGTTTGCTTTCAAAGATAAAGAGTAAAGGGGGGATGACATTCTTGCGCGCGCAAGAATGTCATCCTTAACCCGTCTAAATGGAGGTGAGCGCGTAAAATCTTCCATGGCATGCTATAATATGGACGGGTATTTAAATGTTTTCAGTAATGCAACGGTCAGGTGTCCCATCCGAGGAGCAGAGAATGTACTGCGAAGCATGTGGAGCAGCGAACGAGCCGACGGCAGAACAATGTTTCGCCTGCCAACAAGCGTTCATAGATGAGCATAATGAGCGTATAGAGGGCGTTGAGAGCGCGCAAGCTCCCGCCGCTAACGATGGAGACAACAGAGACGCGGCGCGGGATTCCCGGCTCGCGGCAGGATCGCTGCTCCAGGACCGTTATAAGATCGCGCAGGAAGTGGGCACGGGCGGCTTCGGCTCCGTCTACCGGGCCAGCGACACCCTCTTCGGCAATCGCATGGTCGCGATCAAGGAGATCCGTCTGCAAGGGCTCAAGCCAAACGAAGTGATCGACGCGACCGATACGTTCAACCGCGAGGCGGGCATTCTCTCCGAACTCAGGCATCCCAATCTGCCGCACATCTATGACTCTTTCACGGCACCCGAGCATTGGTACCTGGTCATGGACTTCATTGATGGCGAGACGCTGGAGACGTACCTGGATAAGGTCGGCGGACGCCTGCTGTCCGACGAGGTGCTTGAGATCGGCATTCAGCTCTGCACAGTCCTCGACTACCTGCACGCGCGCCAGACGCCGGTGATCTTCCGCGACCTCAAACCCACCAACATTATGATTACAACATACAAGCAGGTCTATCTGATCGATTTTGGTGCCGCGCGCTACTTCAAGCCTGGGAGGAGCAGGGATACCATTGCCTTCGGTTCGCCCGGCTACGCGTCCCCTGAACAATATGGCAAGGCGCAGACCACTGCCCGCTCGGATATCTACAGCCTGGGCGCGACGCTTCACGAGGCGCTGACCGGCAAAGATCCCGGTGAGACGCCGTTCAAATTCTCGTTCACCCCACGCATGGCAGGCGTGACGATACCGCCGGACCTGGAGGATCTGATTCTGCGCATGGTTGAGATGGATGCGAGCAAACGGCCCGCGAGCGCAAGAGCGGTCAAAGAGGAACTGCAGCGCATCTCGATGCAGCATCTGCGCCGTCTGTATCCGCTGCCGGGTCCCACGCATTCATCTCCTATCTACCAGCCACCATACAAGCAGGGACAGCCACCGCCAGCTGCGTGGGCGACATCTGCGCCCAGCGTCCGGCAGGCACAGATACAGCTCGGGCTACCACCCACGCCGACGGCACCTAAACGCAATGTCACGCGTCGCGCTATGACAACGATGATCCTCCTGGGCATCGCGGGTGCCGCGCTCGTAGAGAATACCAGATGGATCTGGAGCCAGCCCGTTGAGCCGTATGCTCCACCACAGCAGACGATGCCGACTTACAGCTTGAACCAGCAGGGCATATTTTACGGCCACCACGCGAGCGTCACCTCGCTAGCATGGTCGGACCAGATGAATGTTGTCGCCTCCGGTTCTAAAGACGGCACGGTCCAGGTGTGGAATCCGTTCTCCTACGAGACGTATGCCACACACACGCTCAGCCACGCGCAGGTCAGTGGTGTAGCATGGTCGCCGGGCGGCTCGTATGTCGCCGCGACGAGCAGCAACAAAACGGTTGATATATGGGGCAATTCTGGACAGAGCAACGCAGGTCCAGCCACCTACTCGGGGTCGGGCGCAATGAGCGCTATTGCCTGGTCCCCCTCCGACTCCATGCTTGCCATCGGCGGAGAAGATGCCGTTGTCCGTATGCTTGAGCAGGACGGTCTCGCGCTCAAGCATGCAGGAAGCTATGTCGGGCACAAGGGCCAGGTGCAGAGCCTGGCATGGTCTGGCGATGCCAACTACTTTGCCTCGGCAAGCGCCGATAAAACCGTCCGCGTCTGGGCGGTGGACAGACGCGACGCGTCGACGATACGCGACGCGAAGTATATCTTTACAGGTCATACGGGGAGCGTTTACGCTGTAGAGTGGATGTCAACGGTAGGAAACTATTATGCCATCTCGGGCGGGGCCGATAAGACTATACAGATCTGGGATGCGTTCAGCGGTGCAATTTCGCAAACGTACCAGATGCCATCAGCGGTCTATGCTCTTGCATGGTCGGAGGGCAATGGCTTTTTCGCCGCTGGCCTCGCCGATGGTTCGCTCTATCTCTATCAACCTTTCGAGCTGGAACCGCTCTACATTTTTCAAGGCAATGGGCCGACGGAAGGCAACGGAACGGCGATACGTTCGCTGACGTGGTCGCCCGATGGCACGTCCCTTGTCAGCGGCAGCGATGACGGGAGTGCAACGGTATGGCTCCTGGACCAGACCCAGAGGTACATGCATCACGGGCATTGGCATTAAGCATTCCAACCTGCCGTATTCAGTATGTATAATAGTGGATAGGGAGGAATGAAAAATGGATTTCGATCTCAATGAAGAGCAGGTTGATATACGCGACATGGTGCGGCACTTCACGGCCCAGGAGATCACGCCGCATGCCGAGCGCTGGGACGAGGATAGCTACTTTCCACGCGAAGTGTACAAGAAGATGGCCGAGCCGGGACTGATGGGCATGACGACGCCCGAAGAGTACGGTGGCAGTATGCTTTCGCGGCTCTCGGGTGCGCTGGTCTACGAGGAGCTGGCGAAGGGCGAGATGGCGACGGCGGTTGGCCTCTCGGTCCACAACATGGTCACAGGCTCGATTGCGCGCTTCGGCAACGAGGAGCAGCGGAGGCGCTGGGTGCTCCGTTTAGCGGCGGGCGAGCTGCTCGGTGCCTTCTCGCTGAGCGAGGCAGGCGCTGGCTCGGACGCCGCCAGCGTGCAGTGCAGGGCCGAACGGCGCGGCGACCAGTATGTCCTCAACGGCTCCAAACTATGGGTCACAAACGGCGGCGAGGCCGATATTTATCTGGTGATGGCGCGTACTGCCGACGGTGTGGGTTCGGTCGGCGTTAGCTGCTTCGTCGTCGAAAAGGAAACGCCCAACTTCTCTTTTGGGAAACGCGAGCGCAAGATGGGCCTGCATTCGTCGCCCACGCGCGAACTGATCTTCGAACAATGCGCGATTCCTGCCGTCAACCGCATTGGCGCAGAGGGGCAGGGCTTCAAGATAGCGCTCTCCTCGCTGGATGGCGGACGCATCAATATCGGTGCCATCGCGGTCGGCGTAGCGCAGGCGGCCTTCGAGATTGCCAGCGCATATGCACGCGAGCGCCAGCAATTCGGCCATCCCATCGGCGTCTTCCAGGGCATTCAGTTTATGCTCGCGGACATGGCGATGAAGATCGAGGCCGCGCGCCTCCTGGTCTATCAGGCCGCGTACAAGATCGACGAGGGGCAGAACGCCAGCCTCTACGCGTCGATGGCCAAGTGTTTCGCCACCGATATGGCGATGGAGGTCACGACCAACGCGGTCCAGGTGCTGGGCGGCGCTGGCTATGTACGCGACTATCCGGTCGAACGCTATATGCGCGATATCAAGGTAGCGCAGATCTTCGAGGGCACAAACCAGATTCAGCGCGTCGTGATCGCGCGCGCCCTGCTGGGAAATCTGCGCTAACCCTTCCAGGTTGATTACGCGTTGGAAACAGTTGCCGAAGTACGCTCCATCTGTGCGCTTCTAGGATTGGTTTCGGGTGACCGGGCATAATGCTCGCATGTATGATTATGCTCCTGGTCGAACCGATTTGAAACGACGGGCGTTCTCGGTGATCGCAACTTCGGTTGGGAGGCGTTCCATGCTGGAGGCACCGAAGAAGCCAACGACGCCATGAGTGCGCGATAAGACATAGGCAGCATCTTCTGGTTCCGCGATAGGACCACCGTGACAAAGGACAAGGATGTCGGGATTAATCTTGCTAGCGGCATCCCGCATCGCCTGCACGCGCTTGGCAGCTTCATCCAGAGTGACAGCGGTTTGCGCACCTATCGCGCCCTTCGTTGTCAGACCCATATGGGGAACGAGGATATCAGCTCCGGCGTGTGCCATTGCCTGTGCATCCTGCGGGGAAAAAACGTAGGGAGCGGTCAGCAGGTCCAGTTCGTGTGCCTGGCGGATCATATCGACCTCCAGAGCGTAGCCCATGCCCGTCTCCTCCAGATTTTGGCGGAACGTGCCATCGAAGAGGCCAACGGTAGGAAAGTTCTGCACACCAGCAAAGCCCATTTCTTTGAGCTGTTTGAGGAAGTAGGGCATAACACGAAAGGGATCGGTGCCACAGACGCCCGCGAGCACCGGAGTCTGCTTCACGATGGGCAGAACCTCGCTCGCCATCTCAACAACGATAGCATTGGCATCGCCGTAAGGGAGCAGGCCAGCTAGCGAGCCGCGACCAGCCATACGATAGCGACCGGAATTGTAGATAATAATGAGATCTACGCCACCGACCTCAACGCTTTTCGCGGATAGTCCGGTACCTGCGCCAGCGCCGATGATTACGCCGCCCTGGTTTACAGTGGCTCGTAGCTTCGCGAGTGCTTCTGTTCTATTCATTGGTCTCCTCCTGATAACCTCGTCTGTGTCTTCTGAGAGTGTACATACTCGTCCAGTCGGCGCGCCATTGCCTGAGCAAAACGAGGATCATTGATATCCAGATCGAGCTCGTGTACTTCAATGTTACTATGCAGATCGCCCTTGAGAGTATCGATCAGGGCACGGTCAGCCGTGGGATCATAGAATACGCCGCCCTCGGTAGCAATCATCGAAACGCCACGTAGGGGAATGAAAAGTGCGACAGGACCCTGTGCCTGATTGAGTTTGTGGGCAATAGTACGACCGAGTTGCGCGCACTCTTCGGGCGTTGTACGCATAAGCGTCACGGTTGCATTATGTTTATAGAGATTGCGCTGGCGATATTTTTCTGGCACCGTATCCATAGATCCAAAGTTGACCATATCCAGCGCACCCAACGAAACGACCTGTGGTAGTGCATGCTTGCCAGCTGCCTCAAGTCGATCGGGTCCGGCGCTAAAGACGCCGCCGACCAGTTCATCGGCCAGTTCGGTCGTAGTGATATCGAGAACGCCAGCCAGAAAGCCGCCGTTGACCAGCGCCTCCATCGACTGGCCTCCTGTTCCCGTCGCGTGGAAGACAAGCACCTCGTAGCCATGCTCTTCCAGGTACTTGCGGGCCTCTGTGACACAGGGAGTGGTGACACCGAACATCGTCGCGCCCACCAGAGGTTTAGTATCGGCAGAAGGTTGGAAGTCAGCATATGCATGGGCCATACCAGCGATCGCAGCAGCCGCATTCGCCAGGATACGTTGCGAAATACGATTGATGCCCGCGATATCAACGACCGAATACATCATCGTCACATCTACCGCGCCCACGTATGGCCGAGTGTCGCCTGATGCAACAGTGGAGACCATTAGTTTGGGGACACCTACGGGCAGGGCACGCATCGCCTGGGTTACTAACGACGAGCCACCCGATCCACCCAGCCCTAATATACCGTGGAGGCGGCCTTTGGCGAACAGATCGAGCACAATGGAGGTTGCACCGCGCGCCATTGTTTCGACGGCAGCACCACGATCACCGGCGGCGGCCAATTGTACAACATCCGCTCCGGCAGCCTGAGCAACCTGCTCATGAGAGATATCGGGTTGGACCAGGGGTGGGTCTTTCACGCCAGCATCCACGATCAGCACCTCACAGTCCGCGGCCCGCACACGTTCACGCAAAAAGTCGTACTCGACTCCCTTGGTGTCCATGGTACCGAGCAGTACAACGGTTGCCATAACAGCACCTCTCCTTTCCTGATCTCCATACAACGAACGACAAAGGTACTCTTTTATGAGTAGTATACAAAACGTATGAGTGGAAAGCCATAGCATGATCTCAGCTTCCATATCTGCCCCCTTCAGAAGAACCATGATGTGCCGATAGAAACAAGCGTGAAGCATTTTCCGCAATGTTCATCGCTACGCGCAAGTGGGCGCGTGTTATCACAATGGCGTGGAGGCACATGTCATGAAATGCTGGTTTATGGATCTACCGGTCATGCGCAAACTCTTGCTTGTTTTTGGCTGCCTTTCACCGCTGGTCCTGGGCATGATCATTATCGATATTGGTCTCAGTATTCAGCTGTTGGGTATTGTCAAACAGATTGCCCACCATCCCAGCGCGTCCCGCATTGCCACCGAGATGGCCTCTGTAAGTACCATCTCACACCAGCTCTTGCTGTGTAATCTGCTCCTGGGAGGACTCGCTATTACGTTGGGAGCCGTATGCACCATTCTGATATCACGCGTGATTACGCGTCCGCTCCACCAGGCGCAGGAGGTGGCGCATCTGGCATCCAATGTATGGTTAATGGAGCTGGCGGATGGGCTGGTGGCGCTCGCGCAGGGCGACTGGTCGCTATCCGTCAAACAAAGAAGGCTGCCGACCTTTTATAAGAGCCAGGACGAGATCGGGCAGATAACGCAATCTATAGAAAAGATAATGACCACTCTCTATAATATGAGCGATATCTATGAATTGACGCGTCAGGAATTGCAAACGCTCTACACCCGTATCCAGGAACAAAACGAGACGCTCAGCATCGCCAATGCCCATCTGAGCTCCCTCGCGACCACCGATCCCCTGACCGGCCTGCCCAACCATCGCGCTATTATGGACCATATCGATAGGGAGATCAAGCGGTGCCAGGATACGCAGAGGAACTGCGCCATTATTTTTGTGGATGTCGATCACTTTAAATGCATCAACGATACCTGGGGCCATGGCGCGGGCGATGAAGTGCTGCACTTTGTTGGGCAGCAGCTGCGCGCTTGCGTACGCCTGGAGGACTACGTTGGGCGCTATGGCGGCGAAGAATTCGCCATCCTGCTTATCGATATTGAGCAGCATGAAGCCGTTGAGCTTGCCTGGCGTCTGCGCGACGCAATCGCGGCACAACCTTACACGTGGCGGGTAGATGAGAACCGGACGGTTGCTATCCCTGTTACGGCGAGCTTTGGCCTATCTGTCTACCCGCTCGACGGCGTCACGCGCAAAGAGTTGATCGAGAGGGCCGACGCGGCGATGTACGTTGCCAAGCATGGCGGACGCAATCGGGTCTGCCTCCCCGATGAAGAGGTGGTGAATGAAGAAGCGTTGCACGATCCACACCCGACGAGGCCGCTGCAAACCCTGACACTGGTGTAAAGTTATCCCGCCCTCATCAACACAATTTGGGACAGGCAATTTTTGGGGTAGGGACCAGCGTTCCTACCCCGATGTTAAAATTGATCAAAAAAATGGGTTCTTGAGCGCAGCCCTGGCTACTTCACCGCTTCAGCGGCGAAATCGCGCACCAGCGTATTAAAAGCGCTCGCCTGCTCTTCTTGCAGATGACCGCGGCTCTTATCCAGGATGCGTACCTCGATATGCGGGTTGATGCGCTTGAAGGCAGCGCTGGCCTCGGATGGCGCGAGCGCACCCTCGCGACCCCAGACGGCGACCACGGGAACCTGCAGACGGGCGAAGGGCTCGTGTACGTCCAGCACCAGGCCATCGCTGAAGAGCGAGGCGGCGGGATAACGGCTATCCGCCTGATGCGCGCTGGTGTAGATATACTCGACCAGCTCGTCGGTGATGAGGCCAGGGTTGTGGAAGCCCTGATCGTCGTAGTAGCCACGGATCGCGCCGCGTGAAGTCAGCAGGTTATAGATAAACTGACCCACGATCGGCAGGAGCAGCACGGTCTTTACCGTGGTGTTGAGCGTGCTGGGGAAGAGCTCTTGCAGAATGCTCTGCGGAGATGAGACCAGGACCAGGCGTTCGAAGTACTGAGGTCGACGATAAGCGCCCGCGATCGCGTACGCGCTGGAGAGGCCACGCGCCACTACAACGGTAGGCTCGCCAATCGTTTCTCGAATAAAATCGCTGATCAGGTCCGCGTAGACCTCGGCGCTGTAGTCGATGGCCGGGTGATCGGAGAGGCCAAAGCCCAGCAGATCGATGGCGTAGACGCGGAAATTCTCCGCGAGACCATCAATATTTTTGCGCCACTCGTAGGATGAGGCACCGGGACCAAAGCCGTGCACCAGCAGGAGCGGCTTCGCGTCGCGTGAACCCTTGACCTCGTAAAACATATCCCCATATTTCCACGGGTAGCGCCGCTCCTCGCCCGTCAGCACGGTATCGAGCGCGCCAGCCAGAGACTCCGTTAGCCTGTTGTAAGCCGCCATTGCTCCCAATGTCCCCCCCACGACAAGACCGGCGGTCAGCAATTTTTTTGTCAATCCCATGAAATTGTACTCCTAAATTTTTGTTTTTATCGTTTAGCAACGTCTTTTATACAAAGGACAACATTTGCTATCGGGCTTTTTTTTGCCACGCGTGGCATACCGCGCAATATATACACGAGTAGCCCGTTTGGCTCCTTACGGCCCTGAGCAGAGTTTATACGAGGAACCAGCGGTTCACCTTCTGGCTTCAGGGATACTATAGCATGCACCAACGTTAAGGTGCAAACACCATAGGATACATAGGAGCAGATTACATAAATTTCTGAAACCTATAAACATTGCGTTCGTTATGTAAAATAGTGAGCATACAAAAGAGAGAACATCCAGCGTTTAGTGTGGGAAATAAGAATCTGCATGTTGCTATTTTGCTGCTATTTACTAGTACTTCTTGTTCGCCTGAATGATAAATGTTGAAGATCGAAAAAGGATTATATAGAGTCATGAGGGAGAGCGAACTTAATTTGAAAAGCGGGGATACAAGGGGGGCTGGAGGGTGGACCTTCGGTTACATTCCCTTCCCTGGCTGCCACTGGCGGCATTTCAAAAGAAAGAAGGAAGAGCATGAACGTTGAGCAGATCAAGTATCATCCCAGTCCTGATGGTGACGAAGAGGGTATCCTGCTGGTAGACCCTGAGAGCGAAACGCTGCCTTTGACGGACAGCGATGGCAACCTGCAATATTATTGTGTCGGTGGACAATATGTCTTCTCGGTCGACGAGGATAACAATTAGCCCTGCCCTTCGACACGGTTCTGGCGAGAGCACTATTTGTCTTTTGTGTACGCGAGGTGTATACTTTCTGCAACAGATGCCGTTCTCCTGGTGCAGGAAGTGAAAGAGTGACTCTCCGCGACTCACAGAGATATCTGCCGAGTCGAGCTTGAAAAGGAGCGCCCATTGGAGGCCATAGCGCCTGCTGATCAGCGCTCCTTTCATCTTTACCACGTACGAGCCTGCATCGCTATTTTTGCTAGACAAAGAGGCTCAGATATGACAACTCATCCCCACATCCTTCTCTCCGACGAAGTACAGACCGCGCTACACGAGCAGCGCGCCATCGTCGCGCTCGAATCGACGGTCATCGCGCACGGCCTGCCCTATCCCGCCAATGTCGAGGTGGCGCAGGCTATGGAAGCGACCATCCGTGCCGAGGGAGCCACGCCCGCGACGATCGGCATTCACGATGGCAGCATCGCGATCGGCCTGAGCCTTGACGAAATTACGCGCCTGGGAACGGCCACGCAAGTCCAGAAGGTCAGTCGGCGCGACCTGGCGATCACCCTGGCAACCAGACGGTTGGGCGCAACGACGGTCGCGGGCACCATGCTGTGCGCGAGCATGGCGGGCATCCGCTTCTTTGCCACCGGCGGCATCGGTGGCGTGCATCGCGGGGCCGAGAGCAGCATGGATGTCTCCGCCGATCTCACCGAGATGAGCCGCACGCCCGTTCTGGTCACATGCGCGGGCGCGAAGTCGATCCTCGATCTTGACCTGACACTGGAGTATCTTGAGACGCAGGGGGTGCCCGTCATTGGTTGGCAGACCGATGAGCTGCCAGCCTTCTTTGTGCGTGAGAGCGGGCGCAAGCTGCCTCATCGCGCCGACGATGTTGCCGCCGTAGCGGCAACGGCGCGCCTGCAGTGGGAGCTGGGCCTGCACGGTCTGATCGTCGCCTGCCCCATTCCAGAGCAGTACGCCCTCGATCCGGCACCGCTGGAGGCGGCAACCGAGGAGGCGCTGCGCGTAGCGCGGGCGCAAGGTATCAAGGGCGCGGCCACCACGCCGTTCGTCCTATCGCACGTCGCCGAGATTACCGCTGGCGAGAGCGTCGCGGCCAACAAAGCCCTGTTGATCAACAATGCAAGATGGGCCGCACGCTTCGCCCGCGCATATTACCAGTAAGTGGATGTTGATTTATTTTGTGATAACGACTACAATAGTTCCAGAAAGCCTGGCGCTTCAACGCCACGCGTGGGCACTTTAAGCCCGTATGAATGCAGTCATTGTTGTAGATATCCTCCTCGAAAGGAGCCTTACCGGTGAATAATCCCTTTGAGATACGCAAGGTCGTCGGGGGCGTCGTACTTGCCATATTATGGGTATGCACCTTTCTATTTATCAAGCCCACCCTCGTTATCGACTGGATAGGGGACGGCTCAGTCACCACAAACTTCAAGATGGTTGTGGTGCTGATCGGCTTCCTGGTCATTTTCTTCTACCATCTGCTCTACCGCTCAAATCCCGAAACTACGAAATTGAGCTGGACCGCCGCACTGACCATCGGCTGGCTCTCGCTCATCATCTTCTATCCATTTAAAGATCCGACCAATACTGCCGCGGGCGCGATCGGCTTCTTTACCCTGGTCGGTGGCCTGGCGGTTTGCGTCCTGTGGGTGCGCTTCTTCTCCGACGAGATCGTTGCCTGACGAGCAGGCAGAGTATCACACAGTAAAAAGAGCGGCTATTAAAAGGCCGCTCCTTTTTTTCAACGTTTTGAGGCCACAAACTCCATTGCTTCTTTCGCTAAAGCCAGCCATTCCAGTTCAGATGCTGGCTCGACGGTCAACCACTCTTTCATGAATTGGCCATTATTTCGGGGATCAAGACGCTCTCCATCTCCAGAGGCGACGAGCATATCCACCCGCGACTTCGGCAGTTTGACCACGAGCCTACCTCCGGTGAGCATAGCAAAGATTTTATTCTGGATTTTCAGCCCTGATGAACCGAACGCCTTCCCCTCCGACGGGGGGGTTACATCTGGGTAGCTGAGAAGCGCCTCGATAAGCGTTGCAAAACGCTCTTCGGGCGTGATGGATGGATGGCTCATAAAAGGGGCACCTCCTTAACTCTTCCAGTAGGGATGGGGCTTGCCCCCATCCGGCCTGATCGTGCTTGCTGAGCCGGATGGAGGCAAGCCCCATCCCTACTGATTTAATGCCGGAAGTGGCGTTTGCCCGTAAAGATCATCGCGATGGCGTAGTGATTCGCCATACGGATGGCCTCCTCGTCGCGCACGGAGCCGCCGGGCTGGATAATGGCCGTGACGCCCGCTTTCGCCGCCGCCTCCACACCATCGGCGAAGGGGAAGAAGGCGTCGGAGGCCAGCACGGAGCCACGCGCGCGCTCGGCTGCCTTCTCGACCGCGAGCTGCACGCTGGTAACGCGGTTCATCTGCCCGGCCCCTACGCCGATCAGCATCAGTTTATGCGCCAGCACGATCGCGTTGGACTTGACGTGGCGCACAGCCTTCCAGGCGAACATAAGGTCAGTCACCTCCTCCAGCGTGGGGTCGCGGTCGGTGACGACACTATACTCGAACTCGCGCTCGCCCACGGCATCGGGCGTCTGTAGGAGCAGACCGCCGCTGACCGAGCGCACATCGGGCCGACCAACGTGCAGTATCTGCGTGTTGATGCTCTTGGGATCAATCGGCATATGGGTGGCGAGCAGGCGAATATTCTTCTTCTTGCTCAGGATTGCCAGTGCCTCGGGCGTAAACTCGGGCGCGATAATAGCCTCGTAAAAGAGTTGCGAGATCTCATGCGCGGTCGCCTCGTCTATCGGGCGATTGCTGCCGATAATGCCTCCGTAAGCGGAGACGGGATCGCCGGAGTGTGCCCGCTTGTATGCCTCCACCAGCGAATCGCCGCAGGCCAGTCCGCAGGGATTGGTATGCTTGATAATGGCCAGCGCGGGAGCCGTAAAGCTCTGCACGGTCGCCAGAGCCGCGTCCAGGTCCAGCAGATTGTTGTAGGAGAGCTCCTTGCCGTGTAGCACCTCGGCGTTCGCCACCGTCGGTAGCTTCGCGGAGAAATCGGACCAGCGGTAGAACGACGCCTGCTGATGCGGATTCTCGCCGTAGCGCAGCGCCTGGATGCGCTCCAGAGGCAGGGTGAGCTGCTCGGGGAAGTAGTCGCCTGTGCTCAGGCGCAGATACTCGGCGATAGTGGAATCGTAGCTGGCGGTATGCTGGAACGCGATGGCGGCCAGGCGGCGGCGCGTCTCGATGCTCACCTCGCCCTGTTCACGCCACTCCTGCATCACGGGCGCGTAGTCCAGCGGGCGCACCAGCACGATCACATTTTGAAAGTTCTTCGCGGCTGCGCGCACCAGCGTCACGCCGCCGATATCGATCTGCTCCAGCGCCTCCGTCAGCGTCGCGTTCTGGCGCGCCACTGTTTCCGCGAAGGGATAGAGGTTGACAGCGACGACATCGACAGGCCCGATATCGTGTGCGCGCAGCTCTTCCTCGTGCTCGGGCAGGTCGCGCCGTGCCAGGACGCCTCCTAAAATAGCGGGATGGAGGGTCTTTACACGGCCACCGAGGATCTCGGGAAAATGTGTCAATGCGCTCACCGACTGCGCGGGAATGCCCTCGGCCTGTAAAGCCGCCAGGGTTCCGCTGGTCGCAAATAGTTCGCTCTGGTAGCTTTGTAGCTCGCGTGCCAGCTCTATCAGGCCATCACGGTTCGCCACGCTTATTATTGCTCGCATGAGTTATCCTTTCGAAGTGCTTACTGCTGAGAAAAACCATTCCCTATCAGTATATCTCAAAGCATGCCCCGGCTGAACAAACCTACAGAAAATAGTGTATAATTGGCACATTAACGACTCGTGCAGGTGACTCTCAGATCAGCGGTGTTGTTGTAGAAATGATACAACGAACTCAGTTCTGTTCCCAGAGCCGGGTTGGCGCTGAAGACCTCTAAGTGGATATCGTAGCCCTATGGGAGGTCGCGTATGACAGATAATCGTTCCATCTCGAAGCAAAATCTCCAGGCAAGTCATCCTCTCAGAGATTGGTTGCGTCGGCAACTATTCGGTAATACCGGTATCGGACTCGATGGGCGTTCGCTACTCTTTGGAACCATATTCTTTGTTGTGATAGTGTTAGCGGCTATCGTGGCAGTGCTTCTGGGTTTCGGAACGGCAGCCATCCTGGCTGCATGCTCCGCGCTGTTTGTGCTGCTTGCCGCCTTCGGCGGCCCGTTGCGCTCGGACCTGCGCATGCTGGCCTGGTTTGGACCGGTCTTCATCCTGGCGGTTGGCGGCGTGCGTTTGCTGTCGACGGTTTCCCTATGGGGAACCATTCCGGTGATCGTACTGCTCGTCTTCCTGGCAGGGCTACTTCCAGCATTTAACTCCCGCTACGCGATGCCCGGTACCGCGCTGGCCCTGGGTGTGCTCATCGGCTTTGGATTACACCTGCCTGGCAACCTTCCGGTTGGAAGTCTTTTTGGAGCCATCGTGGTCGGGGTCCTTGTGATCGCGCTGCTGCGACTCGTCATGGGTATAGGAGACCCCTCCCTGGCTACGCGCAAGGCCATTGCGCGTGTTCTGATCGATGGGGATATGGGAGCGATAGACGCCGCCTGGAAGACGTTACGTGCGAATCGTCCGCAGCAGTGGATGAGCGAAGCGCTGCGTGGAGCGGAAGCCTATCGTGTCGCGTGCCTCATCATTGCTACCCGCATGGAGCACCCGCGATCTGATAGCTTAAGTAGCCAGAGCGCTGGAAAATTTGCTCGCTGACGTGAGCGCGCTAGAGTTTCAACCGGTTACTCTGAGCAAAGTTGCTGCGGAGTTGGATACTGCTGAGCAGTTGCTGGTTCTGGACGCGGATTCTGAGCATGTCACGGCAACAGTTACGCGGCCAGTCAGTACTGAGAGTGGGTCGCAGCAGATCTGGCTGGTAGCCCATGCGCTGGTAGCTCACGATGCCGCAAAGCAATTGTTGGCATCAGGATGAGTTGCTCGCCAGAGTATACAATGCTTTAGGCCAAATATTTCCTGGCGGCAAACGGTCTACCTGACACAATCAAAAAGCATGGCACCCGTAAAGGTGCCATGCTTTTTGATTGTGTCAGCTTATGCCTCGACGAGAAGTGCCGCAGCTCGCTTGCCGTAGATACGGCGCGTCAGCATCACCTCGACCGATGGGCGGTCGGGGAACTCTGTCAGGATGCTCACCGAGCGGTTCGTGCGCGAGTCGTGTCCGAACTTGACATAGCCGTCGATCAGCGCGAAGAGTGTGTGATCGCGGCCAACGCCTATGCGGTCGCCGGGCTTGATCTTCGTGCCGCGCTGGCGCACAATAATGCTGCCCGCGGTCACGAACTGACCATCGAAGCGCTTGACGCCCAGCATCTTAGGCTTGCTATCGCGACCATTGCGCGAGCTGCCCATTCCTTTTTTATGTGCCATGATCTACTCCTCCGTGCTGCTTGCGGTCGCGGGCTCTACGCTTGTTGTGGGAACCGTTGCGGTCTCCACGACGGGAGCTTCTTTCGCTTTGGGGGCCTCGCCAGTGACCAGGCTCTTGCCATCGGCAACGATATCGTCGATGTGCAACACGGTCAATTCCTGGCGGTGTCCGCGACGATGACGGTAGCGCTTCTTAGCCTTGTACTTGAAAACGATCAATTTCTCGCCGCGGGTGTGATCGCCGACGGTTGCCAGCACCTGGGTATTGTCGATGAACGGCGTGCCGATACGCGTAGTGTCGGCATCACCGACCAGCAGAACCTCTTCGATGGCGAACTGCACGCCACTTTCGAGCGGGAGCCGGTCGACTTCGAGCTTCTGACCCACGGAAACCTTGTATTGTCGTCCACCACTTTTGATTACTGCAAACATGTTTTCTCTCTTCTCTACCTCTAATCGGATAGTACCGACCGAGATGAAATTTTTACGACTCTCGCGCGCGCCAGGAGGATACGTGGGAGGCATAGGTGGAGAGCCGTCCGTCACAGTTCCTTGATCCTGAAGCGTTGTGGCATGTTCAATTCCGGAGGCATTACCGAAATTGACTGTAGAACTCTACGGGCACTACGCGTCGTGTTGGCGCGTCTCGCTCTGCCTTCAAGCGCGGGAGATTGACCACAAGCTTCTCTATTGTGGTATATGCGTTCGCATAGTTTTTTACACATACTGTTACTCGCGTAACGTGAAGCACCGTTATGATAGCAGTTGCGCTGCACGTTGTCAAGCGTTGTCCTCGCATCATTTTACGGCGTTCAGGAGAGCCACCTTGCTTAATTCACATCCCCTGGGATATGATTCTCCTAATGACAAGCAAGGAGGAGAAGCGCTCCACATGCGTCTGTTAGCGCGCATGGGCCGCTTTACATAGCACAATGCCGAAAGCCGTAGAAGAAAACGATCAGCGCTACCATATTTTCACACGTGAAGAATGGGCGCAACGGCGTGGGGGCACGCCGCTGACGCTCTCCGAGGAACGTCTGACGGCCCTGCGTGGTCTGAATGATCGCGTCTCGCTATTGGAGGTGGAGCAGGTCTACCTGCCGCTCTCACGCCTGCTACAGCTCTATGTGATGGCGGTTGAGCAGCTGCACACTGCGACCGCCAGCTTCCTGGGAGCCAGCAGCGCGCGCGTTCCCTACGTGATCGGCATCGTCGGGAGCGTGGCGGTCGGCAAGAGCACAACGGCACGCCTGCTGCAGGCGCTGCTCGCGGACTGGCCCTCCCGGCCAACGGTTGAGCTTGTTCCCACTGACGCGTTCCTCTACACCAATCAGTACCTGGAGAAGCGCGGATTGGAGAATCGCAAGGGCTTTCCTGAGACCTACGATCTGCCGCACCTCGTGCGCTTCCTGAGCGAGGTCAAGTCGGGCGCGCCCGCAATGAGCGTCCCGGTCTATTCGCATCTTATCTACGACATCCTGCCCGGCGAGGTGCAGACGATCAGGCGGCCCGATATCCTTATCGTCGAGGGACTCAACCTGCTGCAGGCCGGGACGGGTCGTATGCGTCGGCGTCAATTCGTCTCGGACTTCTTCGACATGACGATCTACGTTGACGCCGAGGAGGCCGATATCGAGCAGTGGTTCATCGAGCGCTTCATGATGTTGCGCGCCACGGCCTTCCACGATCCCACCTCCTTCTTCACGCGCTTCACCAGCCTGAACGAGGAGGAGAGCGTGCAGATGGCCCGTTATGTCTGGCAGGAGATCAACGGGCGCAACCTGCACGAGAATATTCTGCCCACCCGCGAGCGCGCCCAGCTCATCCTGCACAAGGGACCCGATCACGCCGTGCAGGAGATTCGGTTGCGCAAATTATAATCCGACAGTAGGGATGGGGCTTGCCTCCATCCGGCCCAGGGAGCGTGAACCGGCCCAGGG
>JALYTQ010000289.1 GCA_030854195.1 Chloroflexota bacterium
ATTGGAGATCGTCGTCAGCAGCGTCTGCTCCTCGGATGTAAAGCGCCTGGCCCTGCTTGAGTAGCAATTGATCAGGCCGAGCTGTTCGGTACCGGCGATCAGCGGAGCCGAGAGGAGCGCCTTGTACTGCGAGTCCTTCAGGGGATTGAGGCGTTCGAGCGTATCATCGCTGGTGGCGCTGTAGCCTGTAGAGCTGAGGGTAAACTGTCCCGCCTCGTTCATTTCGCGCAACCGTTCAAGCGCCTGGCGATCGACATCGATGGGGCGGAAGTTCGCGCGCTCGTTGAGATTGGGAGCGGTCGCGTGTACCGTCATCCGTCTAAACTGCCGCGCCGAATCGCTCTCGCGTTCGCGTGGCTGTTCCATCAGCATAACCACGCATAGATCGACCTCCATGATCTGAACCGTCAGCGTGGCCAGAGAGCGGAGCATATCATCGAGATAGAGGCCGGAACTGATCGTCTGGCTTAGAACCGAGAGCGAGGTCAGGATACTGAGCTTGCGCTGCGTGCTTTCGTAGAGCTGCGCGTTCTCGATCGCCCCGGCCACCAGGGCGGCAGTATTGCTGATAAAGACGCGGTGCTGCTCAGTGAACTCGTGCGGTGCCACCGCCTGCAAGGTAATCACGCCAACGAGGCGGCGATCTTTTGCCACGATCGGCACCGTCATAATCGACTGGAACTTCTCCTCCTCAAGTTCGGGAAAGTAGGCGAAGCGAGGGTCCTCCATCGCCTCCTCTTTCAAAAAGACTGGCTTGCGGTGTAGTGCCACCCACCCGGCGATGCCTTCGCCGAGCGCCATAGTGATCTTCCCGACGAGGCGGCGGTACTTCTCGTTGGTACTGGCGAGGATGAGACGTTCTTTGTCCTTGTCATACAGATAGATAAAAGCGACATCGCAGGAAGTAGCGCGGACGACGGTGTCCACCAGGTGACGTAACACTTCATCAAGCCTCAGCGTCGAGCCAACGGTCGAGATCACCTCGTTGAGCAAAGCATTTTCCTGGCTGCGGAGTTTTACCTCGTTTTGCAGGTCAAGAAGCTCTTGCCGTAGATGTTTGAGGTCTTGCTCCTCTTGCACTTCAAGTGCAGTGGTAAGGGGCTGATGATTGATACTGACCTTGGAAGACATGCAACCTGCCTTTCAAAACATGTTGAACCATGGAAGAACTCTGGTATCCCAAGCGATGGGCGAAGATGTGATGCGGCGACCGACAGCGCGAATCACCAGCGGGTTCGCATCGTCGGTCGCCCTTGCTTATGGATACTCCGTACATAATGGTATATGAGTTATTGTACCCATTTTCCGTTGCATAGTCCAGTGTCTTGATTACGAACTTGCACAATATTTCAGATTTGATGTTATAATAATGATGTCCGTTTGTTCCGTGTACAGCGCTGTATGTTTTATTGTCGTGCAGCGCATTTTGTTGTGTCTTTCACGATGCAAGGAGGGTTCCCTGAATGGCCTCTGATACCGCTATCATTCCTGAGCTTGGAAAAGGCATCGAGACTCATGGTATTGAGCGTGTCTCCCCCACGAAGCGTGCTGATGTACGCATTTTCGACAATTTTACGATGTGGCTCTCGGCCAACCTGGTGATTTCCACCGTGGCGCTGGGAGCGTTAGCCATCCCTATCTTTGGCCTTGGCTTCTGGGATAGCCTGGCTATTATCATTCTTTTCAATATCCTTGGCGTCCTGCCCGTGGCTTTCTTCTCGACTCTGGGCCCTAAACTGGGATTGCGCCAGATGACGATCTCGCGTTTCTCGTTCGGCTGGATTGGCGCGAAGATCATGGCGGTCTTTAATGTGCTCGCCTGCATCGGCTGGTCCACCGTCAATGTCATCGTCGGTGGACAACTGGTCGCGTCGCTCAGCCACGGAGTGGTTCCGCGCTGGGTCGGTATCCTGATCATCGCTATTCTGACAACCGTGGTCAGTATTTACGGCTATAAATACGTACATCGCTACGAACGCTACGCCTGGATACCGATGGCCGTGATCTTCGCTATTCTGTTTTTTATAGCGGCACCGAAGTTCTCGATTGTGCCTACGCCGGCTATGAGCATAGCGACGGTGGCGTCCCTGGTCTCCTTCGGCGGTGCTATTTATGGCTTTGCCACTGGTTGGAGTTCTTACGCCGCTGACTACAACGTCAATCAGCCCGAAGAGGTCGCGCCCAGCCGTGTCTTCTGGCTCACCTTCCTGGGTGTGACGATTCCCTGCATTCTCCTTGAGACCTTCGGACTGGCGCTGACGACGGTTACGGCCTACAAAGGCAAGGGCGGCGGCGACCTCCTGGGTGCCGTTGTGCAGCCGTTGGGCGGCTTTGGCACGCTCCTGCTGATTCTCTTAGCCCTCAGCGTCATCGCCAATAACATTCCGAACGATTATAGCCTGGGCCTCTCTATGCAGGTGCTCGGCAAAAGCTTTCAGCACGTCAACCGGGCCGTCTGGACGCTTATCGGAGCAGTCGTTTATGTCATCATCGCTATCTCGCTTTCAGGGAACTTCAACCAAACGCTCAACAGCTTCTTGCTGTTGGTTGCCTACTGGCTCGGTCCCTGGTCGATTATCCTGATATTGGAGCACTTTGTCTTCCGCCGTGGACGCTATAATGTCGATGATTGGAATACGCGCAGCAGGCTCCCGCTTGGTTGGGCGGCTATTGTAGCAATGGTCATCGGGCTGTTCGGCGTCTTCCTCGGCGCGGCGCAGGTCATCACCATCGGCAATAATGCTATACCGGCGGTTGGTCCCATTGCGAACCTGTTCAATCCTCCTTATGGCATGGATATTGGCTTCGAGCTTGGCGTAATATTCGCGGCCATCACCTACCTCATTTTGCGCAGGGTAGAGTTGAACGCGAGCGGACGCTAAGAGGGGCGAAAAGAGGATGGGGAGCCTGTATGCTTCAGCGCATAGAGGCTCCCCATTGTGATTCAAGTAAGGCACGCAGCAAGATCGCGCAAGGTAATGTAGGTTGCAGGCGTCGCTCGTCCTCGGTTGGCAAGCAGGTGCATTGGCCTATCCGGTTCACCAAGATGCGAAACCACCAGAAGCGCCTCATGCATATCTTCCTGTTCTGTGTAGCTACTGAGTGTGACGACACAGCGTAGTCCGGCTCCGACAGCGGCCAGTAGGCCGTTGCGCGAATCTTCCACTGCAAGCGCCTCCTGGGGACTGATATGCAATCTTTCCAGTGTGAGCTGGTAGATATCTGGAGTGGGCTTCTTTTTGGGCACGATATCGCCAGCCAGAACTTCGAAGTGGGCGGCGTGGTCGCGCCCAACGACGTACTCTAAGATGGCACGTACGGACTCCTCTGCTGACGTTGAGGCGACGGCAAGCTTCCAGGAGTTGGCGATGGCCTCAGTGACAATACGCGCAATACCAGGGCGTCCTGGTAAACGTCCTTCTGCAACGATCTCTTTATAAATGGCGGTCTTGCGTTTATGCCATGCGGCCAGCATTTGCCGTTGCCCCTCTGCATCAGTTGGAAGGTGGGCCTGGCGCACAAAATCGTCAGTAAGCATACTGGCCATGCGCTCTTTCCCGCCAGCGATCTTGAGCTTATCGCCGTACTCTTCCTCTGACCAACGTACGGGCAGAGCAAACTCCGCGAAGGTCTGATTGAAGGCGGGCAGGTGGCCGAAGCGCTCAGTATCGGCGAGGACGCCATCGCAATCAAAGATCAATGCATGTACCATGTTTTATCCTCAGAACCAGATACTCTTCATATATCCATACGCCAACTTCTCGTCTAGCTGACTTGACAATAGCATTATGAAAAGTTGGTTGTCAAGGGCAGCCGGTGTATGGAACGCTTTTACAGAGATCGGGCCAGAAAGCTACGTGTGTTGAAACCGGAGAGGAATAGCCGTTGCTTGCGATGGTGCGCCAGGAACAGGGGGAGCGGTGGTATAATAGACAACTGGACACGAGCCGTTGCAGGCGAGATCGTTGCAAGAAGGTCTCGCGCAGATAGCGGAACGAGCCAGGAGTAGCAACGCGTTTTTGGGCAGAGACGCCAGTATATATTGAAGATATGATCAAAGGTAGGAAGATTAGATGCAGTACGAACTTATAGTGCGTAATGCGCAACTGCAAAACCGAAAAGAAACATGTGATCTCTTGATACACGACGGGCACTTTGTCCGTATTGCTGCTGATCTGGCAGACGAGAGAGCGCGGCGCGAGATAGATGTCGCGGGCCGGTTGGTGACGCCGCCTTTTCTCGACGCGGTTTTGACCGTGGGGCAGCCGCGCTATAACAACACGGGGACGCTGCTGGAAGGCATACAGATCTGGAGCGAGCGCAAGCCCACTCTGACGCGCGGGGATGTGCGGCAGCGAGCGTTGGAGGAGATTCGCTGGGAGGTAGCACAGGGCACGCTCTACATTCGCAGCCACGTTGACGTATGCGATCCTGAACTGACGGCCCTGCGCGCCCTGCTGGAGGTGCGCGAGGAGGTGCGCGATATCTGTGAACTGCAACTGGTCGCCTTTCCCCAGGACGGCATCTTCTCATTCCCCGACGGGCAGGCGCTCATGCGCAGGGCTATGGAGCTGGGTTGCGACGTTGTGGGTGGAATCCCTCACTACGAATGGACGCGCGATATGGGCGTGGAGGACGTTCACTACGTTTTCGCGTTGGCGAAAGAGTTCAACCGTCCTATCGACTGCCATTGCGACGAGACCGACGATCCCCAGTCGCGCTTCACCGAGGTCATGGCCGCCGATACGCTGCAGCAAGGTTGGCAGGGCCGCGTCACGGCGAGCCACTGCACGGCGATGCATTCCTATGACAACGCCTACGCCTTCAAACTCATGCGCCTGTTGGAACGCGCCCGCGTCAACGTCGTCGCCAATCCGTTTGATAACGTCGTGCTCCAGGGCCGCTTCGATACCTACCCGAAACGCCGTGGTATCGCGCGCGTCAAAGAGCTATTGGCGACAGGCGTCAACGTTGCGCTCGGCCACGATTCTATCATGGACCCCTGGTTTCCTCTGGGGCGAGGCGACATGCTGGCGGCGGCGCAACTCGCCCTCTTCTTGTGTCATATGAGCGGCTACGAGGAGATCAACGACGTGCTCAACCTGATCACCGGGAACGCCGCTAAAGTCCTTGGCGTGCAGGACAGGTACGGCATCGAGGAGGGGAAGCCAGCGGATTTTCTGGTGCTTGACGCGCCCTCCGCCTTTGAAGCGTTGCGCCTTGTTCCCGCGCGCCTGCACGTCTTCAAAAATGGGCGCGAAGTCGCTTCAACACAGCCCGCGCGCAGTGTGGTGAGGCGTGGTGAAGAGCAAGATGGGCAGGAAGTCACCTATCACCTGTAAGCTATTTTCTTAAAGGATATTCACCACGCGTCCCACAATAATGACAAGGATTGACATCGCGTTCAGCGCCTCGACCATCATCAAAATCTTCGTCGTGCGCGTCAGTGGAAACGTATCGGTAGGGCTGAGCGCGGTGGCACCGGTAAAGGCAACAAAGAGGTAGTCGAAGAAGTGCGGTACCCAGCGGTCGGGATTGCCGTCCGTCTGTTGTGGAAACATGAAGTCCGCCGCTTTATATTCATTGAGGTGGCGCTTGCGTGGACCGCCGCCGTCGACCTCCCAGTACCAGAGCGCAAAGACCAGCACATTGGCCGCCCACAGCAGGGCCGCCGTGCGCAACAGGGCAATTGGAGTATACAGGTTCTTGCTTGCCGTCAGCGTGCCGACAAAGAGAAGGACACCGCCCATAAGCGCAATGGTAATCACCGCCAGCAAGGCAAAGCCAAGCGTGCGTACGAAGACATGGCGCAGAGGACGCCTGATAATGCCCGAAAGCACAAAGGGGATTATGAGCACCGCTTCAAGTGCGAGGGGCAGCCAGCCCGGTACGATCGTGACGTGGGTGGGAAGCGCCGCGTAGAGGACCCCAAAGGCCAGCGCGCCCAGAATCGCCGCCCACCGTGGCGTCAGCATATCAAGTTCTGACTTCGAATGTTGTTTTGGTGTCGGCACCTGTTGTGCTTGTTGCGTTTCGTTTGTCATCAGCCAGCCACCTTTGCCTACAAAAAACTGTATTCCGCATCCTATTGTACTGCATTGGTGACATGGGCACAATACGGCGATTGCGCATGGCGTAGCGTGCGGCGGGCTGGTCTGATGATCCCACAGACCCAATACACGGACCATCAATGGTAATATCGCCAC
>JALYTQ010000290.1 GCA_030854195.1 Chloroflexota bacterium
GCCTTGCGTCCATCCGGGTGCCCCTCACGTTCACCAAGCCGGATGGACGCAAGGCCCATCCCTACTTTTATTACCCTTGCATTTTTCCTAAAAGTCATATATAGTATCCATAGTAATACATAGTACTTCATAGTAATCATTAGCATGAAAGAAGGAACTGACATGGAACATTTTATGACTTCCGAGGAGATAGCAGAGCTGCTGCACGTCGATCCGGTCACGATCCGTCGCCTAGTCAACAAAGGCGAGCTGGCCGCCTATCGCATTGGCGCTGATTACCGCTTCGCACCATCCGATCTTCAGGATTACCTGCAGCGGCAGCGCATTGCTGCCCACGCGCAAAACGAGCCTGGCACCAGCGCGAACAATCCGCTCGATCAGTTCGCGCAATTGTTCCGCAAGGTACTCCAGGGAAAACACATCACGCCATCAGTTGTTGATCGCTTCGACCGCTTCACGAAACGGGCCCGTCACGTCCTGGAGTTGGCACAAGAAGAAGCACAGCGCTTCCAGCATAACTATATCGGCACAGAGCATCTTCTGCTGGGATTGATACGCGAAGGGGAGGGTGTCGCCGGTCAGGTGCTCAGCAATCTAGGCGTCCAGATGGAGCAGGTCCGGCAGGCAGTCGAAGTCATCATCGGGCGTGGCGATTATGCCGTTCTCGGTGAAGTTCACCTTACCCCACGCGCAAAAAAGGTAATCGAGATTGCCGTGGATGAAGCACGCCGCCTGCAGCATCGCTTTGTGGGCACCGAGCACCTTCTCCTGGGCCTCATCCGCGAAGGTGAAGGCATCGCGGCTGGCGTCTTAGAGAGCCTCGGTCTGCAACTGGAACAGGTACGCGCGGAGACTGTGCGCGTGCTTCGTCAGCACCAACCGGGACAACAAGAGCAGGAAGAGACGCCGGTCACTCCAGTGGTGCCAGTAGAAGCAACGGCGCTCCTGGCCGAAGAAGAGCCTGGACTTACCTGTACGTTCTGCAGCGCGCACTGCCCTGGCTACTTCCGTTACTGCTTCAACTGTGGGCAGCTGTTGGTCCATGCAGCAGAGCCAGGCTCCCGTGAAGGGGAATAGGGCATTGGTGTCAAATGCGTTACGGCATGAGTTAGATACACAAATAGAAAAGCATGGAAAAGTCTACTAGACAGGTGAAACCAGTAGCGCTCTACTCAAGCGAAAACCCGATATGTAGATGAGCCGCCAGTTTGTAAGAAGCGAGCTGCCAGGGATAATACTACGCTTCGGTGGACATAATCCTGATCCCATCCTGGGCACTGTTAGAGGTTTGCAACGTTCCTATTATTGCGCAGCGCCCATTTACTCCGTATTTGCCCGCTCTGCATGCCTCCACACACTCCACCAACCAGAGACAAGCAGCATTCCAGCGAGGAACCAGAAAAAAAGTTCGTCATCAGCAGCGGAAGAATGGTTACGAATCTAATGTCTTAAATGATAAGAGAATGTTAAGCAAGTGCTATTACATTGTGTCAGCTTGTAGCGTATTATGCAGATAAAGGGCTTTTTACTAATCTGTCTTTGCCTTGCTGCACATACTATCTATTTGCATATCCGCTTATGGTGCAGCATAGTAACCTGTTTGTTGCGGACCGCAGCTAGAAGAGGATACGTTACTCATGCTTGATTTTGATAACCCCCTGGGTTTCGACCTTTTTCAACAAGTTGTTGATTGGATTAACATCAGCATGCTCGATTTTCGTAAGGGGCGTCATTTCCTGGAGAACAACGCGCTTCTTATGCAGCATAGAAGCGATAAAGAATTGGGAAGACTGATCGTCGCTCAGGTGGAGGAGCGGATAGAGATGAAGCGACAGATGCAGTACCTTCAGGCCCTCCTGCGCAACGCGCGCCAACGTGGAGGAACGGCGCAGGCCATCAGAGAAGCATACGTCAATACCTACGGCGGCTTTGTTCTCGACCTGCCTGTCTGGCTGGAAGAGGCTGAAGAGGCACGGTCGTTCCTGGTGCGCCTGCGCCGTCCCGAGCGCACGACGAGGAGAAACGCGCTTCTCTTACAGGAAAGTATCGCAAGAGCCGGGCAGGATAAAGAGGTCGCGCCAGCAGTGGTCGCCGAGCTGCAAAACGAGCTGGGCTACACGCTACTGCAAGGCCCACACCCACGGTCGCAGAGAGAGTATATGCAGGCGCTTGAGCAGGCAATAAACTGTCACGCGGCTGCGCTGCGCACCTATACCTTTGAGCAGTATCCATTCCAATACGCCAAAACGCATATTCAACTCGGCCTGGCCTGCCATTACTACGGCGTTGCCAGCGGACAAAAAGAATGGATCGAGCGCGGCATCGCCCGGTTTAAAGATGCTCTCTGGGTCTACGACCGCCAAACCTTCCCAGAGCAGTGGGCGATGCTACAGACGCACATGGGCTGCGCGTATTTGCAACGTGGACAGGACACATTGCGCAACAATCTTGAATATGCCATCACCTGTCACAAGCGAGCAATCGATACCGTGCAGAAGGAGACCTTTCCAACGGTCTGGGCCACGGCGCAGATCAATCTCGGCGATGCTCACCGACAACGAACGGAGGGCAACCACGCCGACAATCTGAAAGATGCCATCCAGTGCTACCTGAATGCACTCCAGGTCTTTATGCAGAAGAGCTTTCCCAGAGAATGGGCCACGATCACTACCAGACTGGCCTTCCTCTTCCAGCACGCGCGCGCCGAGGAGATCGATATGAGCGAGAATATGCACCTGCGCTGCTCTATCGTTTGCTACGAAGAGGTGCTGACGGTCTACTCGCCCGATGCATTTCCCGTCGAGCGCGCGGCAACGCAGGTGGGCCTGGGCAACGTTCATCGCCTGCGCACGGATACCGGACAGCGCGAAAACCTTGAGCAGGCGCGCACATATTATCTTGAAGCTTTGCAGGTATTCACCGAACAGGCATTTCCACGTGAATATCAGCAAACCCTATATAACTTGAACGAAACGGAGCAGCTTTTGGGCGAACTGGAAATGTAATTACCCCCACCAGAACGCGGCGGCGATGATGGCGTATAAGCCCATCAGGGTCAGCCCTTCTAGCCATGTCGACCTGCCATCAACGATGATGACAGTAGTGAGAATGGCGGTCAGGGTTAAGGCGACGACAAGCAGCGGAGGTAGCACTAACAACAGGTGCGCGCCGCCGATAACAAAGCTGAGCAGGACCAGCACAGGAATCAGGCCCAGCGCTATCTGCAAGGAACTATTGAGGATGACGCTGATGGCATAGTCGGATTTGTTGCGCAGCGCGAACTGCACTCCGACGACATTTTCAACGGCGTTCCCGGCCAGCGCTACGATCACCAGGCCAGTGAAAGCTTGCGTGATATGTAGCGTGTTGATCGCCGGTGTCAATGCCGACACAAACCAGTCGGAGACGAACGCCGCGCCCACGCCTGCCGCGACTAACACAACAACGGCCAACAAGATGGGCCAGTTTTTCTTAGCGGTCTCTTCCGGCGGTACCTCGGTTGGGGCACCTGCCAGAGACAGCGGAATGCTGGCTATAAATACTATCAGCAGGATGATAGCAATCGCGATACTCAATCCACCTTCGTGTCCGACCGCCGGCGTGTGCATCACAGTCACCAGCGTCGGCACGATCAAAGCAGCGGCGGCAAGCAGTGTCAGCATCGAGATCATGCGCGGAGCTTCCGAGGAGAATTGCTGTGTACCGTGACGCAGGCCACCCACAAAGAAGGCTAAGCCAAGGACAAGCAAGCTGTTCCCCAGAATAGAGCCGATAAGAGCCGTCTGGACCACGGAGATCAGCCCGGCGCGCAGCGCAAATATGCCCACGAAGAGTTCCGGCAGGTTGCCCAGCGCCGATTGTAAAACGCCCGTTGCCCCCGGTCCCAGGCGCGCTCCCACCTGGTCCGTGGCCCGGCCTACCAGCGCCGCTTGCAGGGCCAGCGCGATCCCCGAAACAACAAAGATGAGCACAGCATTCGCTTGCAATAAAGTGAAAATACCCGCCAGTATGCTGATGACAAAGGTGCTAATAATCATCAGCCATTCGTTCCGACTCAAAACAGAGCTCAAAGTTTTGCTCTCCCTTTTTAGAAAATTCCATGCTGCTGCATGTCTCTTTAATTATGCAACAGTTGTTTCTAATACGTGGTGAAGGGAGGGCAGGGATACGCGTCATAGGAAAACGCTATGAACAGCTTCAAATCTCGTGTATAATAGTGCAACATTGAGCAGAGACGAGAACTAACCAGGCAAGCAACCTTGTTCTGCGTTCGTTCTAGGAGAGCTGTATGCTCGGACAAGAAAGGAAGCGTTGTTAGTATGCCTGAGACGAATGAATCTACAAATGCGGCACCCAGGGCTTTAAATAGCCGCAGCAAGATGATTACAGAGGGTGCTGAGCGCGCCCCCAACCGCTCTATGCTGCGCGCAGTTGGGCTGACCGATGAGGATTTCAATAAACCGCTGATCGGTGTGGCGAGCACGTGGAGCGAGATTACGCCCTGCAATTCGCATATCAATCGTCTGGCCGAGAAGGTGCGCGAGGGCGTGCGCGTCGGCGGCGGCGTCCCACAGATCTTCGGGACCATCACGGTGAGCGACGGTATTTCGATGGGGACCGAGGGCATGAAGTTTTCGCTGCCCAGCCGCGAGGTGATCGCCGATTCGATTGAGTTGGTGAGCAGCGCCCAGCGCTTCGATGGCGTTGTGGCCATCGGCGGTTGCGATAAAAACATGCCCGGCTGCCTGATGGCGCTGGCCCGTTTGAACGTTCCCAGTCTATTTGTCTACGGCGGCACGATTCTGCCCGGCGTGTGCCACGGGCAGGATGTGGATATCGTCAGCGTCTTCGAGGCGGTGGGACAGTACAGCGCGGGCAAGATCAGCCGCGAACAATTGAAAGAGGTTGAGTGCAGCGCGATCCCTGGCGCGGGCTCGTGTGGCGGCATGTATACGGCCAACACGATGGCATCAGCGATTGAGGCGCTAGGCATGAGCCTGCCCGGTGGCTCGTCGATGCCCGCCGTGACGACGCGCAAGGCAATCGATTGTTATGAGGCGGGCCAGGCGGTCGTGCGCCTGATCGAGCAGGATCTCACGCCACGACGCATCATGACCAAAGAGGCGTTTGAGAACGCGATTACGCTGGTCATGGCGCTCGGCGGCTCCACAAATGCCGTGCTGCACCTGATCGCCATTGCGCGCCAGATGGACCTGCCGCTCACCATCGATGACTTCACGCGTGTCGGACATAAGGTTCCGCACCTCGCCGATCTCAAGCCGGGCGGCAGATTCGTGATGGCCGACCTCGATCGCATCGGCGGCACGTGGGCCGTGATGAAGGTTCTGCTGGACGCTGGCTTCTTGCACGGCGATGTGCTGACCGTGACGGGCAAGACGATGGCGGAGAATCTCGCCTACGCGCCCAACCTTGCCGAGGGGCAGAATGTCGTGATGCCGCTGGAGAAGCCGCTGCACCCCACGGGTCCGCTGGTAATTCTCAAGGGCAACCTGGCACCCGAGGGCGCGGTTTGCAAGATTGCGGGCCTCAAGAGCACCACCCATACCGGACCGGCGAAGGTGTTCAATTCCGAGGAGGAGACCTTCGACGCTATCATGAATCACAAGATCACGCATGGCGATGTCGTTGTGATCCGCTACGAGGGCCCCAGGGGCGGACCAGGGATGCGCGAGATGCTGGCGGTGACTGCCGCGCTTGTGGGCCAGGGCTATGGCGAGACGGTCGGACTGATCACCGACGGTCGCTTCTCCGGTGGCACGCACGGTATGGTGGTCGGGCACATAGCGCCGGAGGCCCAGAACGGCGGTCCCATCGCTATCGTGCAGGACGGCGACACCATCACCATCGACGCCGAGAGCAACTCCCTGACGGTAAATCTGAGCAACGAGGAGATTGCGCGTCGTCTAGAGCAATGGCAGGCACCGGCACCTAAATATACCTCGGGCGTCCTGGCGAAATATGTCAAGCTGGTTGCTTCGGCATCCGAGGGCGCGATCACAGGATAATATGACAACACTAACCCTGTTCGGAGCGTGCGCGGTGACGGTTATGCTCGTCGCCTACACGCTCGAAAAGCGCTCGCCGTGGTGGATACTGCTCTTCGCCGTGGCGTGCGCAGCCTCTTCGCTCTATGGTTGGCTGTCGGGCAC
>JALYTQ010000291.1 GCA_030854195.1 Chloroflexota bacterium
CAGCGCCGCCACCAGAAGGTCCTTGAAGAGAGTCCCTCGGTTGCCCTGACACCCGATCTACGCGCGGAGATGGGCGCGGCTGCCGTGCGCATCGCCGAAGCGGCTGGCTACGTCAACGCGGGTACGTTTGAGTTTATGCTCGACGACGACCGACGCTTCTATTTCCTTGAGATGAACACACGCCTGCAGGTCGAACATCCTGTGACGGAACTGGTGACGGGACTGGACCTCGTGCGCCAACAATTGCGCATCGCGGCGGGCGAGCAACTGGATATCAGCCAGGAGCAGATTCAGCAGCGTGGCCACGCCATCGAAGTACGCATCTACGCCGAGGACGCCGAGCAGAACTTCCTGCCCTCGCCCGGCACAGTTACACACTTCATCCAGGCCGAGGGACCGGGCGTTCGCGTCGATAGTGGCATCGCCAGCGGTGACGAGATCACGCAGTTCTACGATCCGATGATCGCCAAACTGATCGTCTATGGCGAGGACCGTCCCACCGCGATTGCCCGACTGCAACGAGCGCTGGCGTCCAGCGTCGTGCTCGGCGTCACCACAAATATCCCTCTGCTCTTAGCCATCAGCAATCAGCCAGCATTCCAGACTGGCCTGACCCATACGGGCTTCCTGGAAGAGCAACACCTGCTCAATCCATCTGCCATCCGCGTAGAGCTCCCCGACGAAGTGTTGATAGCAGCCGCGTGCGCTGAGATCAGGGCTGAAATCCAAAAAGCCGCTCTCTCCAACAACGGCTCAGCAAACCTTTCTCCGCGTAATCCCTGGCAAGCGTTGGGACCCTGGCGCATGGCGGGCGGCGCGCGCACACTCACCTATAGCTTCTACGATCAAGACTATAAGATATCACTCAGGCCACTAGCGGGTGAAACGGGCCAGCAGAACGCGTGGAGCGTCCAGATCGACGGGCAGCCAACCGAGGAGGTCGCCTGCATGCATGGCAATGACGCGCTCATTTTGCTCAAGCGCGGCGAGGCGCAGACGCGTACCTATGTGCAGCGGCAGCAGGGCAAGATCGTGGTGGTCCTGCATGGTCAGACGTACCATCTACAAAGGCGGCAGCCGCCCGACGTAGAGACGGCAGCACACGGGAGCAATGCGCAACACATGCAGAAGACGCTCACCGCTCCTATGGCTGGTACGGTCGTCAAGGTACAGGTTCGCGACGGTGAAGCGGTCGCGGCGCACCAGGTGCTCGTCATTTTGAGTGCAATGAAGATGGAGCATACCATCACAGCTCCCTACGAGGGGAAAGTCGACCATATTTACTACCAGGAGGGCGCGGTCGTTCCCGGCGGAGCAGTACTCGTCGCTATGGAATGATCAAACACGACCTCCTGAAAGATACATGAAAGGATAGAGAGAATGCAACTTGGTTTTATCGGTATCGGCGTTATGGGTCGCCCAATGACCTTGAATCTGCTCAAGGCAGGCCATAGTGTCACAATTTATGCGCGCCACCCTGAGAAGGCGGAGGTGCAGGAGGTTATTCAAGCAGGCGCGAAGCTCGCACCTTCGCCACGCGCCGTCGCCATCGCATCAGAGATCGTCATCACGATGGTCCCCAACTCGCCACAGGTGGAAGAGGTCGTAACGGGATCGCAGGGTCTTCTAGAGGGAGCGCGCAAGGGTCTGATTATCGTCGACATGAGCACCATCGCACCCAGCGTGAGCCGCCAGATGGCCGAGGCGGCGGAGGCCAGAGGGGTACATTTTCTAGACGCACCGGTCAGTGGCGGATCGCAGGGCGCGATCAATGGCACGCTCTCGATCATGGTGGGCGGCGAACAGGAGACCTTCGAGCTGGTGCGACCGGTCTTCGAAGCGATGGGCAAGAAGGAAAGTATTTTCTACGTCGGCGACCACGGTTCGGGCGAGGTCGTCAAGCTTATCAATAATCTCCTCGCCGCCAATATCGCAGCGGCTATTGCGGAGACCTTCGTCCTGGGCGTCAAGGCAGGCGGCGATGTCGATACGATCGCGAAAATCGTAGGCGCGAGCACGGGCGCGAGCTGGCAACTTGCCAATCAGTTTCCGCTACGCGCATTCAACGGCAGCTTCAAGCCAGGCTTTATGACCGACCTGATGCATAAGGATATAGGACTGGGACTGGACCTGGCAGCAGAGCTACAGTCACCGCTTCCACTCTCGGGCCTCACACGCCAGATGTACGAGATGGCACGCGCCGCTGGGTACGGTCAGGACGACTATACCTCAATACTCAAAGTGCTAGAGCAGGAGGCGGGCGTCGAGGTCAGGAGCAAGGGGCAGGATAAGGCATAAGCGCCAGCTTAAAACGGGCCAATACCCAACCCATGCAGAATCATCTCGATGGCCGCTATCAGAATTACCGGCACAAAGATGAGGCGCAGCACCCGATTGCTCAGGTGCTGGAGCAGGCGCGCACCGATGAGCGCGCCTGACAGGACGCCGAGCGCGACGGGGGCGGCGATCAGTGGAGGAATATCGCCGCGCGAAAAATAGATGCCCGCGCTGGCCGCCGCCGTAACGCCAATCATTAGATTGCTCGTCGTCGTCGAGACCTTCAGCGGGAGCCGCATCATTGTATCCATCGCCACCACCTTGAATGTTCCGCTGCCGATACCGAGCAGACCCGAAATAAGACCAGCGATATACATCATGCCCAGGCCGAAAGGAGTGCGCGTCACCTGGTAGGACACTTCTCGTCTTAACTGTGCATCCGGGTAGGAGTTCGCCAGGCTAAGAGCATTCGCCCAACGATCATTTTTTACGCCCTGTGGCAGCTCCTCCCCAATCTTGAACACAAGCGGCGCGGCGGAAATGAGCAGGATAATGCCGAAGATCACTCCCAGCAGGCCGGGCGCGAGCAATCCAGCAAGGAACGCGCCGCTGATCGCACCCAACGTGGTCCCCAGTTCCAGAAACATGCCGACGCGTATATTGGTTAAACGATCGCGCACATAGGCGGCAGCGGCACCGCTCGAAGTTGCGATCACCGAGATAATACTGGCTCCAATGGCGAATGAAATGGGAAAGCCAAACAGAATCGTCAGCATGGGCACGATCATAATGCCGCCGCCAAGCCCGACCAGCGCGCCAACGACGCCTGCCAGTACTGATCCGGCGAAGATGAGCAGCACGACGCTCAGGGAAAAATGGAACTGAACAACGGGAATTACCGTCTGGCTTTTTAGACTCGTTCCACCCAGGAACAGGCTGAAGAGAAGGATAAGCAGCACGACAGATGTAATGACTACGTAGCGTCGATCACCCTCAAGCGCAAAGGCAACAATGGAGGCGGCAACGCGGACGACAGGTGTAGCGATCAGTAGCAGCAATCCCAGGGTGATGACGGCTTGCGGGCGCAGTACCAGCAATTCCGAAGCAAGCAGGCTAAGCGTCTGTGGAAAGATGAGCACGCGTTCGGGCGACAGGCCACCCGGTCGCGTAGGCAACAGAGCAATACCCAGGAGGATGAGCGCCGCGCTGAGCATCACGCCGATCTGTAGAATCCAGCCAATACTCTTTGTCATGCCTGACTGGGCCTGGACACTGACTTCGTGACTATTTTCAGGCACCACCTGTTGCGGTGATGAAGGTTTCTTTGTCTGCATCGTAGTATTCCGCTTCTCAGCGCGCACACGGGCACTTTGCTGATCTATGCTAGAGGTTAGCGAAGGAGACGATAGTAAGGGAGCTTGCTCCCATAAGAAGTATAATTGATGGAGCACGAATAGTCCAATATATGGTGTTTATCATTTTTATACATGCGGGGAATGAATGACGGCAGAGTGCGATTGATTATTTACTCTATTGAAGAGTTACTTGAAGAACACAGAAAAAACTTCCAGGTCTCCCTACTGAAGGGAGACCAACAAACACATTAGCCCGCTATGCCTGGCATGAGCGTGCGCGACATGGTCATGCCCAGCACGAGCACGGCGGCGAGGCCGAAGTACAGCACGCTGAGCGAGATGCGCGTCATGATCGGCACGGTGTAGTACGCCTTGCTCTCGGGCGTATCGGTGTTTGTGTTGCGCGACCAGAGTTGCGTTGCCGCGATAAGCACAAAGAGGAGTATCCACGGCGAGAATGTACCATTGACCCATTGCCATATGCCAAAGCCGAGCAGGGCCAGGAAGCCGAGAATCCAGACGCGGCGATCGATGGCAGCCAGGACGCGACCACCATCAAAGGGCACGATGGGTATCAGGTTGAACAGGTTGAGAAAGAAGCCAAAGTACGCCAGCGCCGCCCAGATAGGACTCGCCCCCGCCTGCGCTGCGAAGAGCAGACAGGCCGATGAGGCGATTGCTCCGGCGATGGGACCCGCAATACCCACCTCCGCCTCATCACGAGCATTCTGCGGCATCTGGCGCATCATGACAGCGGCACCTAGCAGCGGGATGAAGATCAGTCCACCAATGGGAATGCCTTTGAGCTTCATAACCAGCGCGTGGCCCATCTCGTGAATAAAGAGCAGCGCCACCAGTCCTATCGCAAAATGCCAGCCAAAGATGAATGAATATATGAAGATCGAAACGATCGCCGAGAAGCCAGCCCACCCGAATTTCAACAAAAAGGCGAGCGATTTGAACTTTAGAAGAAAGGCACCGATAGCCGCGATTAAACTGCCGATGCGCGCGAACAGCCCTTTCTTACTCTTGCCACCTTCGTCTAACTTGCCGCTCTGCGCCGCCTCGCGCTGTTGCGCGCCTGGATCTGCGACATACCCCTCTACGCTCTGGGGTCCACGGTACTCCTGCATCTGCTCCGGTGCATAGTAAGGCACTTGAGGCTCAGCATATGCTGGGTAATCGGTGTAAGTATCGAGCGCGGGTTGCGCGGAACGAGAAGGAACGGACGGCTGATAATATTCGGGATGAGCATAATCTATCTCGTTTGCTTGACCAGTATATTCGCGATATTCAAAACTTTCATCACTGTCTCTTGACACAATGTTCCTCACTTCTGGCGCAGAAGATGTTAGTAGTAACAATCATACCACATCCTCTATAAAAAACACGCGTGCGGCACGCCCTATTCCCTTCTACACGATTTTTACATTTCCTTCAAGCACGCGCCGAAATAGATTGAGGGCGGTAAGCGCCGAGAGGCGTTTGTTGTCGCTGCGGTTAGCACGCATGCCAGTTCCCGAGCGAGCGACCACGCCATCGGGTCCTGCTATGGCGATATAGACGGTCCCTACAGGCTTCCCCTCCTGCGCGTCGGGTCCCGCGACGCCGGTGATGCCCAGTCCGAAGTCAGTGCCCAGGCGTTCGCGTACGGCGCGGGCCATGGCGATGGCCGTCTCTTCGCTGACGGCACCGTGTGCATCCAGGATCTCGCGTGGCACTCCCATCTGCGCCTTGAGCTCCGTGCTATAGGTAACAAGACCGCCGATAAAGTAGTTGGAACTGCCACTGACATCAGTGATTGTGCTGGCAAGCAGCCCACCTGTGAGCGATTCCATGACACTCAGCGTCTGCTTGCGCTCTTGTAGCAGCGCGCCGACGACGCTCGCCAAGGTATCTTTGTTGATACCGAAGATGTGTTCTCCAAGGACCTGGCGCGCTTCACGCTCCATGCTGGCAACCAGAGCCTCTGCTTCCTCCGAAGTATCTGCCTTGGCGGTGATGCGCACGTCGATTGCATCGTCTTTGGCGTAGGTCGCGATGGTGGGATTGGGAGTATGGAGAAGCGAGCTCAGTCGTTCCTCTACCGTCGATTCACCCAGGCCGGTGACGCGCAGGATACGCGTGAAGATGACGCCACCGAGGAAAGGTTGCAGCCTGGGGATAGCCTGCTCCTGCCACATGCGGTACATCTCCCTGGGCACGCCCGGCATCGCGACAATGATGCGTCCGTCCTTCTCGACCCACCAGCCGGGCGCGGTGCCAATGGGATTAGGCAGCGCCTGCGCCGATGGAATCAACGTTGCCTGCTTTACGTTACGCTCCGGCATCTGTACTCCCATACGGGCGAACATTGCGCGCAGATCGGCCTCCAGCGCGGGATCAACCTGCATCGTCTCGCCGAGCAGGGCGCTGATTGATTCGCGGGCGAGGTCGTCTTCGGTCGGTCCCAGTCCGCCAGTCATGATAATCAGGTCCGAGCGCTCCCACGCGCGCCGCAAC
>JALYTQ010000053.1:0-17585 GCA_030854195.1 Chloroflexota bacterium
CTACTGAGGAGTTTAGTTATATACAAGGAGGTAGCGCGAGGATGGCATCGTACGAAGAGCTGCGCGAAGCTGTCAGTGACTATGTCGAGCAGGCGCGCAAGAGCGAACGCGTCGTGCGCTCACTGCGCAACTGGAACTGCACTATCTATATCGAAGCCAGCGATCTTACGCAAGGTTTCACCATGAAGATCTCGAACTCGACCGTTACTGTGCAGGATGGGGCCAGCGAGCCGCCCGACCTCATTGTCAGAGGGAGCAGCGAGGACCTGGCCGATATCTTCTGGTGCGACGCCAATCCTGCCTCTGGATATATGCAGGGTGCGATCAAGACGCAGGGATCATCGGAGAACGTGATGAGACTTGACGCGATGTCGCTGCTCATTTTTCTGGAACTGAGCCGCAAGTAACCGATCCGCCGTTCGCTAGTATTTCCATGGAGGTCTCTGATGAGCGCTCCCGTCTCATTGCGCCGCGTCCTCAAGTTCCGCACCATCGTCTCCACGAGCACAGGTCTGGCCTATGCTGCCATCAGCTTGCTCGGCTGCGTCCAGATTGCCAGTATGCTCGGTGGCGACTCAAGCTGGATCGCCCTCACCATCGCCGGACTGCTGGCGGTGCTGGCGGCGCTCTGCTTCTCCGAGCTGAACGCGCTCTATCCCACTTCCGCCGCCATCCGCCTGTATATGAAAGAGGCATTCAACGAAAACTTCTCGCTCATCATCACTTTTGGCTACATGCTCACCATCGTCTCGGTGATTGCCGCCGATAGCTATATTGTGGGCAATGCCATTACCTTTGCCTTTGGACTCCCCTCCTGGGCCTCGCTGATCTGGATTCTGGCCCTGCTGGGTCTGGCGGCGGGCGCGAATCTGCGCGGCATCAAGATCGCTGGTCTCCTGCAGGATATCACGACCTACGCGCTGCTGGTTTTTGCCATCTTCATCTCCCTGGTCGCCCTGAGCAAGCACGGCTTTCAGCTTCGCATGCCCTTCGACGCGTTTGGACATCCTGGCGCGCTGGTCAATGCGGTCGCGGTCGGCGTCTTTGTCTTTTCGGCGTTCGAGTGGGTGACGCCGCTCTCCGAGGAGATCGCTGATATTCGCCTGATTCCACGCGGCATGCTGGTCTCGCTGGGACTGCTGCTGATCTCATACGCGTTGTTCTCTGTAGCATCGAGCAATCTGCTGGACGTGCATAGTCCGGCTATCGCGACCTCGCCGGTCCCGCAGATGCTGCTCGGAAAGGCGGCTCTGGGACAACTGGGCATCTGGCTGATGCTGATCGCTTCCCTCTGTACGGCGGTCATGACCTTCAATGGCGGCTTTGCCACCGCCTCGCGTTTCCTGTACGCGACGGCCCGCGAGGATACGTTGCCGTCAATATTTGCGCGCATCAGCATTCGCTACGCTGTGCCGTATGTCGCGGTCAGCGCCCTGGCACTCTTCTCGGGGATCATCGCAATTATCGTCTTCTTCACTGGTCAATTTCAGATATTGATCCTTGTCGGCGCGGTGCTCGAAGGAATCATTTACGCGGTGGCTGGCCTCTGCGTGATGCGCTTGCGGCGGCGCAGACCTGACGCGGAGCGCTCGTTTCGGATCAAGGGCGGTATCGTCATTCCGCTGCTGACTGTGATTATCTTCGGCCTGCTCGCGCTGGCGGCTGCCGTTGGTTCGAGCACTCCGGGCATCATGCCTATCACGCCGTTGCTTATCACTATCGCGCTCTTCCTGGTCTCGATGCTGTATGTCTTTCTGGTTGTGCCGCGCCTGCGCGCCGCCGCTGCCGCGAGAAGGGCCACGACGAAGAGGCGGCGGCCCGAGAGGAGCGCTCGTCCGGTTAGTGATGGCTCTTAAGCATGATATACTCTTATTAAGACCTAACTGACCATCTATCAACTAGCTCTGGGAGGGTACCCATGACTCAGGTTTTTACGAATGATGGCAAGGTGCCATCTGACGAGAATCTCCGTCGCGAGGAGTCTTTAGATGAAGCGCCACAAGAGGAGACGCCCGTCCCTCATGTGCGCGTCGCTATTCTGGGCGCGGGCTTCGCGGGTCTCGGGATGGCGATTCAGCTCAAGCAGCACGGCTACGAGGATTTTGTCGTGCTTGAGCGGGCGGCGGATGTGGGTGGGACGTGGCGCGACAATACATATCCTGGCTGCGCCTGCGATGTCCAGTCGCACCTGTATTCCTTCTCATTCGCGCCCAATCCGAACTGGAGCCGCGTGTATTCTCCCTGGCGCGAGATTCAGGGCTATCTGCGCAACTGCGCCACGCGCTTCGGCATTCTACCGCATATCCGCTGGAATAGCGAGCTACTTGACGCTTCGTGGAACGAGGACGAGGCGCGCTGGTACATCACTACCGCGCAGGGCAAGCTGAGCGCCGATATCTTTATTCTCGGCAATGGGCCGCTGAACGAGCCGTCGCTGCCCGCCATTCCTGGTATCGAGAACTTCGAGGGCACCCTGTTCCATTCGTCGCGTTGGCGGCACGATTACGACCTGACGGGCAAGCGCGTCGCCGTGATCGGGACGGGCGCGTCGTCCATCCAGCTTGTCCCGCATATTCAGCCACGCGTCGAGCAACTCTGCCTGTTCCAGCGCACGCCGCCCTGGATTGTGCCGCGCCTGGACCACACGATTCCCCACTGGCAGCGCAGGATGTTTCGCCTGTTGCCCTTTACGCAGCGCCTCGTGCGCGCGAAGATATACTGGCAGCGTGAGCTACTGGTGTTCGGCCTCGTCTACCGCTCTCGCATTATGCAAAACGCCGCTAAGTTCGCTCAGGAGCACCTGGAGCGGCAGGTGGCGGACCCCGAACTGCGCGCAAAGCTCACGCCGCACTATGCTATGGGCTGCAAACGCATCCTGGTCTCCGACGATTTCTATCCCGCGCTGACCCAACCCAATGTCGAGGTCGTCACCGAGCACATTCGCGAGGTCAGGGCGCATAGCATTGTGACCAGCGATGGCGAGGAGCGCGAGATCGATACGATCATTTGCGGCACAGGCTTTCATGTGACCGACACGCGCCTCCCCAACTCTATTCACGGACGCGATGGTCAGACGCTTGCCGCTAGCTGGCAGCCGGACCCTACCGCCTACCTGGGAACGGCTGTCGCGGGCTTCCCCAATATGTTCCTGCTCATTGGCCCCAATACTGGTCTCGGGCACAACTCTATGGTGTATATGATCGAGTCCCAGATTGCGTACCTGCTCGATTGTTTGCGCTTTATGGAGCGGCGCAACCTGGGAGTCGTCGAGGTGCGTCCCGAGGTCCAGGAGGCGTTCGACGCGGAGATGCAGAAGCGTATGCAGGGCACTGTCTGGGTCTCGGGGTGCGCGAGCTGGTATCTCGACGCCACCGGTCGCAACACGACGATCTGGCCCGGCTTCACCTTCGATTTTCGGCGCAGGACGCGTCATTTCGATCCACAGCGCTACGCTCTCGTTCCCCAAACCTCTCGCGCCACACGCGCCACCAGCTCTAATTTAGCGCGCTGATCGTCGAATGTGATGCGGTTTCCCTCCATCGTAGAGGCGAAGCCGCATTGCGGACTGAGGGCGAGGCGCTCCAGAGGAATGTAGCGCGCGGCCTCCTCAATGCGGCTCTTCAACTCCTCGGCGGTCTCGACGCGCGGCTTTTTGGTGGTCACGAGGCCCAGCACCACGAAGCGATCCTCGGGCACATGGCGCAACGGCTCGAAGCCACCCGAGCGCGAGTCGTCGTATTCGAGCAGGAAGCGCTCGAAGTGCGTGCGCGTAAATATGCGCGAGATCGGCTCGTAATCTCCACTGGCATAGAACTTGCTCTGGTTGTTGCCGCGACAGATATGCATGCCAAAGGTGATACCCGGATGATTGCTGATGATGGCGTTGTCCATCTCGATGCACAGGTCGATGATCTTGTCGGGATCGTTGCCGCGCTGGCGATAGCCTTCGCGCATCTGCGGATCGAGAAGCGCCGCGTACTGGGGAGCGTCTATCTGGATGTAGGTACAGCCCAGGCGGATCAGCTCTTCTACCTCGTGGCGCGAGAAAGCGACGATATCGGCAAGGTAGGCATCACGCGTCGGATAGGCTCCTTTCGACTTGTCTGGATCGTAGTAGGCTGCCGCTTGTTGCGCGCTAATCATGGTTACTTTGCCGACGTGCGTCTTGCGTGAGCGCAGGTAGACCCATTCCTCCGCGCACATGCTTCTCTTCCATTGCAGCTTCTCCACCACCACGGGCCGCTTGAGGACGAGCTCTTCGCCGCTCTCGTCGCGGAAAGGGATGGCCCAGCCGCCGTACTTATCGAAGCCCGCCAATGCGTCGATGAGGTGGCCGTAGAAGGCGTAGCGCCGCATCTCGCCGTCGGTGATGACATCGATGCCCGCCGCCTCCTGCAAGGCAATGGCTTCGTTGACCGCCCGGTCCTCCTGCGCTTTGAAGTCCGCCGCGCTGATCTGGTTCGCCTCAAACTGCTTTCTTGCCTCTGCCAGGTAGGTTGGCCTGAGCATGCTGCCCACGACTTCGCTGTGATAGGTCATTTTTCAGCCCCTTTCTGCTAGAAATGTTTGTACGGAGCGGCTAAACTCCTCTGGCTGCTCTACATTAGAAAGGTGCGCCGTTTTGCGAAATATGGCGAGTTCGCTTCCATCGATGGCCGCGTGTAGTTCGCGGCTCTGTTCCAGTGGCGTGGACTCGTCAAGCTCGCCTGCCAGGATGAGGGAGGGTACGCGGATCGTGCTCACCATCTCGCTCAGGTCCGCGTTGCGTAGGGCGGCACACGCGCCAACGTAGCCCACGGGATTGGTTGCCGCGATCATCTCCCCGATCTGGTGCGCCGTCTCGGGATAGTGCTCGCGAAAATCCGCGCTGAGAAAGCGTGCGAGAATGGCATCCTTTATGGCCGCCATGCCTCCCTTGTTCACCGCGTCGATGCGCGCATTCCACATCTCGTCATTGCCGATGCGCGCCGCCGTGTTGGCGAAGATCGCCCGCTTGACGCGCTCGGGATGGTTGGCCGCGAACCAGAGGGCCACGATTCCGCCCAGCGAGAGTCCGCAGAGGTGTGCGCGCTGGATATGCAGCATGTCGAAGAGCGCGAGCAGGTCAAGCCCGAACTGCTCGATGCTGTAGGGACCGTCGGGCACCTCGGACGCTCCGTGGCCGCGACAGTCGTAGCGCACGATGCGCAGATGGCCGCCCAGCAGCGCCACCTGTGGATTCCACATGCGCAGGTCTGTGCCGAGCGAGTTGACTAGAACAAGCGTGGGAGCGTCCTCGGGTCCATCGACGCTATACGCGAGACGCACGCCATTTGCTACAAAGAAATGCATTATGTACCTCGTGAAGACCGCAGCCCGCGATATGACGCGAGGGCGCGATCGATAAATATACTTGTGCTGCCCAGATACGCGACTGGATCGAGGGCACGCTCGATCTCTTCGGAGGTGAGCATTGTGCTCACCTGTGTATCCTCTCGTGCTACCTGCTGCAGCTCTCCATTGGTTTCGATGACGCGCCTGCTGAGCTGCTGGACGACGCGGTACGCCTCGGGTCTGCCGATATGCGCGGCGAGCGCCATCGTCAATGACTCGGCCAGGGCTAAGCCGCCGCTCAGGGCGAGATTTGCCTGCATACGCTTTGTATCGACCTGCAGATCAGTAAGCGCACCGCGTACGCGCTCGACTGCACCCGCCGTGTAGCGGAACAGCGCAGGGATGGCTGCCCATTCGGCCTGCCACCCTCCAGCGGCGCGCTCGTGCTCGTGCTCCATTGCGGACAGAATGACGGGTACCATACCGATCGCCAGCCGGGCCGCAGCGCGCGCGGCCACCGCGTCGACCGGATTGTGCTTCTGAGGCATGGCGGACGAGCCACCCTTGCCGGGCGCGCTGCCCTCGGATGCCTCGCCAACCTCGCTCTGGGCCAATAGCGCCACATCGTCGGCGATTTTCGCCATTGTCCCTGCAATGCTGCCGAGCGTGGTGGCGATCTCCGCGACGCGCTCGCGCTCAGTATGCCAGGGCAGCTCGGGTGCGGGGAGCCCCAGCTCATTGGCGAGGAGCTCCACGACGCGTGAACCCTCGTTTCCCAGGGAGGCGAGCGTGCCAGCGGCCCCGCCCAGTTGCACGGCCAACGATAGTTTCTGCCGTTCGCGCAGGGCGCGTGCCTGGCGCGTTGTTGCTGACAGCCAGCGCGCCGCTTTCAGCCCAAAGGTGATCGGTAGCGCCTGCTGGAGCAGCGTGCGCCCAACCATCGGCGTCTCCCGGTAGCGTTCGACGAGGACCGCGCATGCCTCGCATATGCCGAGCAGACCATCCGCCAGCAGGCTTAGCCCAGCGCGCATCTGTAGCATAAGGGCGCTGTCAATCGCGTCCTGGCTGGTTGCGCCCCAATGCACAAACTTCTGTGCATCTCCCGCGACCTGTGCCGTCAGCATACGTACAAGCGGAATCGCGGGTGTGCCAGCCAGCGCGGCCTCGCGATAGAGCGCCACGACATCGAAGCGCTCCACTCTGCAACTGGTCGCGATGGCGGCGGCTGCCTCCTGTGGAATGATGCCTGCCTGTGCCTCCGCGTGGGCCAGCGCGGCCTCGAAGGCCAGCATTGCCTGTATATGCGCGGCGGAGGAGAAGGTTGCGCACATCTCCTCTGTGCTGAATAGCGCTTCGCCCGGCTCCGACATGGAGAAAGAGGTCATGCTTTTGCTCCGTTACAGGTTGGTAAATGCTATCTCGCCTCTCCCGCATCCTCGCTTTTTGTGTCTGCCGGTGCATCGAATAGTTGCTTCGCGACCGCGAACGCATGATTTGCGGCGGGAACGCCCGCGTAGACCGCCACATGCAGGAGCACCTCCGCGATCTCCTGTGGATCAACACCGATATTGCGGCTGGCGCGCAGGTGCAGCGCCAGTTCTTCGCGGCCCAGCGCCGCCAGAATGGCGATCGTGACAAGGCTCCGCGTGCGTCGATCCAGGTCCGGTCTGGCCCAGACGGAGCCCCAGGCCGTCTCGGTGATGAAGTGCTGGAAGTCGGCGTCGAATCCGCTGACCCGCGCCTGTGCCCGCTCAACGTGTTCGCTGCCCAACACTTCCTTGCGCACCCTCATTCCGATGTCGTAGCGCGATTCTGTCATGATAAATAACTCCTGTACTCATGATAATTAAGTATAACACGCTATGAGGCTCTGTCGTTCTGAAGCCACCAGGCTTCATTTTAACATATCATCCGTGCATCTTTTTAGAAGATACTCACGTAGAAAAAGTAAGTGCATTTAAAAGTATGCATCTTTCCAGCGCTCATCTGAAACTTTTCTACAAAACCTTGTCATGTCCCTACATTTCGACAGGGATGGAGAAGCTGTACTCAAAGGAGCTTGACAAATGACAACGAATCCATCTTCAACCATCGTTGGCGTATTCACCGACCGTTCCATGGCGGAGCAGGCGATGCAGGCATTGCACGACGCAGGCATCAGCAACGAGCAGATACACTATTCCGCTACTGACAGTTCGGGCGGACTTTTAGAGAACCTCAAAAGTCTGTTCACTGGCTCGACCGGCAGCGGCGATTTCAGTGGCCTGGGCCTCTCAGACGAAGAAGCTCGCTACTACTCCAACGAATATAACAAGGGGAATAGCGTGATTGCCGTCCAGGCACCCGGCCAGGAAGAGAATGTCTTGAGCGTGCTGAACCGCTACAGCGCCTCCAGTTATCGTCACGATCTGACGGCGACCGGCGCAGGTGTTGCGCCCGACAATGTTGTCCAGAGTGCAGCAGGTGCCGATGCCGCGAACTATGCTGCTCCCCACAGCTTTACCGCGACCGAGACTCCACCCGCGCAATACGCTGCCCCGTCGGTTGATACTTACTCTACCAGCCAGAGCGACCAGCATGTTTCTGATCCTATTCCAGCTGGCTCCATTCCTGAAGCACCGACGAACGGCTATGCCAGTACCGCGACATCCACGGATAATTCCACTAATTCCACCAGCACCGGGATGCCGGTTGAAGAAGGTGTAGCCGACGAATATCAGCGCCCTGCTATCGGTCCAGACGACAGCTACGTGGACGCTGCCAGCACTCCTACCGATTCCTCTGTTATAGATTACGAGCAAACTCCGCTGGTCGACGCGGACGCTGCCAACTCTCCTGTGACGACTGCAAATGATGTAATTGCGCCACCCGAGAGCGACGCGCTACCAGCATCCAGCGGAGCGACTGACAGCGATACGACGCCGGTGAACAGCAGCGATGCAGCGGCAGAGAGTGGCGCGCTCCCCGTAGCGGAGGGAGATGTGCTGCCTATAGCAGAGGATGACGCGCTCCCCATAGCAGAGAGTCCTGCAGCTACGTTAGCCAGTGATGATTCAGTGCCAGGAGTCCAGGATGATGCGCTTGCTCCATCCACCAGTGATGCAACGCTGGGAGCGACCAGTGATGCGTTTGTCAACAATGACACTATAGGTGGCAGCGAGATGGTTCCGGCATCGAATGGCGCGCAGGTGGCGTCTACGGATGGGCAGGATTACGACGATGTGATAGCTCGTCAGCAGACCGACAAGCTCGTCGGGAAAGACGATAGCGTGGTTCAGGCCGATCAGGATGTTCCGCCTTTAGAGAATCAGCAGGAGACCGATCCTGATGTATACGAAGCGCGTGTACGAGATGCGCAGTCGCAGTTGCAGGACTATCAGCAACAGCTCCGCGACGCCAGGGCGCGTTTGCAGACGGCCAAACATCGCGAGATGCAATTGCAGGCATCTCACCAGCGCTACCAGGAGGTGCAGACGCAGTTGCAAAGTGTGCAGTCAGAACTGGAGGCGACGCTGGCTGAACTGAAGCAGACACAATCGCGCATCGACCAGTATAGATAGGCGCGCCTCTCTCTACATAAGGTATCCCGTATTCGTTCAGTAGAAATATGGGATACCTTATGTAGAGAAAAAGGTTCACCAGCAAGGTCAAACGTTGGTTGTTGACACCTTGTCCTGTCCTGGCTCAGCGATCGATTGCGCCTGGGCCTTCTTTGCGCGGTGTTCGCGCAGCTTTCGCGTTGCCAGGTTGTAGAGGAAGATGAAGAGCACCATCCAGATGATGCCGTCCAGGTAGCCGCCCGCCACGTCGGTAATCCAGTGCTCGCCCTCCCAGATGCGCGCAAAGCCCACAATGAGGATCGTCACCACCGCGTAGATCTGCAAGGGGAGCAGCCACAAGTGATATTTCCACTGGCGCACAGGCGGCGTCAGGCTGAGGTACAGCAAGAAGCCGTAAAAGACCATCATGTGGCAACTGTGCCCGGAAGGGAAGCTATTGAACTTGAGGAGGCTATCGACATGGATCAGGCCAGGGCTGGGTCGAGGCCGCCCGACGACATCCCCGATCAGCGCGTCGGCGAGGTTTCCCAGCCCGGCTGATAGCGCCAGGAAGGCCGCTGCCATAAACTTGCGCAGCAGAGCCAGGATAGCCACGGTGATGACGACGGTAATGCTATCCGGTATGGGATCGTTGACGCTAGTGAACCAGCGCATAATCGCCTGTAAGGGCGGGGGAACGGGCAGCGCCTGCACCGCCCGCGAAGTCGCCAGCTCGAAGGGTATGGGATGAGGATGGGTATGGGCAAAGAACGCGAGCGCCACCATCAACGCCACGGCCAGGAGCCAGAGCACCCCACCAACGATTGGTATTGTCGAACGCCGCGGCTTCCCCGCGACTTCTGCATTGTCGTGTCCACTCCGAGCCGCGCCTATATCTTCTGCCTGGTACATAGCACCCTCTTCCTGCTTTCTTTTAGGATAGGTTCACAGTATTTCTTTTGATACGTGGCAATATAGCCAGAGAGATACAACGGCGGGTAGCCAGCTTGCTTAGTGGCTCTTTGCTATACGGATGGAAAAGGATATGATAGAGTATAGGGAAAGAACGATACGCATGTAGTTTACGTTTACGTAATAGTGAACACTGTGGGGACAGGAATTGAAACGTTTTTCTCTTCAGCCGTACGAATGGTTGCTCTTTGCATTTATTCTCATTGCCACGTTGCTACGCCTGCTGCTCATTGCCCAGAACTGGCCTGTCACCAATAGCGACGAGGCGAATATGGCGCTGCTCGCCCGCCACGTTGCCTACAATGGGGAGTGGCCTATCTTCTTCTATGGTCTGCCCTACATGGGACCGATCGAGGGGTACATAGCCGCGCCGCTCTTCCATCTCCTGGGTCCCTCGACGTTTGCGCTGAGGCTCGGCCTGCTGCCCTTCTTTTTCCTGTTTGTCATCTGTATGTATTTCCTGACGCGCATGCTCTATACACGCGGCCTGGCCGTCTTTACGGTAATACTGCTCTGCTTCGGCTCCAACGAGGTTATCGCGCACGAGCTCAAGGCGGTCGGCGAGTATCCAGAGATTGTGTTCTTCGCCGCCGCGATCTGCCTTCTGCTCGTCTGGTTGGCGCGCTCGCAGCCGAGTGAGGAGCGCCCGGTGTGGCCCGCTCTCAGGCGTGTTCTCGTTTATGCACTGCTGGGCTTTATCGTCGGATTGGCGCTGTGGGTCGATTTCTTGATTCTGCCGTTCGTCGGTTGTGGTGCGCTGTTCCTGTTCCTCTTCTGCCGCCGGGAACTCCGGTGGCGGGCTGGCATCGCTCTGCTGCTCGGCATCATCATCGGCGCGTTTCCCTTGATTCTGTACAATGTCACCGCGCCGCTCGCTCAGAACTCGATCGCGGTCCTGATAAGCATCCATCGTGTCGGTACTAACGTGCACCCCGCGTTTATCCAGCAGTTGGCCGGAACATTCTTTATCAGCCTGCCGAACACGACGGGACTCTATCCGCTCTGTGCTGACGCAGCTTTTCCGCTGTTCGGGAATGCTCCCAGCCTCACCTGCACCCTTGTTCAGGGCGGATGGAGTGTGGGCTACCTGGTGTTGTGGACTGTGGCGACGGTCCTGGCCGCGCTCTTCGTCTGGCGGCACTGGCGCGGAACGTCATTACTGAAGCCCGACTGGACGTTTGAAGATCGGCAAGCAATGATACTGCAATGTGGTCGGCTGGTGCTGCTGATTAGCGCGTTGGGGACGATCGTGCTTTTCGCGCTCAGTCCCATCGCGGCGACCGCGCCTGGCCCCACATCGCGCTACCTGATTTGCGTGCTCGTCGCGCTGCCTGCTGTTCTGTGGCCGTTGTGGAAGGGATTGCCCCAGGTGCTGCAGGCGGCTACGGGATGGCGTACGCGCGCGTCGTCTGTCGTGCGCGCCTGCATCCTCGTGCTCCTGCTGGTCATCTATGTCGTAGGTACCTTCGGCACCTTCGCGAATATACCCGAGGCGCAGATGTATTACAATCAGCAGGACGCGCTGGTGCAAAAGCTGCTCTCCCTGGGTGCGACGCGCATCTACTCCGAGTATTGGACCTGCAATCGCCTGACGTTCCAGAGCCAGGAGAAAATTATCTGCAGCGCGCTCGACAACGGTCTCAACCCAGGCTTTGATCGCTACATCGCTTACCGGCGGATTGTGAGCGCCGCGCCCAATCCCGCCTATATCTTTCCTATGGGGATGCCACAGGTAGCCGCTTTTGATAACGGCATGCGCAACGGCACCATTGCGCCGACGTACCGGCGCATGATCTTCCAAAACTATGTCATCTATCTGCCAGACAGGACGTGAGATGCACCTGAAGCCAGGCGATGACGCGACCGCTATTGCGCCGACGCGTCTGCCGTGCTCTCTTCCCTGCTGACTTGCGACTGGCTGACAAGATGGGGAAAACCGTCGTGACAATCGACAAGATACCTTGCTGAAATGTCATTTGAGTACGCTTTTCCCGAAATGGTATGGTAGCCTCTTGATGCAGGCCGACGGTTCGCGACTACTTTGCCGGGTGGAAGAATATAGACGATCTCTCCGGTGGATTTGCGTTCGCGCTCCTCAATGGTGATCGTCGTACCCAGATCGTATTCGCCTTTTTGCAGCGGTCCAAACAGCGTCGCGAGCTGCTGCTGATCGTTTATATCCAGGTCATAGTGTTCATAAACGCGCTGCCCCTTCTTGAGATATTCGGCGATGGCGATGCGCTCATCCGTCTCCATGGTCAGAACCCAGAGGCTCAAAAAGGCTTGCGGTCGTATCACATCAACGGGACTCCAGATCAAGGCTCTGGGCGCTGGTTGAATATGCAGGGTCTCGCGGGCCGCGCGCTCGAACAGTTTGATCTGCACCAGACGCAGGATAGACTCGCTATCCTGGCGGCTCAGGCCCAGGAGGTCGGCAATCTCGATAGCATTCACAGCCACACCGGCGCGCATACCAGAGGTTTGCCAGTCAATAGGATCAAGCGTGATATGGAGCTCTTCACATATGGCCGTTAGCTGTTGTGCTTTCAGACGCGCTTCTTTTGACTCCTCAATACTGTTTTTACGTGTGTAGGTCATCGTTTATCGCTCCTTTATCTGCAAATTCTCTAATTACCAGGGCCAGAGCTGCATGTCTTTCAAGTGCCCGACAACTTGCTCGTAACGATTGGCGGCGTCCGCGTTGGGAGCGTTCTTGTCAGGCGGCTGGTCGGTGAGAAGTTTCACCTTGCGCTGCTGATCCGTCTTCCATTTCTCTTCGGAGGAGCCCTGTAATACCGCATCGCGCAGAGTCATGACGAGAGCGTAGTTTGCCGAAGAAAGCTTGTCGTATCTCATCGCCTCTTGTATACGGGCCGAATACACACTGGCATCACCAACTTTAAGTGGGGAAGGTTGTTCCCTGGCTTCTGAGGATTGCGCACTCATCTTTTTGTTCCTTTGTTTGTTCTTTTCCTGGTCGTCGCAAACGAACTGACAAACAGGCCATACGTTCAACGCGATTATGGCATAGCAAAAGGAGATAATGATGCAATACTGGGAGGGTATCAATGACGCGGATACTGGCTCTACTCATCCATCTGGTCAAATTCAGAGCGCATGTCAGCTTCATTCATCACAAATCCTCCTATAGTATAGCATATTTAGGAGATGATTGGTGGTGAACGGGAGACTATTGGCTGTCCTTCCACTGGCGAAAAACCTGTCGCAGATCTTCTTTCGTTGCGGGAAACGCTGGTTCTTGCGCCAGGTCGCGCAGCATGCCAATGGTCAGACGCACCTGCTCGATATAGTTTGTGCAGCCTTCACAATCTGCAACGTGTGCTTCAAGTTGCGCGCGCTTCTCTGGCAAGAGCGCGTCTTCGAGATAATCGGTGACGAGTTCCACAACTTCCTGACAGGCAAGTCCAGCAGGAGTTGTCCCGGCTGGAGGATTCTTTTTCGTTGCAGTACGCCCGAAAAGCTTTTTGAACCATCTATCCATGCGCTTCCCCCTCAAACCTTCTCTTTTCCATCGAGGTACCGTTCAAGTGCGCGTCGAACTTTGGAGCGCGCACGGTGAAGGAGGACTCTCTGATTGCCTTCGGAAACTTCGAGTACGCTCCGGATCTCTTCTGGCGTCCAGCCTTCCACATCGTGTAGTATGATGACTGTGCGCTGGTTGGGCGGGAGCGTCTCGATGGCCGACTCGATACAGACGTACGTTTCCTGGGAAAGCAGTCGCCTCTCAGGAATTTCATCCCAGTTCTCGGGTAAAGATATCCAGGCACCGGGTCGTTGAGCGTCCGGTGGGAAGAAGCGATCTGGGTCCACGGCGGCCTCACTGACGTCTGCAAGCGAGGAGAAGGGGATGCTGCGTCCCTCGCGTAGCGCATAGGTTTTCGCGCAATTCGCGAGAATGCGGAAGATCCAGGTTTTCAGTGAGGAGCGCCGCTCGAAGCGGTCCAGCCCTTGCAGAACACCCATCCAGGTCTCTTGAACGACTTCTTCGGCTATCGCTTGCTTAGAAACGTAGATCATGGCGAGGCGCAGCATTGCGCGATTATACCGCTCAACCAGCATCACAAAAGCGCTCTCGTCGCCCTTGCGCAGCAACTCAATCAGGTGGAGTTCACTCTCAGGCGTCAAGGCGCTATCCAGGCTGGTATCCGCGATCGTTTGCCTTGTTACTCCCTTGCCTGCCCGGTCGGCTGGTCGGTCTGTACTTTCATTCATCAACTTCAGCTTTCGCGCACACCAGAATTGCTTTTGTTTGTTTAGTAATGGTTCGTAGCTATGGTTTCTATGGGCAATCGCCAGCAGTATATGTTACTGTTAATATTCAGTCAAGCCGCGCGTTTGGAAGGGATGAGCGTCATTGTTTTGCAAGGTCCAACGGGCTTGTGAACCGCGCCCCTATCACATGGGTTGGTTGGTCATTCCTTTGTGTAAAACGATGACGCACACCCTTTGAAAACCAGGGCCATTCAGACAATCGCTAAGATTGTAACAAATTGATGAGAGACTAGACGATATGAGTGAGCATAGATGCTTACATATGGACCATTACACATGCCAGGAGAACGCGCAGGCAATGGAAGCGCCGCTTCTCAGTGTCTGAGATACCATGAAAAACCGGGGAGGAAGATTATGAGTACCCTGCCAATTGCCGATTACGCTCTGTTGTCAGATTGTCGCTCAGCTGCACTGGTCAGCCGCACAGGCTCCATCGATTGGTTGTGCTTTCCGCGCTTCGATGGGCCATCTGTCTTTGCCCGCCTGCTCGACGAGCAAGCTGGCTACTGGTCCATCCAGGCGGTTGGCGCGACCGAGGTGAACCGCCATTACATCGATACGACGATGGTTCTCGAAACCAGCTTCAACACGCCAACCGGGAAAGCGGTGCTAATCGACGCGATGGCAATTGGACGCAACGAGCGGGGGCACGAACTGGGCGTCTCCTCTCCGGGAGTTGTGCTCCGCTCCGTGCGCTGTGAAAGCGGGACGGTGGAGATAGAGATGGAGTACGCGCCACGACCCGAATACGGCCTGATCTCGCCCCTGCTCAGACCTGTGTCGGGAGGCATACTCGCGCGCGGCGGTGCCGACGTGCTGCTGCTCTCCTCGCAGAGAGAGCTTCACATCGACGACTCGACGGCCCACGCCCGCTTCACCTTACAAGCGGGAGAACAGGCAAACTTCGCGCTACAACATCGGGCAAGCTGGGAGGAAGGCCCACAGGCGTATACAGAGGAGGCGATCAGCGACTCGCTTCAGGATACCCTGACGGGATGGCGCACCTGGTCGGAACTGCATCAAAAGTACGAGGGACCGTGGCGGCATCTCGTTCACCATAGCGGGCGCGTACTGCAGGCGCTCATGTTCCGTCCCACCGGAGCCATCGTCGCGGCACCGACCACCTCGCTGCCCGAATCCGTGGGCGGTGAGCGCAACTGGGACTACCGCTATACCTGGATACGTGATGCCTCCCTGACGATGGAGGCGCTCTGGGTAGCGGCCTGTCCCGATGAGGCCGCGTGGTTCTTTGCCTGGATGGCAGGTGCGGTGGCTTCGCTGCTACGGCATGGCGCGCAATTACAGATTATGTTCGGCGTGGGCGGCGAGCGCGACCTCAGCGAGCGAGAACTCAAGCACCTGAATGGATGGCGCGCCAGCCGACCTGTGCGCATCGGCAACGGCGCGTGGGACCAGCGCCAGCTTGATGTCTACGGTGAACTGCTCAGCGCGGCCCACCGCCTGCGCGACCAGCTCAGTGATCTTGATGAGACCACGCGCCACTTCTTAATCGAGGTGGCCGACGCGGCGGCGGCCCATTGGCAGGAGCCCGACCAGGGCATCTGGGAGGTGCGCGGAGGTCCCAGGGACTTTCTCTACTCGAAGCTTATGTGCTGGGTGGCGCTCGATCGTGCCATCGGCCTCGCCGAGACGCTGGGAGCACAGAGTCGCGTCGCCGCGTGGATAACGACGCGCGAGCAGATCCGCGCCGCCATCCTTGAGCATGGTTGGAGCGAGAAGGCAGGCGCGTTCACGCAGGCGTTCGGCTCCGATGAACTGGATGCCTCCGCGCTCATGATACCGATCGTAGGCTTCCTGCCCGGTAACGATCCACGCGTGCGGGCAACCGTCGATGCCATCGCCGCGCGGCTGACAGATGCCCATGGCCTGGTCTATCGCTATCGCGCCTCCGACGGGCTTGCAGGCGATGAAGGAACCTTCCTGCTCTGCACGTTCTGGCTGGCTCAGGCGCAGGCATTGGCTGGAGAGGTCGAGCGAGCCAGGACGACCTTCGAGCAGGCTATCGCTTACGTGAATGATGTCGGACTGCTCGCCGAGGAGGTCGATCCGCAGACCAATGAATTGTTGGGGAACTTCCCGCAGGCGTTTAGCCACATCGGGCTTGTCAACGCCGCCTGGGCCATCGCGCAGGCAGAATCGTCGTCGACCAGCGACAAATAAACAATAGTAACCATTGAGGTTGTCCTACGAACGGGGTATCAACCTGCGCCACGGCTACCTGACGGAATACTATGTCGAAGACGCCGCCTACATCGTTCCCCTGCCAGCCACCTTGCGCGAAGTAGGAGTCCTGCTGGAGCCTCTGACCGTTGCCCTGAAGGGCGTCAACCAGGCGTTCGAGATCCAACGCCGCCTGAAGGTCTGGCAACCACAACGGGCAGCCGTAATCGGAGCCGGGACGATCGGACTCTTCGCGGCGCTGGCCCTACGATTGCGTGGCCTGGAAGTGACCACCTACTCGCGTCGCGTCCCGCCCTACTTCAATAGCACGCTGCTAGTTGCTCAGATAGAGCCCCAGCCTCCCCAATAAGAGGTCTAAATGGGGAAATGCCTGCTTGCAGGATTGAAGCACCTCTAAAATTGCCGTCATCACGTGGAAATAGATGAGTCAAATTGTGGCACCACCTGCTAGCAGGATAGTGCGCGTTCCTTTGACTGGTGGGCTTCCCAACTGGTGCACGTGGAGGAAAAGATACATCCGGACGCGCTGGAGGCTGGTTCCTACTGTTCTGTCAAACATCATGTGGCCCCATCTCCCAACCAACCAATCGGCGTAGGGACCAGCTTCAGCGCGTCCGTGATTCATCATGTTCCTCCACATTCCACCAGATGCAGCGGAGAGGAAATCGATAAATCGCGGACGCCGTAAACGTAGTCCCTACCCCAAACTAGACCGTATCAAGGTTGACAGAGCACTACCCCGGTGGGGTTCCAATGATCTTTGACAGAGCATTATGACGATCAGAAATACGTAGAGAGAAGAAAGGATATTCATCCAATGAAGGATTTTCAGGGCAAAGTGGCTGTCGTTACGGGGGCGGCCAGCGGCATAGGACGCGCACTCGCTGAGAAGTGTGCGCGGGAAGGCATGCGCGTCGTGCTTGCTGATGTCGAAGAGCAGGCACTTTTACAGGCCGCGCACGAATTGAAAGCGATGGGCGCAGACGTACTGGCGATACGCACCGATGTTTCAAAGGCAGAGCAGGTGGAGGCGCTGGCAACACAGGCATTCGCGACCTATGGGGCTGTACATCTCCTCTTCAATAATGCTGGCGTTGGTGCTGGCACCACTATCTGGGAGAGCAGCCTGGACGATTGGCAATGGGTCTTAGGCGTCAATCTATGGGGCGTTATTCATGGCATCCACTTTTTTGTACCACGTATGCTGGCACAAAGCGACGAGGGCTATATTGTCAATACAGCCTCGTCCGCAGGCTTTGTCGCGCA
>JALYTQ010000053.1:17595-21157 GCA_030854195.1 Chloroflexota bacterium
AGGCAAGCAAGCACGCTGTCGTCTCGCTCTCTGAAACGCTCTTTCTTGAGCTAGCTGAACGCACAACCCGCCTGAAAACGTCGATTCTGTGTCCTGAATGGGTGCAGACGCGCATCATGGAATCCGATCGCAATCGTCCGAGCGAACTCTCCAATGCTTCGCCATACCAGTCAATGAGTCCTGAAACGTTGGCTGGGATACAGAAACAATTCCAGGAGATACAGAAAGGCAGGCCACCTGCACAGGTCGCGGATATCACCTTTGATGCCATTCGCGAAGAGCGATTCTATATCTTCACGCACCCGACTACCAAATTGGGGGCGTATGCACGCATGGAAGATATCCTCAAAGAAGGTTCTCCACGCGATGTATTAAAGTTGTAGATGAGCACCTCTATCATTTCATCTTAAACGCGGAACGCGCGCCGCACATTCGCATCTAAAAGGAAGTAAAGGACGACGACGACGGGAATGATCATGCCCAGGATAACGCCGGTCGTCGAGCCTGTGTGGCGCACCAGTTCGAAGATGCTTCTAAGCAGGCTAAGACCTTCGATGATAATCACGGCCCAGAAGGCCCAGCGTTGTAAGGTCCACAGGCTGAAGACGAAGAAGAGGGTGATGAGTCCCACAACGATGCCGACGCCGCCCAATGCGATGCCGAATGTATCGACAAACCTGGCAATAATCGTATGTCCGTGCGCGACAATCCTGTGACTGAGCGAGTTAGCCGCTACGACCAGAAGGATACCGCCAATCAGCTCGATCAGGCCCTGAATACCCAGCAGGATAGCTATGATCGTGACGCCCAATGGGCGCTGTCGCGCAGTCTGTACTTCGGTTTGCATAATGTTGTTCGCCTCCAAAAAGTCTACTATAGATAGTGTATCCGTCCGCTGCAAAAAGGGGTATCGAACTGTCATATGCCTGTGGCTGCTGTGTCATACACAACCCTCCCACATTTCCTACCGAAGCATACCATGCCTCTTTTCAAAGGACAAGGGTAGAGCCAAAAAATACGTATTCCTTCTACTATTAGCCCCTCAAAATTGAGTATGCATGAAGAGGGCAAGATAGGAGAAGTATTCTTCGCGCACGCGTGCTATACTAGCGACGCTTTCAAAATGTCCGTAAAAGATCAGAACTATAAGGAGTAGTCAGCATGAGAAAAGTCGTCGCAGGGTTGTTTATCACACTGGATGGTGTCGTGGAAGCGCCTGATAAATGGCAAGAGCACTTCGATGAGGAGATGGGAGAGGCCATGATGGAACAGCTCACCTCCCAGGATGCTGTTTTGCTGGGACGAGTGACCTATCAGGAGTGGGCACCCTACTGGCCCACCGCTACTGATGAACCGTTTGCAAGCTTCATTAACTCCACGCCCAAGTACGTCTTCTCGACTACCCTGGAGAGTGTCGAAGAATGGAAGAACTCGACGCTGGTCAAGGGAGATCTCGCCCAGGAGATCGCGAAGCTGAAGCGGCTGCCAGGGAAGAACATCGGCACCGCCGGAAGTCCCACCCTCGTCCGCTCCCTCATTGAACAGGGTCTTCTGGATGAGCTGATACTCCTGGTCCACCCTGTTGTTGCAGGCAACGGAAAGCGCCTCTTCAAAGATGGGGACAGCCTCAAGAGATTAAAACTCCTCTCTTCAAAAGCGAGCAGGACAGGAACCGTCATCCTCACCTATCAGCCGCTTTAACAATAGGAGCCTGGCAAAGAAGAATCAGCGGTACCCTATGCGCCAGGGGCGCGATTTATAAGCCTGTTTGCTTGCTGTGCCGCTCATTCTTCTCATGGTGCAAAACCATAAATCACACTCTCGTTCTTCTGGTGAGATATCATCCAACATCGCCACTTTGAGCGCAACCTACAGGAATATCTGGTGGGCAAAGAGTAGTTGCATTTCTAATCGCTAATGGTGTAATATTGCTGTGTATTCGGTGCGGGATATTGCTCCGTAAAAATTTTCTCCTATGCATGTAAATGAGGCTACTATGGCACTAGAAAAGCTGCAAAATGGCCGCTATCACCTCCTGCGCCTGTTGGGCAAAGGTGGTATGGGCGAAGTGTATCTTATGCAAGACGAGCGCGTCAATCGACAGGTCGCGATCAAGGTCATTCGCAATGAAAATGTTTCTTATCCCGAGGGCGATACTGCTTTAAATGCGGCGCGCCTCTTCCAGCGCGAGGCCAGGGCCATTGCGGCGCTCGAACATCCCAACATCCTGCCTCTGTACGACTTTGGCGAGGAGACCAGCGATGATACGACCTTGAGCTATATGGTTATGCCATACTGTCCCGAGGGCTCGCTGGCGAACTGGTTGCGCCTGCGTGGCACGAATCCGCTGCCACCAAAGGACGTTGCATATCTAGTCGAACAGGCAGCCGATGCGCTGCAATACGCGCACGAGCATGGCGTGATTCACCTCGATGTCAAGCCGCCAAATTTTCTGTTGCGCAGCAATAAGAAGAATCCTGCCCGTCCCACAATCCTCCTCGCGGACTTCGGCGTGGCGCGCAGTTCTGCCACCCAGAGCAATTCCAGCCGCACCATTCGTGGTACGCCGACCGCTATGGCACCAGAACAGTGGAGCAGCATGCCTGTACCAGCCACCGACCAGTACGCGCTGGCCGTCATGGCCTTCGAGATGCTCACGGGGCGTCCGCCGTTTGTCGGCAGCATGGAACAATTGATGTACCAGCACTTTACGGTGCAACCTCCCGCCCCCAGCACTTTTAACCCCAATATTTCGGCGGCTCTCGACGCGGTTATCCTGCGCGCTTTGGCAAAGAAGCCGGAAGAGCGCTTTCCCTCCATCGCCGCCTTTGCCGATGCCTTTGAGCAGGCCGTATCCAATCCAGCCTCTACTGCCAGCACATTTCAACATGTCGGCAATGACCTGAGTACCACGCTAACTATCAGCAAGCAAGAGGCAGAAAGCGGCATAAGCCGTATGATTACGCTGCCGGGCGGACAACAGCTTCTGGTTACGGTGCCCGCGGGCACCCAGGCGGGTGCGGTTATCCGCGTGCCGGAACCCGAAGGCTCATCTACCCAGCAAGCGGGCACTGTGTTGCTAAATATTGACGTGAAGCAATCTGATAGCATCCAGCCCGTGTCAGCGTCTGGAAGCGTCGATCCGGTTCAGCCCATCACGCCGTCGTCGAGCGAGTTTACGGGCAAGACGGTAAGCGCCGAGCAGACTCAAGCCGCTACGCCAGTATTGCTCACAGGAAAAAATGCCAGCGCTGCCGAGCAGGCTCACCCCGTTACTCCGCAGGTGCGCGAAGCGGTAGGCCACGATTTACCAACGGTAGCCAGCGACTCTCAAGGTCGGATAGTACAGCCTCAGACGCCCAGAGCAAAGGGTTCTCCGCTGCAACGCTTCGGCGTCATCGGCATCGTCTCGGTGCTGGTGATTGCCCTCTTGCTGGCTGGCGTACTGCTTATCGTGCATCCCTTTCAGCAAAAGAGTCCACAGGCCGCTGTCACTACAACGCACACGCCTGTTGCCGCTTCAACGCAGCCGAAGAGTACGCCCACGGTCGCCGTTACCCCG
>JALYTQ010000054.1 GCA_030854195.1 Chloroflexota bacterium
CCACGGGCTGCACAGACTGCTGGGCTTCAACGGGCTGCTGAACTTCAGCAGGCTCCTCGACCGCCACAGGCTGCGGCGTCGGTGGTGCAACAGGCGTGGAGCCATTCGTCGCGACTGGCTCGGGTGGGGCAGCGATCGTCGCTTCGCCTACCGGAGCAGCGACTTCCGGCTCGACATCGATCGAGCTTGTACCATAATCATCGTTGGATGCAACCGTCCGCAGTGAGTCGTCCTGCGTGCGATATGTCTGTGGCTCGTAGGGCACCGACACCGTTGGCAGATCCTCCACGTGCTCGGCGATAGAGCCAAAGGCGTGAAAGATCAGTTCGTGTTCTCCGATGCCAATGTGGTCACCATCATTGAGTTCAACAGGAACGAGTTCTTCAATCTGTTGTCCGTTGACAAAAGTACCATTTGCGCTACGTTCATCGCGCAGCAGGTAGGTGTTATTCTCATAGCGCACCGTGGCGTGACGACGCGAAGTCAACTTATCCTTTGACAGCAAAATATCGCTGTTGGGCGCGCGACCAATCGTGATCTCAGGCTTATCGAGTGGGTATTCTTGCAAGACATCACCATTATCCGCACGTAAGATAAAGCGCGCAGGCTGCTCGATGCCATCATTATTGCGAGGCGGCACCGTTGGCTCAGCATAGGATTGCTCTGAAGCTGGCTCCGCGATCGTCGCACCGGCATCATTCTGCTCCCAACTGCCAACAGTATGATCGGGCGCGGCATCCTGATGCTGGGCCCAGTCATCCGCAGCAGGTGCCGTGGCATCGCCCGGAGATACATTGGAGGGAGTTGCCGAAGGCAGGCGATTGCCGCAATTCAAGCAGAAATTATCCCCTGGCCGCGTTTCGGCCCCGCAATAGGGACACTTATCCTTGTCCATCATTAAAGTTCCTCCCATATAGCACGCATACATCGATACACATGCAAGCGCAAAACTTCTGTTATTATATCAGAAGTGAAACTTGACCGTCGAGGGTACTCCCAGCCAATACCCCGAAAGGGGGAGAGCTTGCCTCATCCTTAAAATCAGGTAGCACATTTTATGAATTACTAGTATTGCTTATCCCAATACTACGACGAACGGCATACCGAATCTTCACGGCCTCATCAATATGCACACTATAACAATCAAGAAGAAACAAAGCAAGCCCATAATACACGCGATCAGTCACCGTGGTATATTATCCAGCAGGTACCCAGTCCACATCAGGCTGCAACGCGTTAAAAAACTGCTGTAAAGCACTGGTGTTGCCATGCGACGAGAAGACGATATTCGTTGAGCCGCGCGCGCCCGAACAGAACTGCGTCGGTCCCTGGGTGGCAACAGGTGTCGGGGTAGCGCCCTTCGTCCCGTTCGTATCGGCTACCGGGCTGCACTGGAACGCCGTGCTCTGCGTGCGCTGCGGTGCCTGCGAAAGGGTGATCGAGCTATGATCGGGCAAGACATACCCGATAACAAAGTTGCTTCCCAGAATGGGATCGCGCACCGTACCGGAGGCGCTAACCAGGCAAGAGCCGCTCGGCAGCGTCGCGGGCAGGTAAACAGTAAAACCAAGCTTTGGCTTCACCTGGCTCCAATCAGTCAGGGTCGTCGGATTGCCGACGGTGACGCCCGGCGTGCCGGAGGCCGCGAGATCACGGAAGACCATAAGCGGCTTATCGCACCAGTGAAGCTGGGCCAACGCGGTAGTGGTGGATGTCGGCGTCGCTGCCTTTCCGGTCGCTGTGGGGGACGCGCTCCCACCCAGGTTCAGGCCCGTACACGACGCCAGCACCGCGCTCGCCAGCAAAATGCAGCCCGCCAGAACGGGCCATTGCACCGCCAAACGAGATGAGCGCAAAAGGTGTCGCCGCTGACCACTCCATTTACGTTTTAGAGAAGAGACGATTTGAAATAGGACCATGAGATACTCCTTAAGACATATAAGTATACGCTCGCAAGGGCAATTCAGATGATACGTAGGCCATTGTCATATTTATTAGTATGTATTTTAAACGCATAGCCTCTCGTTCAGTATACTGAAACCCTGACGAAAAGCCTATGATATAGTTCTCAATTTTGCGACCGAAAGAGGGGCTTTACAGCGTTTTGATTTAATGCTACCATTACAATCCGCCACCAAACGATACTTATGTAACTCTTTTTGTACGTACTATTTTTTAATTTTTTAACGGCTACTGTATCCCCAGAGGGGGTGAGCGCAATGAATGCGAAGCAAATATGGCAAACAACAATAGAACGGTTGCAGGCAAAGGTTAAACCCGAAGTCTTTACAACTTGGTTCCAGGGCACTTCGGCGCTCTCCTTTCAAGATGGCGTGTTTATCGTACGCGTCCCTACGACATTTGCTAAAGCGCATCTTGAGGCGCGCTTCATCGATACGATCCTTTCGGCCCTCACAGAGATCACAGGGCACCCGATCGAAGTTCGCTTCGTGGTGGCAAAAGAAACGAGCGGTGCCGCCGAGGAGGATGGGGCATTACCCGCGCAAAAACGCTCCTACCGCCTGCCACGTAAACGCGCGGCGCAACGGGAGAAGCGCATCGCCGATGCTGCCGCAGCTGCCGCGATGACCTCTTTGACACCCACGCTGCCCTATGCCAGCGCTCACCGTATTTCAGATACTTCTGCCGCTTCACCATACAATGCCCAGGAGGCTGCCAGAGAGCTCTTTGAGGCAGGGGACAAAAAAGAGCCCGACGTGGCGATGCTCTTCCCCAATCCGGGCCTGCTCAATGCGCGCTACACCTTCAACTCCTTTATCGTTGGCAAGTGCAATCAGCTCGCCCACGCCGCCTCGCTCGCGGTCTCAGAAAATCCCGGTCATATCTACAATCCGCTCTTCCTCTACGGCGGCGTGGGCCTGGGCAAGACGCACCTGCTGCACGCCGTCGGACATGTTGGCGAGGAGCACGGTCTGAATGTCCTGTACGTGACTTCGGAGAAGTTTACTAACGAGATTATCAACGCGATCCGTTTTCAGAAGACCGAGGAGTTCCGCGCCAAGTACCGCCAGATCGATATCCTGCTCGTTGACGATATCCAGTTTATCGCGGGCAAAGAATCGACCGAGGAGGAGTTCTTCCACACCTTCAACTCGCTACATAGCGCGAATAAGCAGATCGTTGTCACCAGCGACCGACCGCCCAAGGCCATTCACAGCCTGCAAGATCGTCTCAGGTCGCGCTTCGAGTGGGGTCTGTTGGCAGACATCCAGCCACCGGAGTACGAGCACCGACTGGCGATTCTGCGCTCAAAAGCCGACTCGCTGCGCTTCTCCGTTCCGAGCTCGGTGATCGATTATATCGCCCGGCCCGAGTGTAGCAATGTGCGCGAGCTCGAAGGCGCGCTCAACCGCGTCGTCGCCTATGCCACACTACACGACGCACCGCTGACCATGAATCTGGCGGTCAAGGCGCTCGAAAATATCTATAGCGACAAAAAACCCTCCTCCAACCTATCGGTCCCACAGGTGCTGGAAGGCGTGTGCCAGTACTACCAGGTAGATGTGGCGCTGGTGCGCGGCAGGCAGCGCGAGCGCGATATTGTGTGGCCGCGCCAGGTGGCGATGTACCTGATGCGCGAGGAGACCAGCGCCTCCCTGCTCCAGATCGGCTCGGAGCTGGGCGGACGCGATCACACGACGATCATGCACGGCTGGGAAAGGGTCAAGGGCGAGATGGCGAACAATGATCGCATTCGCCAGGAGATCGCCGCTGTGCTAGAATCTATTCAGCAGAAGCTATTTTAACGGGCATACATAAAAAGAGAGAGCGCTATGAATACACAGAGTGGTTACTTTTTTGATCCTGAAAGTCCTGCTGAAATGGCCCGCCTGATCAACCTGGACCAGTTTGTTACCAGGAATATGGGCGGACCATTGGTTGGCATAGCCGATCCTTCCTCGCTGCATACCGTTGTCGATCTGGCCTGCGGTCCTGGCGGCTGGGTGCTTGATGTCGCCTTTGCTCATCCCGAGATCGATGTCGCGGGCGTTGATATCAGCCAGACCATGACCAGTTATGCGAACGCGCGGGCACGCTCACAGGGGCTCACAAACGCGTCCTTCGGAGTTATGGATATCAAACAACCATTGGACTTCTCTACTAACACCTTCGATCTGGTCAATACGCGTTTTCTCTTCAGCGTATTGCAGCGAGATGAATGGGCGACATTCATTGACGAATGCACGCGCATCCTGCGTCCGGGCGGTATTCTGCGCATGACCGATATGATTGATCCGGCGATCACTACGAGCGCCGCATGCGAGCGCCGCATGCAATTGTCGTTCCTGGCACAGTCGCGCCTGGGCTATGGCTTCTCTCCCATTGGGCGAACCGTCGGCGTCACGTCAGTGATCCCCAGCCTGCTACGCAACGCCGGGTATCAAGATGTGCAGCATGCCGCCTACGCGTTAGACTTTTCGCGCGGAACGGATGCATGGGCCAATGTCTATCGCGACGCGGAGGTCGTTGGTCGCCTGCTACAGCCATTGCTCATCAATTCAGGAGTCACTACGGCTGAGGAGGCGGAAGAGCTGTATCAGCAGATGTTAATCGAAATGCACGCTGACGATTTTTGCGGCATGTGGCACTATATGACAATGTGGGGCGTGAAACCGCAATAAGCAAAGCTTCTGGGACATTTCTTTGCGCTACTGCTACGTTGACGCATGGTCTTACGTAAAAAAGAAGGATGTCTCTTTTGAAGACAAAGCGTAATATACTATAGCAAAGTCCAACATAGCTCATGCGAGGAGCCATTTCTATGCAACAACAACAACAACCGGGCAGCTACGATCTGCTAGCGGTTTTTTCAGATGAGCCGCAGGCCGAGGCGGCAGCAGCGAAACTACACAAAGAGGGATTTAGCAACGATGAGGTATTTCAGCTCCCATCAGGCGTGGCTGAGAAGGGGCAGTTCCGCGAACACGGACCGAACATTGCGCGCCGTGAGACCTTTTTGCAGGTGCAGCGCTCGGGTCCCAATCCCGTGCTCGTGGTCGTGCTGGCCGTTGTCTTTGGCCTGATCCTGGGCTTAGTGGCGTTCGCGGCCAGCTTTCCCTTCAAGCTACCGGAACCTACGACGCTCATCATCGGTGCCGTGGTCGGCATCATCATCGGCGTCATCATCGGTCTGCTCAGGCGAGGCCGCGTGCGTGGAGCGATCGGACAGGATATGTCGCGGGTCAGTCCGCCGCCGAGCAAGGCACCAAAGGGCGCGCTCACCGTCGTCGCGCTACGGCTGAGCGACGCCGAGAATATCAGCAGGATGTCACGCGCCCGTGCCATGCTCATCAACGGAGGCGGCAAGATCGATAGAAGCGTCAGACCACGCGAATAGCGCGCCTACGTGAACTCCACCAATCGTACCTTCTCAGGGTCCACCGCGTCCAGCGCCGCGAGCTCTACCGCCGTCGGCGCTGGCGTGAAGGGAATTCCTTCCGTCTCCACCGCAAAGCCTGTCTGTCTTGTGACTTCCTCAGCCGAACTATAGGGATGGATGCTCTCAAGATGCAGGCGGCCATCCTTCTTGACGAAGACACAGAGCGGCGTGACGACGCGATCCACATTGCCGCCCGCGGTCACAAAGGCCAGCTTCTCGACAAAGGTACGTGGATCATGCTTTGTGCGCCAGAGGATGGTGCGGCCAGCGGTAGGCAGGATCGCCGCGCTGCCAGCACCGCCGGGGAGGCGCACCTTGGGATGGTCGTATGCTCCGATGACGCTCATATTGATGCGTCCCTGCCCGTCGATCTGCACGCCACCCAGAAAAGCGGTATCCAGGTCGCCACGCGCCGACATATCGAAGATATCGGCCAGGCGCAGAATGACATGCGAACCGTGCGCCAGGCGCGGATCGACCGTGGTGCTGGGCAGCGACTCCGGCAGCGCATTGACGCCGCCCGTGATATTGATGTACACGAGGTCGGGAGCGTGCAGGCGTTGTGCCAGGAGAATGGCGACCATCGGCAGCGGCGAGGCCACGCCGTGAAAGACGCGCTCGCCATTGCGCAATAGCCGCGCCATAGCGACAACCATCATCGTATCCGGCGTTACAGCGGTCGTCTCAGTAGCCATCAAGCCGCCACCCTTCCATACACATTCTCGTCGAGCCAGGCCTGGAAGCGCTCAGGACTGCTACACGCCTCAATATAACGCGCCAGATAGTCATAATCATAGCTGTAGAGATCACCGCAGCTACAGGGATGCGCGCCACGCGGGGCAACGACGACATGGCTTACGAGCAGGCCGGGAATGGTCGTCAGTTCGGGAGTTCGCGCTGTCTCTTCCGCGCTCACCAGGCGCTCGCAGGTCAGGATGACGCGCCGCGCCGCGCGGGCCATGAGATCATCCTCGAAGACCGTGCCATAGATGCGACCATTGCCCTGCTCATCCGCTTCCTGCACATGCACAATAGCGACATCGGGACGCAGCGCCTGCACCGCTGCCAGCTCGCGCCCACTGTAGGGGTCCGTCACCGTCTTAAAGCCGCTCGCCTGCATCAGGTCCGAATTGAGCATACCCGCGATCGGCAGGAAGGGCACGCCCTGCACGGCGGCGCGCAGCGCGGTAATCACGGTATAGCAGGCGTGCTCCTTGACCTGAATGCGTCCCTGTTCAGCCGCCTGTCGGTATTGGGGAGCGAGGCCGAAGACGTTTTCAAAACCAATAAAGCCAGCCGCCACGCGGTCGGCGACGCCCGCGCCAACCAGCACATCGACATCGTAAGCACCCGCCGTCTTCACCAGCTCTAATCCCCGCCTGCGCTGACGAATCAACTCGTGGGCAGCCGCGCAAGGGGCGCGGTGCAGGGTATTGCCGCCCAGGGCCACGATGGAACCATCAGCAACTGAGGCGATCGCCTCCGCCAACGTTGTCTGCTTCTGTATCATTGCTTCCTCCAATCTCGCAGAGTAGACATCCTTTTTTTGTTCTTGAGAGATAATGTATTATACCCATTTTTTCGTAGATAGGACACTTTTCGCCACCACTAGAAAAAAGCATGGCTCTTAGTTACAATACATGTAGTATGACAAGACGCTGTACTCTATTTTGTTAGTAACCCTTTCTCGCGCAGGTCAAGTGCCTGCGTTCAGTACTTATCTCAAATATTGGTAGTAATATTCTTTAGCATGGAGAAATTCAGCATGATGAATGAGTATGCAACTTCTCCGCGTCTGCAGACGCGACCAGAAGAGATCACGCGCCAGAGAGCCCAGATATTGCCACCTTATAAAGTTATCCTCTTCGATGATGATTACAACGAGATGAATTATGTTATCTTCGCACTCCTCCAGGCGGTCAACAACCTCTCAGCTCAGCAGGCCGAGCGCATCATGCTCACGGCCCATATGAAGGGAAGCGCGATCGTCATCGTCTGCCCCAGGGAAGTGGCGGAATACTACCAGGAGCGCCTGCTCACCTATGGACTTACAGCAACCATTGAACTGGATTAGTTTTTTGGACGAAAGGAGCACTGCCATTGTAGATATTTGGAACATTGACTTATCGTAGTGCCAGGTATTAGAATTCATCAGAGGAATCTGAATGTCGGGCAAGGAACTCACGACATAACTAAGCCGGAGAAAGCTGCTCGACAATACCGTTTATCTTGCTCCATTCAAGAGGGAAAAAAATCATGGTACACTTATGGGGCTCCAAGGCCCGAGAAGAGACAGAGATGAGTAGGTCGGCCCTTGGGGGTAACGCCACTGGAGATATCGCTGTCGTCATCAGCGGTGAACAGCTCGATTTTAACCTGGTCTATCTTGGGTGTCAGATGGCAAAGGGAGTCAGACGTAAGGTCCATCTTGTCTACGTGATAGAAGTTCCACGCTCGTTACCATTAAAGGCTGTCCTGACACAGGAATCTGACCGAGCAGATAAATTGCTTAATTCAGCTATGCAGATAGCCGAACGCGTTGGCAGCGAGGCAATTGCAGAAGTCGTCCAGGCACGCGATGCAGGATCTGCCATCGTCGACGAAGCGAAAGATCATAATTGCGCGCTTATCTTAATTGGGTATGTCCGTTCTGAGCACCGGGCTCCAAACGACATGGGCAAGACAGTACCATACGTGCTGGCAAACGCCCCCTGTCGCGTCTGGCTCGTCCAGGACCCGCCGCATCACCAGCCGTAGGTGCATTGAGGTTCGGTGTTCGGCTCTTGGTAGCGGCTTGTCGCTTAGCCCATCTCTGGATAGCGAGTCAGTGAGCGCTGTCCCAAGCAGGTGGGCCGGTAAATATTTGCGTCTTAATCCCGAGGCAGAGATATGGTACAATAGAGAATATACAAAGACGATATTTAGATTAGTGCAAATCGGGAGGGCAAGACGATGACTACACATTCCCATGAGACAGATCCTCCGTCTCGCATTCATAAAGAATACTATACTGCGCTCTATCACGCCGCGCTGACGATCTCGTCAAGCCTTGTGCTCGATCAGGTACTACAAAGCGTCGTGACGAGCATTACCGAGGCCATGCAGGTGAAGGCGTGTGGCTTGCGCTTGCTCGATCGCGCCACGGGACATATGCGCTTGAGCGCGGTCTACGGGTTGAGCGAAAGTTACCTGGCAAAAGGCCCAGTCGACATGATAAGTAGCGCCATCGATAGCGAGGCGGTGAAAGGAGCAACGGTCTATATCGCCGATGCCCGTAGCGATGCGCGCTTTCAGTACCAGGATGCAGCCAGGCGCGAAGGGCTCGTCTCCATCCTGTGCGTACCATTAGAGGTGCGCGGTGAAGCGATCGGCGTGATGCGCGTGTATACCGACAAGCCGACGACGTTCAATAAGGACGATGTCCAGTTCCTCTCGGTGTTGGCAAGTCTATCCGCGTTGGCGATTGAAAACGCACGCCTCTACGAAAGCGTCAAAAATTCTTATCACGGCGTGGTAGACGCGTTCTGGGGCACGAGTATTAATCTCGACTTGTCATAATGCGAAATCGCAAGAGCCGTTCTTCGGGCTGAATGGTTCTCTCACCCAAAAATTGTCAGTGAGAGAAGGGCCGGATGGAGGCAAGCTCTATCCCTACTATAAGGGTGCCTTCACTATGGTATTGGTGAGATAGGGTGAGCTGAACGCGGTCCTTTCTCCGACGCTCCGGCCTGGAACCGGAAAGAGGCGGGCGGAGAGTGGCTTTTGCAGGCGCAGGGCCAGGGTTGCTACGTCGAGCAAGAGGTGCGCGATGGTCTCGATGGGACAGTCGCCCGGCAACGGCAGCGTATCCAGGCCCGTGCCACAAACCGCTGAATAGAGCAGCAGTTGCTGCGCATTGACATATCCCTCTTCCCAGCGACTCCCCAGGCCAGCATCCTCTAACACTGGCAGCATAAGCCCGCAGTACCCGCAGGTCGGCAGCCCGGTACTCTTCAGCGCGCTGGTGAACGCGGCGGCGACGGAGAGCGTTCCGTACGAACCGACCGGGCCATAGCCGCATAGTTCCAGCGCCGCCGCGATACTGTCAGGCCCCATCGGCGCTGGCGACAGATCTATCCCTCCAAAAAGCAAGTGCTGCTCCCGAGCCAGTTCCTGCCCCAGGTTAACGATGGGAGTAGCGCTCTCAAGCAGGGCGGCACGTACCCATTGCTCGACCAGGGCAAGGTCGGTCGCCTGCACGGTATCCGAAACACGCGCCTGCAACGCATTGGTAATAATGCTCGCTCCCTGCAGGCCGATTGAGAGGCTGCCTGCTCCGCTATGATAGGCGGCGGGAAAGAAGGGCGTGCCGGGCGCGACACATGCCAGCGCCGCAAAGCGAAAATTGCCCTGTCCCTCATCAGTCTCCTGCGCCAGACGCTTGATGACTGCGGCTGTCGGCAAAGCCGCTTCGGCGCGCAGACCGTGCTCAGCAGTCGCCAATTGCACCGTTGCACTCAAGGCGGAGGTAGCAATCAAAAGATCGGCGAGCAGGTTCAGACGTTCAAGCGGAAAAGCAGGCTGCGCCGCCTGCGCTGGTCCCAGTGAACAGAAGTCGAGGCCACCGTCATCAAGCATGCTCTGGAGATCCCTGACGTACTGTAAGAGGGCTTCCGGCGACCAGGCGGCCAGATCGTCAAAGAGCGGACGCGTGGAGAGGCGCAGCGTCTGCACAGCGTATCCGGCGTCATTGAAGCGCTTGCTGGCACTCTGGAGAATCGTCCTGGCCTGCTGGATCGTCGCAGCCGCGAGGGGATGCGCGTCGGCGATGCCGAGCGTGATGGTACGCACCGGGAAAGGATGCATAGGTATATCCTCATTTCTATGTATTTTTTTAGGCTACGCAAAGAATTCATCATATCTTACCATGCTTTACCCTTGACGAAATTTTGTTCGTACACTACACTGCCTGTACGGGAGCAAAAACGATATAACCTTTCAGTAGGGATGGGCCTTGCGTCCATCCGGTTCCCCATTACGTGGCTTGTGGGCCGGATGGACGCAAGGCCATCCGCTTGCTCGCCACACGGTACCGGGCCGGATGGACGCAAGGCCCATCCCTACTGGTGTATTACGCGACGGGAGGGTGTGCGATGGCTACACACGATATCGACAGGCAAGCAGAGCGCGAATGTTTTCTTTGTACCCTCGACGCCAGAAGTTCCTGCACACAGATTGAAGGACGCGTCGTGGCCGCGCACGAACGCCTGCTCGAAGGGGTCAAAACGCCGCTGGTCATCCTTGATACCGGCACCGCCCGCGTCGAGGTGCAGCTGTCCGAGCAGTACTACCGAAGTCTGATCCGCGAACTCAAAAACCGGGGTGACGTGATAGGCAATTACCAACTCGTGATGCGCATCTATCACCTGCCCAATCCTCCCACCGTCGTCGAGTATAAAGAGAAAAGCAGGCTCAGATACAAAGGGAACGCCTATACGCTGGCTGTGCTGGAACCCGATACGTTGCTCAATATCACCGATCTGAACCAGGCGGAGTACTGTCCACGCCAACATATGCTCAACCGCCTCAGTCCCTCATCGGCATCGCCTGCGACGATACGCGGCAACCTGGTACATCATTGCTTCAAAGAGTTGCTGAAAGAGCACGATCGCGGCAAGTTCACCGCGCAAACGGTCCACGAGGAGGAGACGGCTGTGGATGTGCTGCTGCGCCACCTGGAGCAGGCGTTGCAGCTTAATAGCATCGAGATGGCGCTGGCGGATGTCTCCGTCGATGCCATGCGCGCCGATGTGCTGCCCCATCTTGAGAGCCTGGCGCACTGGTACGAAAGTGAGCGCAATACGTTGTGGGATATGCCAGCTAGCTATGCCGATGAGCAGGAGCGTCAATCGGGCAATCAGGTGCGCGCCGAGACCTTCCTGCTGGCACCCGAGATCGGATTGCGCGGACGCCTCGATCTTTTCTGGCAACAGTCGGGCCGCCAACGCTTGCTGGAATTAAAGACCGGCGGTGCGTCAGGCGAGTTGCCCAAGCGCGAGCATCGTTGGCAGGTGTATGGCTATCACGCCCTGCTCACCGTGCGACGCGATTCGAAGATGAAGAAGGCGCTGGCAACGCTCCTCTATTCAGGCACGCCAGGACACGCGCAGGCGTTCGGCATCCCGGCCACGATACGCGAGATGCAGCGCGTCAATGAAACGCGCAATACGCTCATTCTCAGCCAGATTACCGGCATTCCAACTGCGCCGCCCGGACCCTCGCGCTGCACAAAATGCGCTATGCTCAACCAGTGCCAGAACGTCTCGGCGCTGCTGGAGTGGCAGCCACCAGAACCAGATAACCGTGAAACTTTTCAGCGCGACGTACCCGAGGCTGACCCCGATACAGCCGCGCTGCATGCGGCAAGTCCACGGTTATCGCCTATTGACACGATCGAGAATCGCACTTTTTTTTCAAAGTACTTTCGGCTACTCCAGATGGAGGGACGAACTGGCGGACAACAGCAGGCGCTGCTCTGGAAGACGCCCGTCGCTGAACGCATCGAGCGCGGCACGGCGATGCTGGGCCTGGAACCTCTGGCAGGACCGCAGGTGGACAGGGATGGCTGGGAGCAGAGCTTTCGCTGCACTAATACTTCGGAACTGCGCGACGGCGACGAGATCCTGCTCAGCACCGGCGATCCCGTCACCGGCGAGGTGGTGACAGGGACAGTTATCGCGATCAGCTCCGAGCAGGTGACGGTCTGGACGCGCGAACTGATCGCCCACCCCACGCTGATCGACCGCTACGATAACGATCTGGTACATGTGCGCACGCAACAAAACCTGCTGCGCTGGTTCCAGGCCGATTCACACCTGCGCGATATCGTGGCCGACAAGATACGCCCGCGCTTCATCCAGCAAGCGACCACCCCGCGACCCGATTTCAACCGCGAACAGACCCTGGCGGTGGAGCGCGCTATGCAGATGCAGGACTATCTGCTCATCCACGGTCCACCCGGTACCGGCAAGACCAGCGTTATTGCCGAGATCGTTAAACGGCTCAGCCAGCAGGGCCAGCGCGTTCTGCTCGCGGCTTTCACCAATCAGGCGGTCGATAATATGCTGAAGCGCCTCGATAAAGAGGGTTTTCACGACTACCTGCGTCTGGGGCACGAGCGCAGCGTGGATGAGAGCGTGAAGCCACACCTGCTGAAAGAGTTCGTGGAGGCACGCCTGCAGGCACTTGCTCCATCCTCAGTCGCTGAGCAGGCGCACCAGGAGAACCACTATCCAACCGCCGTGCGCGACGCGCTCAGCAGCACACCTGTCGTCGCTACCACCACCGCAACGTGGTCGGGGGACAAATATACTCCCGCCGAGGGCGAGTCAGCCAGCTTCGATATGCGCTTCGATGTCGCGATCATCGACGAAGCGGGTCAGCTTACCGTGCCAGCCATTTTGGGCGCGCTACGCTTCGCCAAACGTTTCATCCTGGTGGGAGACGAGAAGCAGCTCCCTCCACTTGTCCTGAGTAAAGAGGCCGCCGAAGAAGGACTGGCCGACTCGCTCTTCCGCACACTCAAGCAAGCGGATGAAGACTATATGAATGAGCATCCATTGGCAATCAGCGCCTGCGTGCCGCTGCGCGTCCAGTACCGCATGAACAGGTGGATCTCGAACTTCTCATCCACCGTTTTCTACGACAAACAGCTCCTGCCGCACGCGTCGGTCGCCAATCGCAAGCTGCTCTTCTCCCACTCAGTACCAGATGAAATGAAGGAGAATGCGATTATTGCGCAGGCTATCGAACCGAAACTGCCGTTGGTCTTTCTGCATGTGCGTGCTAACGAGGAAAATGAGCAGGTAAAGCTGAGCAACGCCGAAGCGCGCGCCATTCGCGAGGTGGTCGCGAGCCTGCTGGCGCGTGGCATCGCGGAGAGGGAGATCGGCATTATCGCGCCCTATCGCGCCCAGGTCGCCAATATCCGCCGCCACCTGTTCAGTTCGGCCAACAACTGGACGGCGCTTGCACCTGAAGCGGGGCTGAGCGTCGATACGGTGGACCGTTTCCAGGGCGGCGAACGCTCAATAATCATTATGTCGTTCGCTACCGTCAGCGCGCCCGAGGGCCAGCGGCGCGACTTTCTGATCAATCCCAATCGCCTGAACGTAGCCCTGACGCGGGCGCAGCGCAAGCTGATCCTGGTCGGCTGCGTCCCCGCCCTGGAAACCCTCCCGTACTTCTCGCGCCTGATTATGTACTGCAGGAGCATGGGGACGCTATTTACTTATGATGAGCACGAGAATGTAGAAACGTTAAACAATCATTCTAACATGTAATATTACTCGCCCTTACTATCCTTGTGAGTAACAGTCAGGTAGCCGACAAAGCCGATGATCAGTATAGCTAGAAGCAGGCTGACCTGTCCGTTCCCCACATCAAGGCCACCCTGACTGCGCGGTTTCCCTATCCAGTCGGCAAACGATGCGCCGAGTGGCCGGGTTACGATGTAGGCAAACCAGAAGGCAAAAATCTCGTTCAAAGCTCTTGAACAGTAATCAGCCCCTTTTTTACGGCGTAGACCACGACTTGAGCGCGATCATAGATGCCGATCTTGCGATAAATGCTGCCGATATGGTTGCGCACGGTCTTCTCGCTGATCATCATCGCACGCGCGATCTCCCTGGGAATCATGCCCTTCGCGATCAGGAGCAGAACCTCCATTTCACGTTCGCTGACATCTTGTGCTTCCATAATTTCCTCGCTTGCTATATACATCTCATCGTTATATTTAATTTATATGCATCTCTTGTTAATTTTTGATGAAGGAATAGCTATAAATACGGTTGAGATTTAAAGCTGAGGGCAAAGAGATCTTAACCTGTATCATAGCGGGATGATGCCGCCCGCTCCCTATGTGGTATGCTTTTAAGCACAGTTGAGAGTTCGTTTGTTCCGCGTACTGAATGGAGGTCTGATGGGGCAAAAGAGCATTCTGGTCGTTGGCAGCCTTAATATGGATCAGGTTGTCTACGTTCCGCATATTCCGGCTCTGGGCGAGACGCTGCTGGGAGCTGGCTCGCTGCGCCTCGTTGCGGGCGGCAAGGGAGCGAACCAGGCGGTGGCGATGGCGCGGGCGGGCGGCAAAGTGACGATGGCGGGTCGCGTGGGCAACGATGCCTTCGGCGCGCAACTTGTGCAGGCGCTCCAGGCCGACGCTATCGACACCAGCCTGATCGTTAAAGATGCGGAGGAAGCCAGCGGAACGGCCTTTATCTTTTCGGTACCGGACGGCGATAATGCGATCGTCGTTTCCCCTGGCGCGAATGCACGCGTGGGCAAGGACGAGGAGCAGATGGCGCGCATCTTTGCGGCCCTTCAGCAGACAAGCGCGCTGGTACTACAATTGGAGATCCCGCTTGAAACCGTGCAGCAAGTGACCGAGCACGCGCACAAGTTGGAGGTACCTGTGACGCTCAACCTCGCGCCCGCGCAACAGTTGCCGCGCGAGACGTTGCGGCAGCTGTCGGTGCTGATCGTCAACGAGGGCGAGGCGAGTCTGCTCAGCGGACAGAGTGTTGAGAGTGTAGAGGATGCCGAACGCGTGGCGACGCTCCTGCACGATCAGGGCATTCCAACGGTCGTCGTCACGCTCGGCGCTCGTGGCGCGCTACTGGTGACGAGCGATGCTGTCGGGCAGAGATCCAGTATCCATCAAGCGGCACCTGCCGTGAAGGTCGTCGATACGACCGCCGCCGGTGATTGCTTCGTCGGCGCTTTGACCGTTGCCCTGACTAAAGGGCAGAAGCCGGAGGAGGCGCTGCGCTTCGCGGTCTACGCCAGCGCCCTGAAAGTGACCCGCTTCGGCGCTCAATCGGGTCTACCAACGCGGGAGGAAGTACTTGCAACGTATTATTCTTGACACCGATCCTGGCATCGACGACGCGCTGGCACTATTTCTGGCGCTGGCATCTCCCGAGGTGCAATTGGAGGCAATCACGACGGTAAGCGGAAACGTAGGCGTTGAACTGACGACACTCAACGCGCTCTCTCTACTTACGCTGACCGGGCACACGGAGATTCCCGTCGCTCGTGGCAGCGGCGTGCCACTGGTGCGCGAGCGCGTTGATGCCGCCGATGTTCACGGACGCAATGGGCTGGGAGATGTCACGCTGCCCGCACCCCAGATACAGCCGGTTGCTCAGCACGCTGTGGACCTCATCATCGAGAAGGTGCTGCAGGCACCTGGTACACTGACGCTGGTCGCTATCGGCCCGCTGACCAATCTGGCGCTGGCCGTACGGCGCGAACCACGCATCGTGGAACTCGTGCGCGAAGTGGTGGTTATGGGTGGCGCGCTGCTCGTTCCGGGCAATGTCACGCCCGCCGCCGAGTTCAATATCTACGCCGATCCACACGCCGCTAGCATCGTTCTGCACGCGGGCTGGCCCCTGCGCCTGGTCAGCCTGGATACGACGATGAAGGCTGAACTGAGCCGCGAGCAGATAGCCCACATGACTCAACATAACAGCCCTGTGCTGGCATTCAGTCAAAAGATCCTCGCCTACTATCTGGACATCTTTGCTGCGCCACGCGGACAGCGCGTCTTTCACATGCACGATCCGCTCTGCCTGGCCGCCGCCTTCCAGCCCGATCTCATCACGTGGCAGCCTATGTATGTAGATGTCGAGCTGACGGGCACATTAACACTGGGAGAGACGCTGGGCTATCTCGCAAACGACACATCCCACCCACCCAACGCCCAGGTCTCGGTCGGCGTCGATAGCGAACGCTTCGTGCGCATGTTTCTTGAGAGGATGGGCAAGACCTACGCGTAATATCCTTTGACAAGAGCGCTTTTATGGGCTATATTACAGGAAAGTGTAATCCTACTAATTTACTCGGATTAACTGCGAACAAAGGAGCTGCGCGAGATGGCAGAGATCAATCAAGCTGAAGTGATGGACGCACTGCACGAGTGCTATGATCCAGAGATTCCGGTCAATATCGTTGACCTGGGACTGGTATATAATATCGAAACAAACGACGAGACGGGACACGTAGATGTTACGATGACGCTGACGGCCCTGGGTTGCCCAATGGCGGGTGAGGTGATGGAGGAGGTCCAGATGCGCGTCGAGCAGGTCGAGAACGTCCAGAGCTGCAAGGTCGAGCTGACCTTCGATCCCCCCTGGTCTCCCGATCGCATGACGGAAGATGCCAAGTGGGAACTGGGCATGGTCTAGTATCTTTCGCAAAAGAGGAGCCCCATTTTTACTATCTGACTTGGCAGAAACGCGTAAGAATGCTATGCTAACATAGCCTCATTCAAGTTGTTGAATGAAATATGTTTGCTGATAGTAATGCCCGGAGATAGTATGCGTTATTGTGTAGCATGTGGGACTCCTCTTCAGCCTGCCATGACCATTTGCCCTAATTGCGGCAGGTTCACGCCCGCTTCAAATTCGAATTCAGCAGTGACCAATACCGACGAGAGAGCGGTACCCGTCGCTTCGTCAGCGCAGCAGGTGCCATTTAATACGCCGAATCCTGTCAGCGCAGCGGGACCACCGCGCCCCAGTTATGACAATGCGCGGGCGTATCCACCGACTCCTCCGCAGCAAGCTCCACAACCGTATAGTCCCCAGCCGTTCTATAGTAATAATACGCCGCCCTTTACTACACCGCCCTTTCCGACAAGTAACCCACAGAGCGGCAAAAAATTGCCAAAAGGAACAGTTATTCTCCTCACCGCTATGGCGCTCCTGATTATGCTTGGCGGCGTTGCGCTCATCTACTATACGACAATCGCGCAGCCAGCCCAATTTCGCGCTCAGGCCACCGCCACGGTCCAGACGATCCTGACAAAGAATGCCCAGGCCACCGCGACTGCCCAGGCGCAGGCCACCGCCACGGCTCAGGCGCAGGCGCGCGCTACAGCGACCGCGCAAGCCAAAGCGCAAGCCACCGCCACAGCGTACCAGAACCTCTACACAACGGCGACCAGCGGCACGCCCGCGCTCTCTTCGTCGCTTGCCTACCAGGATGGGGCGAGTTGGGATGTCTATAATGCCGTGGGCGGCGGTGGCTGCGCCTTCGCAGGTGGTGCTCTGCACGCCAGCATCTTTGTGCAGCATACCTATATTCCATGCTTAGCGCAGGCCGCAACCTTCAGCAACTTTGCCTTCCAGGTGCAGATGACCACCATCAATGGCGATGGTGGCGGCCTCGTCTTCCGCGCAGACGACGCGAACTCGCATTTCTATCTCCTCCGCATCTCGCAGGACGGCACCTTCTCCCTGGTGGTGACGAGCGACTCCAAGACAAATACGCCCTTGATCGAAGATACCAATCCGGCAGTCAAGACGGGCACGAAGACCAATCTGGTGACCATCATTGCGAAGGGGAGCAACATCTATCTTTATATCAACAAGCAGTTCGTTGACATGACCAGCGATAACTCCTACAGCTCAGGGAAGATCGGCGTCTTCGCAGACGATACGGATGCCGCGACGGATGTTGCATTCACCAATGCCAATGTATGGGCACTGTAGAGAGTAGATACTCCTGAGTACCTTTCTTAATACCATTGAGATTTCATCCTGGACTGGCGTACAATTATAGAGAGAGTAACTTTTCAGATCCCATCCCTACTGAAGAGTGCTAGAGAGTATAGTGATCCGCTAGTACATTTGCCAGTCACGGAGAGATCGTGCGACGGGCAAACGGTAAAGAGAGGATAGATGGACCGCGCAGGGCAACAATTTGGCAATTATCGTCTGGTACGCCTGTTGGGGCGAGGTGGATACGCAGATACCTATCTCGCCGAACACGTGTACCTGCGTACGCCTGCTGCCGTCAAGCTCCTCTCGACACAGCTGGCGCAGGATGGCGTGGCGCGCTTCTATCAAGAGTCGCGCACAATCGCCAATCTGAACCATCCCAACATAATACGCATGCAGGACTTCGGCTCGGTAGACGATACGCCTTATCTCGTGATGGACTATGCACCCAACGGGACACTACGCCAGCTCCACCGCCGAGGCGCGATACTCTCGGTCCAGATGATTGTTCCCTATATGCGACAGGTCGCGGCGGCACTCCAGTACGCGCACAATCAGCGCGTCGTGCATCGCGATGTCAAGCCGGAGAACATGCTGCTGGGCGAGGACGAAAAGGTACTTCTGAGCGACTTCGGCAGCGCGCTTCTGCAAGATGCGCAACACAAACGCGATATAGCTGGAACGGTCACATACATGGCACCGGAACAGATCGCGGGCAGGCCAGTTCCAGCGAGCGATCAGTATGCGCTGGGTGCCGTTGTCTACGAGTGGCTGTGTGGGATGCCGCCCTTTCTCGGCAGCCAGGTCGAGGTCGCGTTACAACAAGAGCGCGCCCGGCCTCCGCGCCTGTGCGAGCGCATTCTGACGCTTCCCAGCACCGTTGAAGAGGTCGTATTCATCGCCCTCGCCAAAGAAGCGGGGCAGCGTTTCGCCAGCATACAGGCGTTTGCCACCGCGCTGGAACAGGCCGCTAAGGATGCGACGGTTGTACAAATTGCGTTGCCTGATGATAAGAAGCGCTTTAGCGCCACAAAGATGCCTGCACCGGATAAAGCCACTCCAATGCCCTCGTCACCTGGGAGTACAACCAGGCGAGAGAGCCAGAACCAGTCCACGTTGAACAAGAGCACATCAATTGTACCAGATGGGCAGGTCACTCCTACGCCACAGCTGTCCCGCCAGGCGCGGATCTTGCAGGGCGGTCAGACAGAGGGAAGCGCACAGCGTGGTGCCGCTTATCCACGCGCACCACAGTTGGTATCGGTCGCACCATCACCGAAACCAGCGGAGCCACCTGTTGTTCACACGCCTGATATCGTAAAGCCGCGTCTCGGCTCAAGCAGGCGCAGCAGGATGCTTGTCGCGCTCGTCGCATTACTGATTATCGGCAGCGTGCTATCCCTCTTCTTCACCGCCTATCTGCCCAACCAGCAACATATACAAGCGACCGCTACGGCTCGGGGCTACGCGACCACCACGGCGCGTAGCAGGGCAACGAGCAGCGCCGTGGCACGAGCAACCGTCCAGGTCCAGAGCACCGTCACAGCGCAGCAGGCACTCTACACGCAAGCGACCGTCGGCAAGCCCACACTCAACGACTCGCTGCAATCCTCGAACAATAGCGATTGGGATGCAGCAACCTATACCGACAGCCATAAAAGGACGATTGGTGCCTGCAACTACGCAAACGGCTCCTACTTCAGCCAGGCGCAGACAAGCTACTTTATCCGTTGTCTGGCCGAAGCAAGCGACTATGGGAACCTTACCTATCAGGTCCGGATCACCGTTGTAGATGGTCAGACCGGCGGCCTGCTCATCCGCGCCAATGCCAACGGATCGGGTTACTATTTCAGTGTCAGCATGGATGATAGCTATTCCCTACAAAAAGTCGCCGTGGATAGTAACGGCAACAGCGTCAATACGGTACTCGTCAGTGGCAACAGCACGGCCATCAAGAGGGGCCAGACCAATCTGCTAACCATCATCGCGCGCGGCAGCATTATGTACCTCTACATCAATAAACACTACGTGGATCAAGCAACTGATACTACGTATAGGTCGGGGCGCATCGGCATCTACGCCGACGGCGATACTGAGAACGCTCGCGTCGTTGCACGCGCTGCACAAGTCTGGAATGCGTAACGAAACGCACTCTAAAGCCGAGTGTTTGTTGTATTAGTTATATTCATCAGGTATACTTTATGCTGAATACCTCTAGCTCTGCGCAACTCGTCGTGTAAGTCTCTCACAACCTTGCTTTACTGGAAACACATCTCTAGAAAGGACGTTGAGACGCAGAAAGGAGCGAGCAATGCCTTCAGAACAAGGAAACCTGTCTTTGCTTAATCACCCTATTGCCCAGGAGTTACTCCATTCGGCTATTCCAGCACGGCTGGCCTATATCTGGAAAGATGGAACACCACGCTGTATTCCCATCTGGTTTCACTGGAATGGCGAGGAGATTGTCCTTGGCACACCGCCCGGAGCACCAAAGGTAAGCATCCTTCCAGATCATCCACAGGTCGCGCTAACGATCGATAACACCCAGTGGCCTTATAAAGCGTTGCTCATCCGAGGCACTGCAAGGCTTGAGACCGTCGCAGGGATTACTCCTGAATATGCGACATCAGCCGAGCACTACTTTGGGGAGGAGCAGGGAAAAGCCTGGGTTGAACAGGTACGCGCTTTATCTCCCCAAATGACACGCATTTCTATTCGACCTACATGGGCAGGTCTGCTAGACTTCGAGACGCGCTTTCCCAGCGCGATAGAAGCTGCAATGTCAGAAGCCGACCATTGACAGAACGCAACAATTCCGTTATAGTGTCCCAAATAACACAACGGGCAACGAACGGGACAAGTACCTTTTGTCGGTAAACAGAGAGCCGCGGGACGGTGCGACGCGGCGACCGACGAGAGCGGAAATCCACCCTGGGAGCCCACGCGCTAAGCGTCAACGGCCAGCCTCCGTTAGCAGGCGATAATGAGTCTCGCTTGAGAGAATTCAAGGTGGCACCACGATAGCACGCGTACAGCGTCGTCGTCCTTTGCATAGGACGCGACGCTTTTTTTATTGAGTATTAAAGCCCCAATCTAGTAGGGATGGGGCTTGCCTCCATCCGGTTGCTTACTCGGCTGTCGGTGGACCGGATGGAGG
>JALYTQ010000292.1 GCA_030854195.1 Chloroflexota bacterium
TACCTCCGTACTCTGATTGCTCTGGGGGGGCACAATATGAGGATCGGATGTTTGCGTGCCCCCTGTATTCAAGAGGCTGCGATGGTGTGCGAGCGCGCCCCGGACGGGATCGAGATCGCCGTCGCGCGTCGTAAACATGACCACGATCTTCTCGGTCGTCATCGTCTCACCCGGTGGTAGTTTGCCATAGATACGGGTACTGGGTGCGACGTAAGAGGAGATGTACTCCGTGCGACAATCGGGTAGCGTGGTTGTGAAGGTCATCGTCTGTGCCAGTTGTACGCCCGATTTTTTGGTTTCGCTCTGCAGCCACAATACCTTGTCTTCGAAGCCCTGGTCGACCGTCTCCCAGTGCATCAGATCGTAGTTGCCAACCGCGCTACTGAAGTTCGCCCACAGTCCGATATCGTACGTCGCGTCGCTATCTTCGTTCGTCACGGTATAGCGGATCGCCCCAACGTGCTCGTCTGCCAGGCTGGCGAAGCGCTCGCTGGTGATCGTAAGGTGCAGGCCCTTCGGCGTCTCCCAGTGGATAGTGCGCTGCAGCAGCCCCTTCTGCATGTCCAGCGTACGATTGTAGTAGGTAATCTTGCCTTTATCCAGACGGAACCGCTCGTCATTGACGCTCAGGCCAATCGAAGTCCAGTCGGGCGCGTTCGCCAGCTCTTCCTTTGCGATTGGAATGCTGTCGAAGACGCCGTAGAGGAGCGTTGCGGGATTTGCTTTGGGATAGCCTTCTTCAAAGGTGCCGCGTGTGCAGAAGTAGCCGTTGCCGACGGTAAAGACCGTCTCCTGACTATGCAACTGCTTCAGTTGCGGATTGAACGTGTCCTCGCTTACCTGCCATAGGTTCACAAGCGAATCCTCCCTTGTACCAAAAGTAGGCTCTATATTCAGACAGAACTAGCTCTCGCTCATCTGTCTGAGAAGAATTAGCTCCTTATTCAGACAGAAACGCTACTTCGTATCTAGCTCTCGCTCATCTGTCTGAGAAGAATTGCTCTATTCTAGCTTAATCGAGCAGGTCTTGCAACCGTTTGTTCTCCATCGTTGGTAGCACTTTGTCGGCGCGATGGAAACGTTCTGTCGGTCCGATAGCCAGCGCCTGCATGCCAGCATTTTTGATGGCCTCGATGCCCGCGTCAGCATCCTCGACGCCCAGGCACACGGAGGTTGGAACCTTGACGAGTCCCGCCGCGTAGACGAAGATATCGGGCGCGGGCTTGCCATTTTTCACGCTATTGCCGTCCGCGATACCGTCGAAATAGTTGATGATCTCCAGGCGCTGCAGCACGATATCGGCGTTCTTGCTGGCAGAGGCAATCGCCGTTTTGATGCCTGCCTGGCGCAGTTCCTCCAGCAGCTCGCGTCCGCCCGCCACCACTTCGCTGGGGTTCATCTGCTTGATGAGGTCATTGTAGTAGCGGTTCTTGCGATCCATCATCTCCTGAATCTGCTCTTCGCTGTACTGGCGGCCTCGAATAATATACATCAAGGATTCGCGCCTGGGCACGCCGCGCAGGTGGGCATCGTTCTCTTCTTCGGTAAAAGGAATGCCCTCATCATCGGCCAGGTGCTTCCAGGCGCGATAGTGGTAGGTAGACGTATCGGTCAATACGCCGTCGAGATCAAAGAGAATGGCCTGTGGCTTTTGTAGCATAAAATCACTCCTAATTTTAAGTAGTGTCGTACTCGCGTGGGAGTCAAGTCGTTTTTGACTCTCACTAGCGAAACGTACAGCCTGCATGTATTGTGACACATGTGTCTTAATTATGGTAGTGGCAATAACACAGTACTATATCAGCGCAAGGGAGGTATACAATGAGTCAATATGGATTTGAGTCTACGATTCCACTTCAGCCATGCCCGGTCTGCGGCGCTCCACCGCAAGAACGGTCATGGCGGGATTTTGTGTATGGAGCATATTTGAAGGTCCGCTCAGAGCAACATAGCATGGTCGGATCTGATATGAAGCCGCTGGTTTGTCATAACTGTGGTTACGTACAATTGTTTACTAACCCAGCCGACTTCCGCAAGGCATCTCCAACCTAGTTTTTGCTTGCATGACCCACGCAAGGGAGCCAGGCACGCGCAAGGCAGGCTCTACGGTTCTCTGGCTTCGTCGCGTTTGAGGGCGGGTCCGGCGAGGAACGATGCCACTATCGCGACAAAGCCGAAGAGCATAATCGAGCCAAAGGCCAGCAGGAAGTTTCCCGTACGATCGACGAGGAAGCCGATGAGCGGCGGACCGATGATGACGGTGGGACTGGAGATAACGCTGAGGATGCCCTGTGCGACTCCCTTGCCCGCGCTACGCAGGTTCGCGGCTGAGTTAAAGACGGAGGTGTAGGGGATGGTGCTGCCAACGGCGATGAGCGACATGCCCACGACGACGAAGGGCGGGAAGCGCAATGGAATGGCGAGCAGGCCCACGCCGAGGCAGCCCATGATCGTTCCCACGCGCAGCAAGGGGATCGCGCCGATGATCTTGCGGTTCAGCAGGATGCCGCCCAGGGGACGGAAGACGACGCCGCCCAGCAGCGCGATCGCGCCGATAGTGGCCGCCGTGACGAGCGGTAGCCCGTATTGTGTGACGAGATAGACGGTGATCCAGGCGGCGATGGCATTGCCCAGACCAAAGGTGCCCAGGTGCGAGAGTCCAAGCGTCCAGATCGCTGGTGAGCGCACGGCGCGCTTCAGGTTCACTGGAGTCGGCGTGTGTACCGCGCGCCCGTCGTTGACGAAGAACCAGAATAGCACCGACGATGCGCTGAGCAGTCCCCAGAAGAGGAAACTGCCGCGCCAACCGATTGTTGTGAGAAGGTGCGGCGTAACCAATAGGCCCAGTCCAGAACCGGCCTGAGTCGCGCCACCGTACATCCCCTGTCCCAGCGGCGCGTACTTGCCCAGTCCGGCGGCGATGCCCGCGCCCGTTATAAATGCCGCCCCCGATCCCAGCCCTACCAGAAGTCTGCACGCCAGCATCCAGAGCAGATTCGGGAACAGCGGCAGCAGGATTGCTCCCACGCCCATCAGCGCGCAGGAGCCGATCAGAACCGGTCGCGCGCCGATGCGATCTCCCAGGATGCCCGCCGGAATATAGGCCAGCGCCAGCCCCAGGAAGAGTAGCGTCGAGAAGAGCCCGACCTGGCCGCTGGTGACGTGCAGCTCGTTGCGGATGGTCGCGATCAACGGGCTGTAGTTTGTATAGTTGACAGCGATCATCATGGATGTAAAGCAGGTCGCGACGATGCGTAGTGGAACGCTGCTGGGTCGCCTGCGCGCTAGAGACCGCTCTGCTGCTTGCGAGGACGATAGGGAGGGACGGGACACGTAGCTGCTCCTTCTTTGATTAGTTCACGCGCTTCAGATCGCGCACTTTCAGGTGGGCGTGTCCAATTTTTGTGGTGTACATCTATTTTCCCCTTGATATTCTCATGCTCTATTGGTTAATCGGTCCGCTATCATTATTACTACGAAGTATTATACGCAGCAACTATGCCCTTTTGAGAAGAACGCTGCGCCGCCAACTTCGGGCTTTTACGTACGTAATTTTAAATGGGGTAAATGGTTTAAACTGCTCTGACTATTCACATGCGTCTCTGTACGGCTACGATGAAATTTCCGTGTAATTCGTGTAGTATGCAGAGAGGTTCATAAACGTTCAGGGTAGCTGACGTGGAATGAAAAAATACTCTCCGAAAGGTACAATTTATGAACACACCTATCCAGATTGGTCTGGCGCAAGTGATCATCTTGTTGGCCGCTATACTTGGTCTGGGACTGCTCATCTCCTCACTTATGAGTCTGGGGAGGGGACAGCGTAGCGTTTATGTGGACGAGGATGGGCGGCGCTATTATAGCAGGCGTCATTCTGGCTTCAGGTGGATGCGTGGCTTTGGCGGCATTCTCCTGGTCCTGGTCGCGGTCCTCATCTTATGGGTCGCCTCCCTGGTACAGACCTACCTCAATCTTACCAGCGATATAAAGGTCGCCCAGGTGCATGCCAGTCCGGTTGCGAACCAGCAACATATGATGAGCGTCGAACTGACGCTCTATGACAACAATGGGAAGCAGACATCCGATCAGACATACTTTGTAACGGGCGACCGTTGGATGCTGCAAGGTGATATCATTAAGTTTCCCAACTGGGTAAATCTGTTGGGCCTGCATTCGGGCTACAAGCTGACGCGCCTGGAGGGCCAGTACGATGATCCCAACGACGAGGACAATCTGAAGCACACGGTCGTAACGCTCAACGGAGGCGAGGACGGGTTCTTCAAGACCGTGTACAAACAGGCATGGTCATCTCCTTTCGTGGAGGCGGCCTATGGCAACGCGGTAATTGTGCCAGCTGATGGACATAACTATACCGTGTTGGTCTCGCAAACAGGACTCTACGCGAAGCCCGCGTGATGCAGAAGAAATGATGAGAAAAAAGACATTCTGGAGGAATACTGATGGCTCGCTTTGAACTACCCGAAGAGATACGGCAGCGCAACGAGGCGATAAAAAATAATCCGCAAATGACGGAGGGCATGGGACCTGTGCACCTTTTGAGCGTTCCTGGTCGCAAAAGCGGCGCGTTGCGCTCGACGCCCGTGTCGGTATTGGAGTATGATGGCAAGCGCTGGCTGGTTGCGGGCTTTGCCGGGGCCGACTGGGTGAAGAACATTCGCGCCTCTGGCTGGGGCGTTTTAACCAAGGGCACACGCTCCGAGCGCGTGAAGGTTGTTGAGATACCATCGCAGGAGAGCGCGCCGATTTTGCAAGGCTTCGTGCGACGTATGAGCGGCGGTCGCTTCGCCTTTCCGATCGGACCCGATGAGCCATTGGAGACTTTCGTTGCAGCCGCGCCCGATTATCCGATCTTCCAGATCGTAGCAGCAACGCCCGCAAATTCGATCGAGGCGGCGGCGGCGCGCAGTTAAGCAGAGGCGAGCCTCTCAATCTCGCGCACCGTCGTTGCCCAGGCAGCCGAGGCCGGATCGATCAGCACGAAATGGTCTGCGCCGGGTAGCTCGATCAGGGTAATAGCATCGCCGACAGCCCTGGCCTTTTCGGCGTAGACCTGGCTGACGATCAAGGGTACGCGATCATCTTCGGTGCCGTGAATAAGCACCTGGGGGATGCCGAGCGGCAGGTGCGCGGCGGGCGAAGCGGCTGCATAGCGCTCGTCCACCGTCGCAGGGTCGCCGCCCAGCAGTTCTATGGTTGCGTCGTTGCCCAGGTGCAACTGCCAGACGTGTTCCAGGTCCATCGCACCAGCCAGGCTCACCGCACCCTTTATGGGCTGCGGCGTTGCGCTATCGGTCAGTAGATCGGAGCCGATCAGTTTGTGGCGCGCGCACAGCCAGAGCGCGAGATGACCACCAGCCGAGTGGCCGACCGGGATAACACGCTGCAAATCCAGGGAATAGCTCTGCTGTAATGCTCTCAGATGGTCGGTAGCGCGTGCTACGTCCAGCAGCGTGTTGGGCCAGCCGCCGCCAGCATCGCCGACGCGGCGGTACTCGATGTTCCATACAGCAAAGCCTCGTTGCGCCAGATCTTCCGCCAGACCCGTCATCAGCGAGAGGTCATACGCGGCGCGCCAGAAGCCGCCGTGGATGAGGATGACGAGCGGGCGGGGTTCTGTGCCTGCAGGCGTGTAGAGATCGCCGAACTGCAATGGCTCATCTCCGTAAGCCAGGCGTGAAACAGTGAATGATGTTGCCATATATCCTCCCGTTAAACATTCTTCATTGTACCCATGTATGGTAAAAAAAACTACCTATCGGAGTGATATAGTAGATGCGACGTTGAGAATTGATTCTCTACCCCTTTTTAAGTGGGAGCATTCTATGTCCGAGTATCTTGACCTGTATGACTATCGCTGCCGCGTCGCCTCTATGTATCGCGAACGCAAGCGCGCCCTCGTAGCTGGCGAGAATGCTGCAACCGTGTTGCAGCGCTTTCGCGAAGAGCGCGATAAGCTCTTCGCGCATCATCCGCAGTCGGCGCTCGACGCGGAGCAGCGCGCCACTTTCGGCGGGCTGCGCTATTTTCCCTACAATCCCGCTGGTTGCTGCGAAGCCACGTTAGATACAGATGTAGAGTACACC
>JALYTQ010000055.1 GCA_030854195.1 Chloroflexota bacterium
CGCGACGGTGACTACGCCGCCTCCCTGGGGGAAGCGATGCGTCACTTCGGCGTATTTCAGGGTGAGTAAGACAAAGACTGACATTGTTAAGAACACAAAAAAGCCCGCGAGCCCCTGTACGCTCTGGTAAAGGATGCCGGGCGTGTAGTACACCGATGTGCCGATGTCTGCGAAGACGACTGCCCAACAGAGAATGGGTCCAAGCATACTACTCTTTTCGTGTGTATGCCCGCCTGCTTGCGCGTCGTGTGATGCTTCCGGGGCCACAGATTCCTGTGCCATATGCTCCTGCTATCCTTTAAGTCGGGAGCGCTAACGCTCCTGATAGTTGCCTACCTATCTTGTTCATAGTGCTAAGATAGATCTGGTTCATAGTGTAGCACAGTCCCATTTACAAGTAAATCTTGAGCGAATTTTTCGCATTCGGCATTTTTTCTTGAGGAACCATACCTTTTTCTTAAGAACATGTTTAGCTTGCTAGCATTATTTTTGAGCAAAGTATCTGGTAAATGGAGTACTAAATTAAGTCATCGCAGGCCACGGCAAACCAGCTTGCTATTCGCCTGTTACTTTTTATATACTACACACAAGACACATAGCTATTTACGTTACCGTCAACGCTATAAAACGTAACCATCAGGAAGGCCCAGGCCATGGCTCACGTCGAAAAAAAGGAACCCGATGAAGACCCGACCAGCGCGAATGGTGACGGTCAGGACAGCATCGAAGGCGGAGAAGTGATCCTTATTGATGATGATGATCCCTCTCTTCTGGTACGCGCTGAGGTGCGCGACGAGCAATTGCCAGGGCATGAACGCATACGTATGGTGCGACCGCGCCATACCTTGCTCCGCCGCCGTGGCACAGGTTTGCTCGAAGCCACGGCGGTAACGCAGGCTCCGCGTGGGCTTGTCGGGCTTGTGCTTTATCGCACCAAGCGCTTCCTCATTGGCTCCCCACTTGCAACCTCCCAGTCTGAAGGCGAACGCCTTACCAAATTCAAAGCTCTCGCCGTTCTCTCCTCCGACGCCATCTCGTCGGTGGCCTACGCGACCGAGGCTATCCTGACCACCCTTATCGCGGCAGGCTCTGCTAGCCTCTGGGCGACCGTTCCTATCAGTATTGCCATCGTTATTCTGCTCAGCATCGTTGCCCTCTCCTATCGCCAGACCATCCCTGCCTACCCTAGCGGTGGTGGTTCGTATATTGTGGCGAAGGATAACCTGGGCACCCTCGCTGGCCTGATTGCCGCCGCTTCGCTGCTGATTGATTACGTGCTGACCGTCTCGGTGAGCGTCTCGTCGGGCGTGCAGAACTTTGTCTCACTGCCACAATTTGCTTTTCTTGGCAAATCTATTGTCCCGATCGATGTGGCCCTGGTGGCGCTCATCACTGTTGTAAACCTGCGTGGTGTGCGCGAATCTGGCACGATCTTCTCCATCCCCACATATATTTTTATTGGCAGCGCCCTCTTCATGATCGTCGTGGGCATTATAAAAGCCTTCTTCTTGCCGGGCCAACATCTTCCTCCTGTGTTTCATTTTACGAAAGCGAACGAAGACCTGACAATCTTCCTGGCTTTGAAGTCGTTTGCCGCTGGCTGCTCGGCGATGACCGGCGTGGAAGCGATCTCCAATGGCGTTCCGGCCTTTAAAAAACCGGAGCCGCGCAACGCCGCGACCACACTCACCTGGATGGCGGTGGTTCTGGGCACACTTTTCATCGGTATTACGATATTGACGATAAAGTTCCACGTCGAGCCGGCGAAAGGTGGAAATCCCACGGTGCTCGCGCAGATCGCGGGGTATGTATTTTCCGGTCCCCTGTCCTTTATGGTGCCGGTCTTCCTGGTGGCGACGCTGCTGATCCTTACCCTGGCGGCCAATACCAGCTACGCCGATTTCCCGCGCCTGGCCTCGCTACTGGCGCGAGATAACTTCTTGCCGCACCAGTTCGCCTTCCGTGGTGATCGCCTGGCCTTTTCGTTCGGCATTATGTGTCTGGCGATTCTGGCGAGCGTGCTCCTCATTGTTTTCAGAGGCGATACAACACTGCTGATCAATCTTTACGCGGTCGGCGTTTTCCTATCGTTTACGCTCTCGCAAAGCGGTATGGTGCTCCATTGGCGACGCCTGCGTGATCGCCATCCCGGCTGGCAGCGCAGTATGCTCATCAATGGCCTGGGTGCCTGTACAACGTTGCTTGTCACAATTGTCATCGCGACGACCAAGTTCCTGGAAGGTGCCTGGATCGTGGTGATTCTGATCCCTCTGCTGGTCATCATGTTTCTGTCTATCAATCACCACTACCGCAACATCGAGCGGGAACGCACGACGAATATTCCTTCGCAGCCAGCGGAGATTCGGCATCTGTTTATCGTTCCGATTGCCAACATGGACCGCATCTCGGTACAGAGCCTGGCCTATGCTCGCTCTATTACGAAACATGTGATCGCTGTGCACGTAGCGATCAACGAAAATGATGTCCATCGGGTGCGCGCACAGTGGAACGTGTGGCGGCACAATCTTGTTGCCGATGAAAAGACGGAACTGGTGATTATCGAGTCGCCCTATCGCGCGCTTGCCCTTCCCCTGCTGGATTATATTGATGCGGAGCACGAACTCTATCCAGATTACACGCTCACTGTGCTCCTGCCCGAGTTTGTTGTGGCCCACTGGTGGGAGTACTTCCTGCACAATCAGACGGCTCTGCGCCTGAAGGCAGCGCTGCTATTCCGTCCTGGTATTGTTGTGATTAGCATCCCTCAACACCTGCCATCGCGCAACGTCAATCCTGAGCAGTATCCTATGCGCGAATAGGGACGGGTGATTCTCGCAATCCATTGTTTTTTTTATCCTGAACTCTTGCGTTTTCTCGCCTGAAGCGGTAGAATCAAGTATGGTTCCACACGTATCTGGTAGCGTGGGATCTCGCAGGATCGACAATTTGTCCTCCATCCAGCCATGTATTCCATAATGCCAATCCCCAAGAAAGGTAGCACAAAACCGAATGACCATTACTACTCGACCACGCACGATCGGCGAGTTGCGTGAAAGTGGATATAAGGTGCTTACTGTCAAGGAAGAGATGCGCAAAAATCTGATTCAGAAGATACGGGCAGGTGAAGACCTCTTCCCTGGCATCATCGGTTATGAGGATACCGTTATTCCTCAGATCGAGAACGCCATTCTTTCGGGTCAGGACATCATCTTCCTTGGTGAACGCGGTCAGGCCAAGACCCGCATGGCACGCAGCCTCGCCAATTTGCTGGATGAGGAGGTGCCGATAATCGCTGGCTGTGAGATTAACGATAATCCTTTCGAACCAATCTGCAGAGCCTGCCGCGACAAGGTAGAGTCCCAGGGCGATCAGGTGGAGGTTGCCTGGCTGCACCGCGATAGGCGTTATGGCGAGAAGCTTGCCACGCCCGATATCACGATCTCCGACCTGGTAGGCGAGGTGGACCCCGTGCGCGTGGCGGAGGGGCGCTATCTCTCCGACGAATTGACGATCCATTACGGCATGATTCCGCGTACGAACCGTGGCATCTTCTGTATCAATGAGCTGCCCGACCTCGCCGAGCGCATTCAGGTTGGCCTGCTCAATATCATGGAAGAGCGCGATGTGCAGATCCGTGGCTACAAGATTCGCCTGCCGCTCGATGTCTACGTGGTTGCCAGCGCGAACCCCGAAGATTATACCAATCGTGGCCGCATCATTACGCCGCTGAAGGACCGCGTGGGCTCGCAGATTCGCACGCACTATCCCAACGATGTTGAGCATGAAATCAAGATTATGGAGGCCGAGAGCAATCACTACTTAACCGAGGGTATGGAGATTATCGTCCCGCCCTTTATGAAGGAAGTGATCGCCGAAGTGACGCAATTGGCACGCCGCAGCAATGATATCAGCCAGCGCTCGGGCGTGAGTGTGCGCGTCTCGGTCTCGAACTTCGAGAATGTCTTGAGTAATGCTACCCGCAGGGCCTTGCGTCTCAAAGAGCGTAACGTCGCACCACGCGTGAGCGACCTTTCTGCCATTATCGCCTCGACGACTGGCAAGATTGAGCTGGATGCTGTGGGCGATGTCAAGGAAGATCGCATTGTGCAGAAGCTGGTCAATGCTGCTATTCTGCGCGTCTTCGGCGAGTACTTTGAAGCGCGCGAATTCGATCAGCTCGTGGCGGGCTTCGAGCGCGGCCTGAGCGTCCAGGTGGGTGATGATATGCCTTCAATGGAGTATGTCACTCAGCTTTCGAAGGTCGGCGGCCTGAGCAAGGCCATCGATAAGCTCAATGGCCGTGGTAGTCCCGCGACTATCGCCTCTTCCATCGAGTTCATTCTCGAAGGTCTGCACCTGAACCGTCGTTTGAATAAGGAAGATGTCCGCGGTAAGATACGTTACCGGCGCTAAGTGGCTCTCAGGAGCTCTAGCGCCGACGCTACGGTGCTATAAGGAACAACCCGACATGTTCGAACGCTTTTACAAGAATCGCTATGGGTATTCGCGCTGGGATGGGACGCAGCGTATCGAGGGTCTGGATGCAGACGATATTCTGAAAGCCCTTTCCGACGACTACCTGGAGAATGGCAACTTGCAGCAGGCGCTCAAACGCTTGATGCAGGATGGCGTTCGTGGTGAAAATGAAAATCGTACGATGGGCCTGCGCGAGATGATGGAGCGTATGCGCAACCAGCGCAGTCAGCAACTCAATCGTTACAATATGGCCTCCGGTGTGATGGATGACTTGCGCGAGAAGCTTGAGGAGATCAAGCGCATGGAGCGCGAGGGCATCCAGGATCGCCTGAACAACGCTCCCGGCGAACAACAATCTGAGCAGGGGCAGCAAGGCCAAGAGGGACAAGAGGGCCAGGAAGGCCAACCAGGCAATCAATCTCAGACAGGCCAACAGGGCCAACAAGGGCAACAATCGCGCGGCCAACAGTCTCAGGGCGGTCAGCAGCCAGGGCAACAGGGTCAGCAGGGTCAATCTGGTCAAGGTGGGGACGATGGCCTCACCCCTGACCAGAAGCAGCGCATGCTGGAGATGATTGCGAAGCGCAAGCAGGATTACCTGGATCAGCTGCCTCAGGATATTCCTGGTCAGATCAAGAGCCTCTCCGAGTACGACTTCATGGACGATGAGGCGCGCGAGAAGTTCAACGAGCTGTTGCAGAGCCTGCAACAGCAGATGATGCAGCAGTTCTTTCAGGGTATGCAGCAGTCCCTGCAGAATATGACGCCCGAGGATATCGCAAAGCTGCGCGAGATGATCCGTGACCTGAACAAGATGCTGCGCGAGCGTCAGGAGGGCCGCGAACCCGACTTCGACGCCTTTATGCAGAAGCACGGCGAGTACTTCCCCGGCGTGAACTCGCTTGACGATCTGATCGAGCAGATGCAGATGCAGCAGGCGGCGATGCAGGGCATTATGGAGAATCTCTCGCCCGAGCAGCAGCAGGAATTGCAGGATCTCATGGAACAGCTCATGGGAGATGATCGCATTCGTGTCGATATGATGGAGCTGGCGCAGAACCTCGAAACGCTGGCCCCTATGGAACAGATGCGCACGCGCTTCCCCTTCCGTGGCAACGAATCCATGCCGCTCAACGAAGCCATGCGCATGATGAGCCGCCTGCAACAGATGGAGGGTCTGGAGGACCAGTTTCACGAGGCCCGCCGCCTGGATGATATCGAAGCCATCGATAGCCAGAAGGTCAAAGACCTGCTCGGCGACGAGGAGTACCAGTCAGTCGAACAGCTCAAGGAACTGATGAAGACGCTGGAAGAAGCGGGCTACATCCAGAAAAAGGGCAACCGCTGGGAGCTGACCTCGCGCGGCATTCGCAAGATCGGCCAGAAGGCTCTACAGGACATCTTCAACAAACTCAAGCGCGACGGCTTCGGTCGTCACGTGAGCCCCTATCGCGGCGTTGGTGGCGAGCGCATTGACGAGAGCAAACGCTATGAGTTTGGTGACCCGTTCCTGCTCGACCTTGAGAAAACGCTGATGAACTCCGTCCATCGCAGCGGCACGGGGACGCCGGTGCAACTGGCTAAAGAGGATTTTGAGGTCTACCGTACCGAGTTTACCACGCAGTCCTCGACCGTGCTGATGATCGATATGAGCCTCAGCATGATCTATAACGGCTGCCAGCAGGCGGCGAAAAAGGTCGCTGTCGCGCTGGAGAGCCTCATCCGCTCGCAGTTCCCGCGCGACAATCTGTACATCGTTGGCTTCTCGTTCATCGCCCGTGAACACAAGCCCAACGAGCTGATCGAGATGAGCAGTTATGACAATGATCGCGGTACCAATATGGCGCACGGCCTGATGCTGGCGCGCCAGCTTCTGGGACGCCATCGCGGTGTTAACAAGCAGATCATCATGATTACCGATGGCGGCCCGACCGTCTGGTATGAAGAGAAATACGGTGGTTGGCAGTTTGCCTATCCGAGCCCCTACGCTGAACAGCAGACCCTGCTCGAAGCCCAGCGCTGCACTCGCGATGGCATCACTATCAACACCTTTATGCTCTACGACGATGAGTGGATGACCGCCTTCGTCAACCAGATGGCCGAGGTCAACCACGGTCGCACCTTCTACGCGGATAAAGACAACCTCGGAGAATATCTGCTGGTTGATTATATCAATAACAAGCGTAAGTTCGTCTCGTAATGTTGTCTTGAAAAAGCAAGCCTCCGGCCAGTAGAGTTGGAGGCTTGCGCTTCTACATTGACACGTGAGCGGAGTGCATGGGGTGCCAGCGGCACTTCATGCACTCCGCTCACGTGTCAACACATATCAAAAGAGAGGATTCATATGCCGAATCGTCCTTCTTTTGCGCTTACGGTAAGCGACCTCACCAAGAGCCTCGAATTTCTCGTGCAGGTACTCGGCTTCGAGCTGGTAGACCACCGCCCCTATTCTGACCTTGCATACGTTCTCGACGTGGATAAGGATCTAACCTTTGTCGCCGGACCCTCGGTTGAAAACGTCGCTGATTACCTTGATCCACCGCGCTTCATCTTCAAACCGGGCGATACCATTAGCTTCATGGAGACTGAGCCTGAGAGTCGGCAAGCAGCGTTGCAGGCAAAAGGCGTCACCGGTGTTCGTCTCGTGCCAGGATTTCTCGGCGACCAGAAGCTGACCGTTCCCGGACCCGATGCTTACACGTTTGCCTTCATCAAGAGAAACCAGCATCCTCCCGCTGAGGTGTTGGCAGCGTATGAAAAAGGAGTAGCCGAGCTGGATGTGGTGCTTGCCGGACTCACCACGAGCGATCTCGCTCTTGCCCGTGCTCCCGGCCAGTGGCCGATTCGCTTCATTGTTCATCACCTGGCGGAAAGCGAATCGCTGTTCATAGGGCAATTCAAGACTGCTCTGGCGCAGTCCGGGGCTACCTATATCCGCACTACATATAATCAAGAAACGTGGCCTATAACTCTCACCTATGCCGAACGTTCCATTGAACCCTCTGTAGCCTTGATTAAAGCCAGTCGCGGCCATATACTGCAATTGCTACACTCTATCCCTGATTATTGGGAACGCTATGTACTTGTGAATTCTGCCGATAGCGAAGGACACCTGGGCGATGCGCGGAAGTCTACTGTCGGTCATCTGTTAGAGGTCATGGCGAGTCATCTACTTGAACATTGCGAGGAGATCCGCGAGATCCGTCAGTTGAATGGGCGTCCGCTCTCATAGGGGTTGTGGAAATGATTGAAGGTCTATCTGAACATTTTATGACTGGTCTGCGTCAGCTCGATCTCTCGCTGAGCGATCAGCAGCTTGAGCAATTTTTACGCTATCAACAAGAGCTGCTCAACTGGAACGCGCGCTTCAATCTGACTGCGATCACCGATCCCGAGGGCGTCCAGGTAAAGCACTTCCTGGATTCGCTCACCTTGCTTACGGTTCGCGATCGTTCGCGTGCGCGCCTGCTCGACATCGGATCGGGCGCGGGCTTTCCCGGCCTGGCGCTGAAAATCGCGCGTCCTGAATGGCAGATTACTCTGCTTGAAGCGACGGGCAAAAAAGTAACATTCCTGCGCCACATCATCGAGACGCTGCACCTCGACGGGATCGAGGCCATACAGGGACGTGCCGAGGAGCTCGCGCACCAATCGAGTTATCGCGCCGCATTTGATATGGTGACGGCGCGCGCGGTTGCCTCGCTTCCCATACTATTGGAGTATAGCGCGCCCTATTGCCGCGTCGGTGGGGCGATTATCTTGCCGAAAAAAGGCGAACTGGCGGATGAACTGCTCCAGGGAAAACGGACCGCCGGGCTACTTGGCGCGCGCTTCAAGGCCGACCTGCCGGTGCAGATCGCTGGCCTGGCAGACGGACGCCGCCTTCTCGTCTGGGAGCAGCAAAAGCTCTGCCCAGCGCAGTTTCCGCGTGCCGGGACCGTGATGGCGAAGAAACCGTTGGTTTGAGGCGGGTGTAAGCGATTCTTTTTGTGGCATAGCATGAAATTGGCGGTAATGAGCGCGGGTACCGCCATCTTTCTTGCAGGCGTTATCTCATCGCGTTCCTGGGATAGCGCGAATCGTATTCAGGCATATTCAATATATCCCTCACCTGAATCGTCTTGCCTCGCTGTGGGCTGACCGAGATCATCGCGAGCGGCGTCTCCAGCAGCTCTTCCAGGCGTTTCAGATAGGCTTTCGCGGCGGCTGGTAGTTCGTCGTACTCGCAGATACCTGTGGTACTGCTCTGCCAACCCTCCATCTCTTCATAGATGGGCTCGCACGCCGCGAGATCGTTGAGGGTTGCCGGGAGGCTATGGACGACAGTGCCGTGCAGGCTGTAGGCGGTGCAGATCTTGATCGTCGGAAACGTATCGAGCACATCGAGTTTGGTGATAACGGCCATGTCCAGTCCGTTGAGCTGGGCAACGTAGCGTCCGGCCACCGCGTCGAACCAGCCGCAGCGCCGCTCCCTTCCCGTATTCGTGCCATACTCGTGGCCGCGATCACGCATCTCTATGCCCCTTTCATCGAAGAGGCCGGTCGGCATGGGACCGCTGCCCACACGCGTCGTATATGCTTTGTAGACGCCGAGCACGCGATCGATCGAGCGTGGAGGTAGTCCGGCACCGACGGAGGCATTGCCAGCCAGGGTTGATGAGGATGTCACGAAAGGATAGGTACCAAAGTCGATATCGAGCAGCGCGCCCTGGGCTCCTTCCAGCAGAATCGTCTTGCGGTCGAAGAGTGCATCGTGCAGCATCTTTTGCGTATCGGTGATATGCGAGCGCAATTGCAGCCCGTAGCCGAAGTATTCACCATGAATCTCTTCGAGCGATAACGGAGGCTGATTATAGATTTGCGTAATCATGCGATTTTTTTGCTGTAGGATAGTGGAGAGCTTGGCCCGAAATGCATCTACATCGAGCAAGTCCGCCATACGCACACCCGAGCGCGCGTGTTTATCGACGTACGCGGGTCCAATACCCCGCTGCGTGCTATCGATCTTATCGGCCCCACGCGCCTCTTCCTCCATGCGGTCCAGTAAAAAATGATAGGGCATCACGACATGCGCTCGTTCGCTGATATAGAGGCGCGAGACATCCACGCCCTTGCTCTGGAGCTCTTCCATCTCCGCGATCAGCCCCTTGGGATCGACGACCACGCCGTTGCCTATAATACAGGTTGTGTTAGGATAAAGAATGCCCGATGGGACGAGACGAAACGAGAACTCCTCCTTTTCATGGACAACGCGATGGCCCGCGTTGCTACCGCCCTGATAACGTACAACGAAGTCCGCTTGCATCGAAAGTTCGTCGACGATCTTTCCCTTTCCCTCGTCTCCCCACTGTGCTCCAATAACTGCAACTACCACCATAATATGTTCCTCTTTGCTTTCTAGGTTTTTCTTGTCGTGGTACCGTAACAACGTACGCCTGAGTCACATTACCCCAAAGTTTTGGAGAGTGTCAATAGCTACCATCGTATCCTCAAACAGATCAAGAGAAGAGGAACAGAGCAGGTTGCTTGCTACTGCTTGTTATGCTCTCTGCTGCGCCTCATTCTATAGAACAGGTCCGTCAGATCAACTGGCTTTGCCTTAGCCAGGTTGCTGAATATAGTTCAGCAAGAGCTGGTCGGTAATCTGTTCAATGGGTGCCCGGTCGTCTGTGAAGACAATACCGCCATCGGCGTGACCCTCCGTAACGACAGGCGAGACTTCACTGGCAACCTGTCCCATGACGGAGTTTGGATCGAACTGGGCGAGATTTTTGCGAAACGTCTCTATCGAGGTTGGTTGGACCGTAGCCATAATCTCCGTGTTAAATGTTCCAGGAACGTTGAACAGATAGACACTGGGGAAGGCCTGCTTCATTGTGTTCACGAACGCCTGCACCAGGCGATAATCGTGGGTTGTGTGCGCCGTATTGAGCACAACGACTCCTGTAGGTGACAGGTGAGAACGGATTTCACTGAAGAACTCGCGGGTAGTTAGCTGGAATGGAATGTAGGGTTGTTGAAAGGCATCGATGGCGACAACATCATAGTGTTCGTGCGTCGTGGCGATAAAGGCGCGTCCGTCCTGGACGTAGACGTGCAGGTTCGGCTCGTTCATGCCGAAATACTTTCGTCCTACATTGACGATTGCTGGATCTATCTCTACACCATCTATGGGGACCGGACCGTACACCTGCGTAAACTGGTGCGCGATGGTCCCACCTGCCAGGCCGATGATGCCGACGCGGTGCAGCTGCTTCGGCGTAAAGCCAGGATTAAAATATGGCGCGGCCAGGAAATAATCCCAGTACCAGCCAGTAAGCACCTTACTGGAGTCGGGATAATAGATGGAGTGGATGGCCTGCCCCTCGTTCAAGATGAGTTCGCGTGTACCATCGGGAAGCTGCGTGACCTGGATATAGTTGTAGAGCGATTCCTGGTCATAGCGTAAATAAGGGATGTCTTTGAGCGGACCCAGCGGCAACACCAGAGCGAGCGCGACCAGGGCAAAGGCGGGTCGCCAGCGCCAGCGCAAACCCCAGAGGGAGGCGGCAAAGAGCAGCACGCCGAAGATAAGAAAGGTGCGGCGTACTCCAAAGGTCGGAATCAGCCACAGTACCGGCACGAAGGCACCCAGGATGCTGCCTGCGGTCGAGATGGCGTAGAGAGAGCCGCTGGTGCGCCCACTCTTCTCCACCTCCCTCGTCATAATGCGGATGGCAAACGGCGAGACCAGTCCCAGCAGCGTCACTGGAATGGCGAAGAGCAGCACGGTTCCGAGCAGCGAGCTGAGGAAGGCGCTCACCGACACCTGTGAGATCGCCTGTACCGACCAGGAGAGCACACCCTGGCTGACGAAGGGGATCAGCGAAGTTGCCAGCGCGGCCACCGCCGTTATCCCACAGAGCACCTGCGCCGAAGGGTAGCGATCAGCGAGACGACCACCGATAAAGTAGCCGAGCGTGAGGTAGATCAGGATCAGCCCGATCAGTACCGCCCAGATGTACAGGGAGGTACCAAAGTAGGCTCCCAGCAGGCGCGACGCGCACATCTCTAGCGCCAGGCTGGTCATTCCGCTGATGAATACCAGCGCGATCAGAAAATATTTCACGTGTGCTCCCGTACTACTGAGCCGTTGTCAGGAACTGGTATTTGACAAGCATGTTGACGAAGTACTGCTGTTTTACCCCGTCAAACTGATTGCTGCCGTCGGGCGCTTGCAGCTCGATAATATACGCCTTGCCCTGGTAGACCGTCGCGTACACCTCGACGTGTACTGGCTGATTCTGATCGTCATTGTAGCTGGTCGCGACCGCGTACCACGGAGCCCCTCCTATTGTAGCATTGGCGGCGGGCGGTGGGGTGGGCGGCGCGTAACCAGGTTTAGAGGCAAAATTGGTCTGTAAATCGTTCATAAGCACGTCGGTCGCACTGGCACCGGTCGCGCCGGGTGCCTTGAACGCGGCATCTACCTCCGTCATGGTTGGATTGGTGAACTGGACGCCCTGGCTATTGGCGGCGGGTGTGCCCTGCCAGTCTGCCGGAAACTCCGTCATAAAGCCGTACTGGCTACAATTGGTACCGCACCAGGCAAAACCCGCGTCCGGTGCCGGTGTTGGTACGACGGTAGGTGAGGGCGTTGGTGATGGTGCTGCCGTGGGTGAAGGCGTAGCCGTGGGCGCGACGGTGGGCGATGGTTTGGGAGCAGTGGTCGGTGTTACCGCTGTCGCTTGATTCGCAACGGGTCGATTCATCAATGCAATGGTTGTAATGGTGACTGCACCGATCAGTAAGACGACCAGTGTAATGCAGACGACCAGGATGACCGGGCTGGCGGGCTGTTTCTGCGGCGGCGTGGGCATGCCTCTGCCCTGTGTCCCGTAATGCTCATAGTTATATCCCGTTGTGGGCGGATAGTTTTGTGTGGGAGCCGGACCGTTATAATTGCCGGCCTGAAACGGGTGCGTTTGCGGCCCCACCTGCGAACCGAACTGGCCTGACGCTGGATAGCGCGTAATGGGCGGCGCGGCCTCTGGAAAGCCCTGCTGCAGATAGCCGGATTGTGGTGCCCTTGTATTCAATTGCACCGGCTGCATTGCCTCGGTCGCATCATGATAGAAGCCTGTTTGCTGGTTGGGACCAGGGAGCGGCGATGATACTGGGACGGATGGATCGCTGGCGGGCAGGCGCGTGTTTGCTGCCTGTGAAGGCGGTGCTGGAGAATAGCTATGCGGCCCACCCGGCGCAAATGGTGTGGAGTACGCGCGCAGCAGTCCATTGCGCGGCGCAGGTGTGCCTCTCATCTCTACGGGCTGCACCGGAGGCGCAACTGGCGTACCGCATTGCCCACAAAATACCTCGCCCTGTGTTACATCATTGCCACACGTTGGACATTTCATCTCATCCTGCTCCTGGTTTGCTCTGGTGTCCTTTTGCTCGCACCATGCCGAACTATTATAGCCTAAAACCTCCTCCGTGCCTAGTAGGATATGACCATATTACGCCTCTTCGAACTGAATAGCGACCGTGTGCAGGCCGTTCTGCGCATAGTGATGATAAGCGATCATTGCAGCCGACGAGACGCGTTCATGCACTGGTTGTTCCTGTTTGAAGGGGCCACTCACGATCAGCCAAACCCAGGGGATATCTTGCTCTTGATTGACGCGGCGCATATTCTCGCGATCGGTGTTGCTGGCGCGTGGGAAACCGGTCGGGTGGCTATGGTAGGCACCAACGATGCGCCCTGGCTGCGCGAGTTCGACGCCTAAAAGCTCTTCAGGATCGAACTCGAAGTAGACGGGTGAGGCAAAGATGTTGCGGAGTGGTTGGACCTGCTCGACGTGCCAATTGCCCTCTTCATCGAGCGTGCCCAGCAGCACACCGCACGCTTCGATGGTCGCCCTCTGATAGATGTCCGTAAATAGAGTTTGCCTGGCCTCATGGCTGATAGTTACCCGTGTGGTTGCTCGTTTTGTCATCAAAATAGAAAAGCGACGTAGAGTCGCTTGCCTCCAGTTTTCGCAAAAGTTAGTGTAGCGCCTGTTGTGCTAGCCGCGCTCATCGCGCTCCTTCTCATCGTGATGTTCTTTGACCATCTCAATGACCACAGCGAGGGCAATAATGAAGGGGACATCGACGCCGGGAGCCACGTCGACGGCGTAGCTATCGCGGAAGAGCGAGAACTGCCGCCCGATCTGTGCCAGCAAATTGCCGTTATCGTCGCTTACGGTAAAGTTCCAGCGCCAGATATCGCCCTGAACGTGGAACGCCATGCCGTTGTCGCCCTGCACCTTGAAGCGTTCGCCAAAGATGCGCAGTTGCTCGTGAATGCTGGCCCAGTGCTCGCCGTTGCGGTAGATCTCGTAGCGTGGGAGAAGCGAGAGCATACGCTGCTTGATCTGGGCCACTTCCTGCCCGCTATAGCGATCGTACATTAGCAGGTTATCGCCGATATGAAAAAACTTGCCGCGTATCTCGAAGACCGGATTGCCCGCGTCGTCGCGCACAAGAAACGCCTCCGTCAGGCTCCAGGCGCGTTCTCTCAGGTGGAAGCGCATACTAGCAACTCCTTATAGCTTATTATGAGTTCTTTTTAGTTTGCAGAAATTGTTCCGCGCTGTAGTTTCGTACATCGCCAATATGTACTACGGTCAGGTCGGGAGCAAAGTTGTCAGGCTTGTCGCCCAGCGCGTATTTTCCTTGCAGAACGAAGACGGTAGTTACCAGATCGCCCAGTGTCACTTTCATATCGGCCAGGATATCTGGCTTGTCATCAATGGCGACATAATGATCGCCGGGATACGCCTTCATGATCTCTTCCAGGTGCTCCTGCTTGTGAATGAAGAGCAGCACGCGGCCCTGCACGGTATCCGCCAGGTCGCTATTAACTACCTTCTCGGCCTGGAAGAACTGATCGCCGTCCGAAACGATCACCGGCGTTCCCAGCGTGCTCAGATAACGCAGCGTCTCCAGGACATCTGGATACAGCGCCCGGAAGAATGGGTAGTTGTCGAAGAGCGAATGGACGTGGCGATAGGTTAGCTCATCCAACTCCGAGAGCGGCGTCTGCTCGCGCAAACGTCTCAGCGCGAGGGGAATATCGACGACGCTCCTCTCGTGGCGTGCCTGTTCGTAGAGGTCCCAGAAGCGTTGCGCCAGTTCTGGGCCTAATTCCACTTCGATATGCTCGGCCAGGTCCGCTTTGACATCATCGTTAGCCAGCAAGGTGTTGTCGACATCGATCCAGAAAACAAGTGTTGGCATATGCATCTCTCAACTGTAAAATATGGCTGCAAGGAATGATCTTCCCCGCGCGACGGATAGTTATATACTAATCCTATCACAATTGCTTAGAATAGTTTACAGTTTCAACTAGTGGCAGTACCAGTGTTAGGTGGCTCAAACTCATCAGCCACACTAATTTGGAGCGGATGTTAGCGATCTTCCAGGCTCCCGATAGTGCGGAGTTTGCTCTCTTCGATAAGGCGGCTGAAATCATAGACCCACGTCTCTATCCATTCTGAACTCACCCAGATTCTGAGGGGATTCTATGATGCTGAGGACTCTTGAATGCGAAATAGTGATATTATGCCGGGTCGCTTTTATAGTCTAAAAGAGAGAGTGTGAAGTACACTTCCACACCCTCTCTTTTAGTAACTCTTCCTGCTAGAAGTAGCAGAAAGATCGTCCCTAATATACCTACTCGTAAAGTAGTAGTACTACCACCGCTTGTGCTTTCCATGATATGGAGCGTTCGCCGGTGTCATCTGACCTGCGGCAGGGGTTGCTGTGGCCTGACCCGTACCATTGGTGCAGGGCGTTGCGGCTGCTACAGGCGTTGTAGCGGGAGCAGCACCATTACCGGCAGCGGTCGTTGCGGCGGGAGTCGCTGCCGTAGCAGGGGCTCCAGCGGTGCCAGGATTGCAGGCGGCTGTGCCCGTACCCGTCGTGGCACCAGCAGCGGCAGCCACCGTGCCAAGCGTTGCCTGTCCCGTCGTGCCATTGGCCGTCACGGAGCCGCAGCCTACGACTGTTGGTTGACCATTGGCGTTCTTCTGAGCGGGATCGGAGACGGTGAAGAACAGGTTGTTGGGCAGCGCCTGAAGGCCGCGCAGATGGTTAATAACCAGGTTGGCAGCGTTGTTGCCCTGCCCATCGGTATTCTCGGACTGCGTAAAGATCGGCTGGTTCGTGCAACTGTTCTGCGTAACATTGACATTGATCTGCTGATTCGGATGATTGGGATACATAATGTTCAATGCTACATTCGCGTTGCCCGCGTTGGGATCGAGCGTAATGTTCGCGTTGCCGGTAGCGATCTGCTGCACGCCGCCATTACCTGTGCCGGTACCCGTACCAGTGCCAGCACCCGCGCCCGCCGCTGCGCCCGCGCCATTAATAGTCGCGGCAGTGACAACGCCCGCGCCATTCATCTGCACCGTCACAGGGTTGGGTTTGTTGAGCAGATTCTGGCAGTTGAGGTTGGTATAGGACTGCATGAAGCGATTGGCCAGGAAGGTAAAGAGTGAATTCGCCATGTCGGCAGCAGGCGTTGTCGCGTTGATCGTGAGCAGCATATCCAGCTGTATGCGTGGCAGGCCGGTATTTAACAGGTTCTGGCAGTACGTTGTGCCGCTGGCTTGCTGAGCGTTGGCGGCGGGCGTCTGGTCAGCGCCTCTGCGATAGAGGTTCGTTTTGGCCACGCTCGCGTTATTATTGTTTAGTGTCATAGGATCGGTCAAGGGAACCAGAGCGATCGGTGCCTGCTGATCCATTGCCGCCTGAATCTCGTCCAGCGGAAGGGCAGAGACCATGTTGTTATTGTCAGCGAGATTGGGTGCCTGCCAGGGCTGACAGCCCAGCGCCGGATCGATAAATTTGGTAAGCAGCGCGTTATCGCTAGGATTGCCCAATGGAGTGGCATTCCCTAGAGCAGCCATATTCGCGGCGGTCAATTGAGCCGTCTGACCGTTCCCGTTGGCAAGATATTGGGTCTGCACATTGTCGCTCTGATCCTGATCAACGACGCTGAAATCGCGTGTGGTCGGGCAGGGCTTTCCATCCTTTGCCGTCTCCAGGGCTGGTACCTGAACCAGGCCAGCGGCGATGCCTTGCCGGGCGGCAGCGAAGAAGGTCGAAGCATTACAATACGCGAACTGGCCGAAGATGGATTGATTGAGACCATTGGTGCAACGCGCCTGTCTCAGCGTATTGCCCTGGGCACCTTGCAGCGTCAGATTGTTGCCATTAAAACCGAACCAGAGGGCCACGATGGCGTTTGCCGGTAGCGTCGGGGCAGTTGGGACAACGGCTGGCTGTGTACCCTTATCGATGACCAGCGGACTGTAGACACTAAATTTGCCGGTCGCGGGATCATAAATGACGCCCTGGACGAATGCGCCTTGATTTGCGTTGGCCTCATTACACGGACCATTGGCCGCATTGGTGGCAGATAACTGATAGGGAGTGGCGAGTCCCTGTGCTGACAACGGATTCGCGGGCACCAACAAGGTGCAATCCATATTGACCGCAGCGGCTGCATGAGACTGCAGTCGTGGCAGGACAATCAGGACGCCGCCCGCGACGAGCGCCAACAACACCGGTATGCTGATGCCGATGAGCATCAATGGCGATATCTTGCGACGACGTTTGCGTGTATAGAGAGAAGTTGGCGATACCCGCGAAGGATCTCGTGGTTTTGTAAGCATCTCTTTCCTAAAACCCTTTCAATTATGGCAAGTGTTTGCCTTATTTCACATGGCATGCATACTCTACTCGCATTCAAAAGTGAAGCATGATGCCTTTGACATGTTTTGCACACTCGTTCTTCTGACACGGATACTACCATAGGTTTTTACTACCTTCTGAATTCGGTTGATTTATTAGCTGAAAGTCATATAAGCAAATAGAAAGTAATGAACCAGAAAATACATCTTTTAGCGAATGGTCCTATTGGAGGAGTGTTCTGTAAAAAGTGAGGGGTCGCTTCGTAGTGAGCCTGCAAACGCAAGCTACTGATACATTGCCGCCTCGATGCGTATCTGCACTCTGCATCTTGCGCCTTGTACTTCCTGCCGTTGTGAGATATGCTGAATGTGAGAGATAAAGAGGTTGTGCAAAATGAAAGTCATTTTTCGCAGTAAAGATTTTGCGAGCGTCACCGGCTCTGGTCTGGGCTTCAACAACCGACGGCCTATGACATCTTCCTGGCACTATCAAGGTCGGGTCCAGCATCCCGATTGGCAGGGAAGCTACGAGTGCTATTGGGAGGGCATGGATGACGCCTCGAAGCGCGCTCCAACCGAGTTGGTGTGGACCGTGCGCGGCGGTGCTCGCATGTTTGGCTTAGCCGCCGCGTTAAAGGCACGAGGATTTGTAGTAGATGTGGAGCAGGGGGACTGAGATGGTTGCCTTACAATACTAGTTGCAGCATATCCCGAAGTAAATAAGAGCACCTCTAGCATATGAGAGCTGGTTTAAAGGAAAAGGAAAAATCATGGCGCAGTCCAATCTGAACTATTTACGTAGTGTGGCGTCCAATTCTGTCGAAGCCGTGGCTACGCTGGCGGCCCGCATCTGCGCCGTTCCCGCGCCGACGGGAAGTGAGCAGCGGCGCGCCGAATTTGTGGCCTCGTTGCTGCGCGAGCGAGGGTATGCGCCAGAGATTGACGCCGTTGGCAATGTTTATGTGCGGCGTGGCAAGCGAGGAAGCGGGCCGGTACTGATGCTGCTGGCCCATCTGGATACCGTCTTTCCGATCGATACTCCGCTCGACATCCGGCGCGCTGGCGATATCCTCTACGGACCCGGCATCGGCGATAATAGCGTGCATGTCGCCGCACTGATCGGCCTCCTGGACATGCTCGATCGCATGGAACAGGATACGGCGGTGGACCTGGTCGCGGTCGCCAATGTCGGCGAGGAGGGGCTGGGGAATCTGCGTGGGGCGCGCGCCGCCGTCGAGCGGTACGCGGGCGAGGTGGGCGCGGTCTTCGCGCTCGACGGCAGCCTGGGCAGCATTACCAATGCCGCCGTAGGGTCGCTGCGCTGGCGCATCATTGTGTCGGGTCCGGGCGGGCACTCCTTTGCATCGTTCGGAACGCCTAGCGCTATTCACGGCCTGGCAAAAATTATAGCCGCCATCGCCGATATCAAGGTTCCAGATGAACCCAGGACCACGTTCAATGTCGGTATGATCGAGGGCGGCACGTCGATAAACACGATTGCTCCTCTGGCCTCGGCTCTGCTCGATATGCGCTCGACTGATGTGACGGCACTGGATCGACTCGCCAACCGGGCGAGAAATAGTATTCAGCGTTGCGCCGGTGAAGGTCTGCAAGTGGAGATAGAGGTGCTGGGCGAGCGGCCCGCTGGCAGTCGCAGTCTGTCCGATCCGTTCGTGCAGCTCGCGGCGCGCACGCTCAGCGACCTCGGCATCGAGCCGAAGTTCGTAGCTGCGAGCACGGATGCCAATATTCCAATGAGCCTGCATATTCCATCGCTCTGCATTGGCGTGACGTATGTGGAGCGGGCGCACACGCTTGAGGAGCATATGGTCGTTCCTCCGATCGGCGATGGCCTCGCGCAGATCGCGCGCCTGTGTATCGAGGGGAGCGCGCTTCTTGCACGCTAGAGCCTTGCCGCGTACTATGACGAGCGGCAGGGTGATTTACTTTTTGAGAGCGCCTATGTTATAGTGGCGTTACGCTATAGAAGCAGGTTCTGGCTCACGGATCAGATCCGATGGAGAGATGATAGCTTCTGCATAATAGATAAACACGATCAGTATCACCCAAAGAAAATATAGAGATCCGAGCACGTATATGGCAATCGAGGAAAGAAAACGCATTCTACTATTGATGTCGCCCGCCACCTACCGGGCTGGCGCTTTTGTGAGCGCGGCGCAACGGCTCGATCTGGAGATCGTTGTGGGCATCGACCTTCCTGAAACATTGGCCGACTACTGGCATGTGCCATTGGGCGTTGATTTCACCAATAAAGAGGAATCGCTGCGCACCATTGTCAAGTTTGCGCAGCAGCATCCATTGACGGCAATTCTCTCGGTAGATGACGCGGCCAGCGAACTGGCGGCTTATGCCAGCGCGGCGCTGGGACTCTCGCATAATTCGCCCCAGGCTGCCGAGGCGGCCCGTGACAAGCTGCTGATGCGCATGCTGATGACCGCTGGTGGCGCTCCCTGTCCCATCTTTCGCGAATTTGTGTTGAGCCAGGACCCGTATTGGATCGCCGAACAGGTCTCTTTTCCCTGCGTGCTGAAGCCGCTGCGTTTCTCTGGCAGCCGGGGCGTGATACGCGCAAATACAAGCGATGAGTTCGTGCGGGCGTTCATGCGTCTCAAACGCCTGTTGATACAGGAGGGATACGTGGAGCACGCGACGACTTTCCTGGTAGAGGACTTTATTCCCGGCTTCGAGGTTGCCCTGGAGGGCATTTTGACGCACGGCCAGCTAAAAGTACTAACGCTCTTCGACAAGCCTGATCCGCTGGATGGACCGTTCTTCGAAGAGACGATCTACGTGACTCCTTCGCGCTTACCAGCGGCGACGCAGGAGGAGATAGCGCACAGTGTCGCGCTTGCCGCCGCCGCGCTTGGTTTGCGCGAGGGGCCTGTGCACGCTGAACTGCGCGTCAACGAGCGCGGCCCGTGGATGTTGGAGATTGCCGGGCGCTCGATCGGCGGGCTCTGCTCAACCGTGCTGGAGTTTGGCTCCGGCATCTGTCTGGAAGAACTGATTCTCCGCCACGCGGTTGGTGAGGAGATCACGAGCATTGAGCGCGATGCACACGCCGTCGGCGTCATGATGATCCCTATTCCGGCTGCCGGTATCCTGAAGGCCGTCCACGGCGTAGAGGAGGCCGAGGCGGTCCCTTTAATAACGGGCGTCGAGATTACCGCGAAGTTGCATCACGCCTTGACGCCGCTACCGGAGGGGGCGAGCTATCTCGGCTTTATCTTTGCCAGAGGCGATACTCCCGCTGAGGTGGAAGCTGCCATCCGGCGCGCGCATGGACTGTTGCGCTTTGACATCCGCCGTGAGATACCAGTCCTATCCCTGAGTTAAATTGCTACCCTCGTTCGTTCTACTATCAATGCAGTGTTAAGAGCGCCTATATATTTGTGTACCCGGATAGAGTATCGACGTGCCTGAAGCTGGATAGTCAGTGTAGCGCGTGAGATATTCACGATATCGGGTTAACTTTTGGAGGTTGTTTTATGTCCTCAGCTTATCCACCATATGGAGGTATGCAAACACTTCCCTGCCAACGGTGTAGAACGCCGCTTCCCATCAACGAACCCTATTGCAAAAATTGTGGTTACAATAATGCTCTATCTGCCGCGCAATTCGACTTTTCTTCCGCCCCCTCACCTGCTTCCACGCAGCCAAAGAACTTTTTCAGAGTTCCTCCCATGCCTGCTTCCCTGGCAGGCAATACGAATTATAATGGAGAACAGCC
>JALYTQ010000001.1 GCA_030854195.1 Chloroflexota bacterium
GCGTTCGGTTGTGATGTGATACAGGGATATTACCTGTCGCATCCGCTACCAGCGGTGAACTTTGAGCGGTGGCTACGAGAACGTACGGCTTCCTCACTAAGTGATGCTTTTCCCTCGCTTGTCTAAGTGGAGGATCTAAGTGTATATAGGAGCAACAGATGCTTTTTTCTGTGTGTGCAGCCACAGGTAAGTATCGATTGCTCCGGCACCAATATATAATCTATATGCTTACCAGGCATACGCCTCCGGCGCGGGACCGCCCGGACCTGGAAAGATCTCGTCGAGCTTGTTCAACGTCTCCTCGGACAGTTCGATGTCGAGGGCGCGCAGCGTCCCGTCGAGCTGCTCTTGCGTGCGCGGACCGATGATTGGGCCTGTGACGACCGGATTGGTCAGCAGCCAGGCGAGTGCGACGTGCGCCGGATCTTCGCCGAGTCTGGAACAGAGCTGCTCATACGCCTCCAGCTGCGAGCGGTTCTTCTCGACCTCGTCCTGGATGCGCGACTGGGAGCGGCGTCCCTGCTCCGCCTTGCGCAACGCGCCCGCGAGCAGGCCACCGCTGAGCGGGCTCCACGGAATGACGCCCATGCCGTACGCTTCACAGGCGGGCAGCACCTCTAACTCGATGGTACGGCTGAGCAGGTTGTAGAGGCTCTGCTCTGAGACCAGGCCCAGGAAGCGGCTGTTGCGCCCGATCTCATTAGCACGCGCAATGGCCCAGCCCGCAAAGTTGCTGCTGCCCACGTAGATAACCTTGCCCTCCTGCACCAGTTGCTCCATCGCCTGCCAGATCTCTTCGAAGGGCGTGGCGCGATCGAGATGATGCATCTGGAAGAGGTCGATATGATCGGTCTGCAGGCGGCGCAGGCTATCCTCGCAGGAGCGCTTGATGTTCAGCGCGGACAGTTTCGACTGATTGGGCCAATCGCCCATATCGCCGTAGACTTTAGTCGCCAGCACGATCTTCTCGCGGCGCTGCCCACCTTGCGCGAGCCAGCGCCCAATAATCTGCTCCGTATAGCCCTCGCCCTTGCGCCAGCCGTAGACGTTCGCGGTATCGAAGAAGTTGATGCCGTGTTCGAGGGCGCGATCCATAATAGCGTAGCTATCGGGCTCGCTCGTCTCCGGCCCAAAGTTCATTGTGCCCAGGACCAGACGGCTCACCACAAGGCCCGTTCGTCCAAGATGTGTATATTTCATTAAGTGCTCCCTTTCTGTACAGATACGCTAACAGAGTACTACAATACAGCATATCCACGTAGTAGACACGCTCTATCGTGTTGGAAGGTTGCATTGGAGCTCACTTCTCAGAATGCACGACCGCATCGGGCGTAATGGTCACGGGCTGGCCGGAGACGGATGCCTCAACGGCTGCTAGCATGAGTGCCAGCGTCTTGAGATTGCGGCGACCGGAGGTCTCGGGCTCCTCGTCTGTGCGCACGGCCTGTACGAAGGCGGCGAGCGTCCCGTTGCGATCTTGCAGAGGTACCTCCGGCAGCTTGAGGGCGCGCAGGCGCTTGCCCAGCGGGCGGATGGCAGCATACTCGGGCTTATCGCCACGGCTGGTCGCGAGAATCTCGCCGCCCGCGCATTCTATGTTCCACTCGCCGGCCCAGTTGGTTTGCGGGGCCATGCTGACCCAGCTGCCGCGATAATTGAGGACCGTGCCGCCGTCGAAGGTGATCGTTGCGCTCCCGGCTGCCGCCTCGACGAAGTTGCTCCAGGGCGGATTCCACGTCTGGCAGGTGATGCGCACCGGTTCCTGGTCAAGCAACATGCGCATCAGATCGAAGTGGTGGATGGACATGTCCACCAGCAGAGGCTCCCAGAGTTGATAATGGCGGTGCGTCTCGCGTGGTGCCGTATTGTCGTAGCGGCGAAAATCCAGATTGACGGTCCCGATGGGGCCGAGCGTCCCGGCGCGTAACAACTCCTGCACTGCGCGCATCGCCGGATAGTAACGATAGTTCTGGCTAATCATCAGGATGCGCCCATGCTGGGACGCGCTATCGATAACGCGTTGCGCCTCGGCGATCGTGGGCGCAAAAGGTTTTTCCATCAATACATGCTTACCCGCGTCCAGCGCCTCCAGGGCGACTGGCACGTGTCCCTGCAAACTGGCGGTAATCAGTACCGCGTCGGCCTCGACGGCGGCGAGCGCCTCGGTGAGCGAGGGAAAATAGTGCGCGGCGCTGAGGCTACTGAGTTCCTGCTGTGCCTGAGACAGTATCTCAGGCACAGCGTCAACGCAGCCCACCAGCTCAACGTCTTTGTTCTGGGAGACGATATTTTTTGTCCAGTTGCGGCCCCAGCCGCCCATACCTACCTGGATGATGCGAAGTGTCATTCATTTAACCTTTGCTAGCCATTTTCTTGAAAGCACGCGGTAGACTTGCTGTGAAATCTACATAGTCTGATTGTTCACTATTTCCAGTGTGAAAGTCAAGCCATCGCTTTGCCTCCCTAAAATTCAGTAGGGATGGGCCTTGCGTCCATCCAGTTCGCCATCGGGAGAGTGAGCACCCGGATGGACGCAAGGCCCATCTCTACTGAAGAGTTGCTCTGAAGTTCAGAGAATGTAGTAAGATAGTTACCACGGAGATTTTTACTACAATTCAAGGAGGCATCATGAGCGAAACGATTGGCTTTATAGGACTGGGCAACATGGGCCAGCCTATTTCTACCAATATTTTAAAAGCGGGCTTTGCTTTGCGTGTATATAATCGTACCGCGCACAAGGCGCAGCCGCTGGTCGAACAGGGCGCGCAACAGGTCACGCGTCCGTGCGACGTGGTGGAAGCGGGCGGCATCGTCGTGAGCATGGTGGCTAACGATAGCGCCTTGGAGAGCATCACCCTGGGCGAAGATGGTATCCTGGCGCGGCTGGGACCGGGCGGCGTTCATATCTCTATGAGCACTATCGCGCCCGCCACCGCGCGTCGTCTGGGCGAGCTGCACGCTGAGCGCGAGTGTGCCTATGTGGCCGCGCCCGTCTTTGGTCGTCCAGAGGCCGCCGCCGCAGGGAAGCTCTGGATCGTCTCCGCTGGCCCACAGGCAGCCAAAGAGCGCGTCAGGCCGGTTCTGGAGGCTATCGGCCAGAAGACGTTCGACTTTGGCGAGGCACCTGAAGCAGCCAGCCTCGTCAAAGTGAGCGGGAACTTCCTGATCGCGGCGGCTATGGAGGCGATGGCGGAGGCTCTGACACTGGCGGAGAAGAACGGCGTCGAGCGCACGGCGGTAATTGAGATGTTCAGCCAGACCATGTTCGCCAGCACCATCTATCAGAACTACGGTCGCGCAATCGCCAATAAGCAGTACACGCCGGTCGGCTTTGAGATGCGCTTAGGCTTGAAGGATGTCAACCTGGCCCTACAAACGGCGGCGCAATCAAGCGTTCCCATGCCGCTCGCCAGTCTGCTTCATGACCGTCTGCTGACCGGAGTCGCAAAGGGGCGCGCAGAGATGGACTGGATGGCCCTGGCGCTCGGCGTTTCGGAGGATGCCGGGCTCGCGTAACCCTGAGCGTACTAATGTACAGTGAAAGATGGACTGACGCCGTGTGCCGAGCCGGATGGAGGCAAGCCCCATCCCTACTGAAGAGATATATTAATGAGGGGCCGAAGCGCGGTCATTGGGCCGGATGAAGGCAAGCCCCATCCCTACTGAAGAGATATATTGAGGAGAATTTATGAAGAGACGTTCCATCTGGCTGATTGGAGCCGTTATTGTCGTTGTTCTTGTTGCCGGTGGCGCGGTATACGCGTCGCGTGCTGCCAGTACCGTTAATCCTCCGCATACCGCTCCGGGGCCGGTAGCAACCTCGGCGGTTACAACGCCGTCGGCAGCGGCCACGACCTCAGGCACATCGGGAGCATTGGCCGCTTTACGGACGTGTCAGATCGTGCCCGCCCAGACCATGGCAGCCTACAGCGTGTTCGAGAACCTGATTTTTGAGAATAAACCGAACAACGATGCAATCGGCACAACGCACAATGTGCAGGGCAATTTCCACATACGCACCGGCGCATCCCCGGTCGTCGAGGCCATGCACATTGTTGTTGACCTGCGCACGCTACAGACGGATTCGCCGCGCCGCGATGACTACGTGCGACAAAACGCGCTGGAGACGGACACGTATCCCTATGCAACCTTCGACTCTGTCTCCACCCAGGGTCTGCCGGTAAACTACAGCGAGGGAGATAACGTCCACTTTCAGCTTGTTGGCAACATGATAATGCATGGCAAAACCAACAAAGAGACCTTTGACGTACAGGGCAAAGTGCAGGATAATATGATAACGGGCAAGGCGACCAGCACCATCTTTATGACGGATTTCGGCATTCAACCGCCCAATCTGGCCAATGTTGCCGTTTCGCAGAACAAGGTCGTCATCACGATCACCTTTACGGCGAAGAAGGCGTGATGCTCTTCAGTAGGGGTCGTCTGGCCTGCTCGCCAGGCAGACTCCTACTAGGAAAGCAAGTTGAAAGAGATATTTGATGAGCAAGATTGCTAGAACGATTGGCGCGTATACATTTACTCTCACAGAAGATGGCACCTTGACGATAGCAGCGGCGCACCTGCAAACACCATTAACCTTCGCCGCCGACCAGGTGCAGGAGTTGCAGGATTGGCTCGCTCTGCAAAGGCTTCCCTCTAGAGAGAGCGCCCCGGCAGAAGCATTTCAGGAGGCCACCGCGCCCATCGAGAGTAGCGAAGATATTGTGGGTCGGGTGATCGTCGAGGCCATTGCCCTGACGCGCGAAAGCTATCCAGCGGGCCTGGAGCTTGAAAATAGGGACCGCTTTATCGACCAGATAACGCGTGACCCTCTGGTGAAGCCACTTATAGCGCAGGGCAAGATCTCGCGCAAACAGATTATGCTAGAAATAGAGCAGCGCCTGAGTTCCAGCTCTCCCTCGCCCTGGTCGCAGGACAAGGGTCGCTGGTCTCGCTAATCTCAATATCCCTGATTAATTCCCCATATATGTTACACGTATATAATGCAAGAACGCACATCATGATATAGGGGCGCGGTTTACAAGCCCGCCGCGCCCCATCCCGCCGCGCCCCATCCACCAACCCGTCCCCTGGCACGACCGCGTCTCCTACATTTCCCTGTTACCATATGTATAGAGTATAATAACAATATGTAGCTCCACAAACGACCTGAATAGAACATATTTCTACCTGTTCCAACAAATAGAAGGGGTATAAAAAATGCAGAACCCTCAAGATTATCAGCTCAGCAGATACCGCTTACTGCAGCTTATCGGGCAGGGTGCATTCTCTTATGTCTATCTGGCGGAGCACATATATCTCAAGATGCACGTCGCCCTCAAGATTATGCGTGTGCGTTTGCCCGAGCACGAGCGGGTAAATTTTCTCAAAGAAGCGGAGATCATTGGTCAACTGGTGCATCCGCATATTGTTCCGGCGTATGATTGTGGCGTAGAGGGCGAGGTATTCTACCTCGCGATGGCGTATGCCGCGAACGGTAGTATGCGCAAGCGTTATCCCAAAAGAAGTTGTTTAGCACCCTTCGAAGTCGTACAGTATGTCCACCAGGCGGCTGATGCGTTGCAGTACGCGCATAGTCAGAATATCATTCATTGCGATATCAAACCAGAAAATATGCTGCTCGGACCAGAGGGCGGGCTGTGGCTCAGCGATTTTGGGCTGTCGCTGGAGCTGCCTTCCAGCCATTCTCTGAGCTTGCAAGAGATCGCCGGAACGCTGTATTATATGGCACCTGAACAGGCAAAAGGCAAACCACATTTCGCCAGCGACCAGTACTCGCTGGCCGCTGTGGCCTATGAGTGGCTGTGCGGTCGTCGCCCATTTGAAGGCTCGTATACTGAAGTGCTTACCCAGTTGCTAGGCACGCCCGTTCCGCCGCCGTGTACCATCAATGCCACTATCTCGCCCGCTCTAGAAAAGGTGGTGCTCAAAGCGCTGGCAAAGAATCCCGATGAGCGTTTTGCTAGCGTGCAGGCATTCGCGCAGGCTCTGGACGATGCGAGCAATGAGCTACCCACAGTCCTCCCACTTCAACCAGCAGAAGATCTCGAAGAGTCGATACGGACCCACTTGAGCGACTTGCAGGGATCACCAACCATTCCACCCTCGCGCGTTCCGCCCGTGTCTGTTCCATCTGTGCAAACTTCCCCCGCCCAGGTTCTCCCGGATCCGCCCATACCAGCTCCGCCTGTACAAACTTCTCCCGCCCAGGTTCCGCCAGTCTTACCTCCGTATGCGCCACAAGCTCTTCCAGTTGCCGCACCGTCCCGGCGTCCCTCGCGTCGTACAGTGGTAGGGACGTTGCTCGGTTTCGCTGTTGTAATAGGCACTGGTATAGCAGCCTTCGAATTGGTGTCCAGAGGAAAATCTGGTGCGCAGCCTCTACCGCCGCCGTCGCCGCCGAGAGTGCGCTCAACGCCAACTCCTCCCGGCACGACTCTTTTTACTTACACAAAGCATGTTGACGAGGTAAAGTCGGTGGCGTGGTCGCCCGATAGCAGGCGCATAGCTTCCGCCGCCGCCGATAAAGACGAAACGGTGCAGATATGGGACGCGACGAATGGAGGGAACGCGCTGGTCTACCTGGGCCATAAACAGGAGAAGATCGTGCCGCCTCTCAAGGCAAATCCGGTCAAGGTCGCGCTCTGGTCGCCCGATGGCGCGTATATTGCCTCCGGCGACGAGGTGGGCAAGGTGCGTGTATGGTATGCAAAAACCGGACGGGACCTGCTTGCATCGCCGTATAGCGGGCATGAGAAGCCGGTGCGCACGCTGGCCTGGTCGCACAGCGGACGCTTCATTGCATCTGGGGGCGAGGACACCCAGGTGCAGCTCTGGAACGCGCAGACGAGCCAGCGCGAGCTGACGTTCACGCTGCATAAAAGTCCGGTGTTCGGCGTTGCCTGGTCGCGTGATGATAGGTATATCGCTTCGGCTTCCGGCGATAAGAATCCCCATCTCACGACTGGCGACAACACGGTCTATGTCTGGAATGCCACCAATGGGCAGTTCGTCACGGCCTACACGGGGCATAACAGGACGGTGCGCAGCGTCGCCTGGTCGCCTCAAGTCGAGAGCCATCTCATTGCCTCGGCCAGCGAGGACGGTACTATCCAGGTGTGGAACGCTTTGACGGGGAAGTTCTCCATCTCGTATAACGTCCCTACCAGCAGCAACGTTTCCGTGAACGGCGTAGAAGCGATCGCGTGGTCGCCGGATGGGCGTATGCTTGCCGCAGCCTGTGGTGGCCTGCCGCTCGTAGTCGTCTGGAAGGTTGCCGATGGAGAGCCGGTTGTGTTCTACACCAGGCACAAGAAGGGCTTATGGTCGGTTGCCTGGTCTCCTGACGGACGCCTGATCGTCTCTGGCAGCATGGACCACAGCGCCCAGGTCTGGACTGCACCACAATTGCAATGAGCCGTTCAGGCGCTGCGGCCCTGGAGTGGACCGCTCTGCGGGCGCGACCCATTGGCGATATTGCCCATACCGGGTTGGTTGCCTGTAACGATATTGAAGACGACGCGCTCATCCCCAAAATTGATCAGGTCGCCATCCTTGAGAAACGTGCGCTCCTGAATACGCTTGCCGTTGACCTTCGTCCCATTTGCGCTCTGAAGATCCTCCACGTACCAGCGGCCTTCGACGAAGTTGAGGTGCGCGTGATAGCGCGAAACGGTGCGGCCTGTTACCACGAGATCATTGCCTGTAGCGCGCCCGATGGTTGTGGTGTCCTGGTGGAAGCGCAGCGCCCGCCCGGCCAGCGGTCCGCTCTGTGGCGACAGGCGCGCAAGCAGCGGAAGACCGTTGGCAGCCTTGTAACGGTCCGCGCTGGCCCTCTTATTCGACAGGTCATAGCCACAAACGGTGCAGAAGAGGCGCGAGTCCTTATTCGGCTCACCGCAGCGGAAACAGGCGCGGCCCGCGTTGTTGTTCTGCTGCTCCAATGCAGGCGGCGTGGCGCTCGGCGGAGGCGCAACGGGCGCGGCAAGGTGTCCCAGCACGTTGCGGCGTGATATCGCCTCAGTTGCCGTGACCGCATTGCTCAGGGCATCGATCAGCTCATGCGCCGATTGGTAGCGCTCGTTCGGCTGCTTAGCCGCCATCTTCAGAATGATCTGTACGATGGGATCGGGCACGGAATTGTTGATCGTCAGCTTCTGCACCGGGAGCGGATCTTGCAGGTGCTTGACGCTCATGGAGAGCGGATTATCGGCGGAGAAGGGCGGCTCGCCTGCCAGGCATTGGAACAGAACAATGCCCAGCGAGTAGATGTCCGTACGTGCATCTACAGGCCGTCCGGTCCCCTGTTCGGGCGACATATAGTGGGGAGTACCCAGCCGCGCGCCCGTCCGCGTGATATTCGTCGTATCTTCAAGAATCTTCGCCAGCCCGAAGTCAGTGAGCAGGAGGTGTCCGTTCTTGCGCAGGAGCATATTTGCTGGCTTGATATCGCGGTGAATGATGCCGTTGCTATGGGCGCACGCCAGCCCCTGTGCAGCCTGAATGACGAAATCAGCCGCCTGCCGCACAGGCAGCGGCTTGCCCAGGCGCTGCTTGAGCGTCCCGCCATCGACATACTCCATCGCGATATATTTAATGTCGCCCTCTTCGCCAAAGTTATAGATATGCACAATATTGGGATGAGCCAGGCGGGCGATCGAGCGTGCCTCCTGCACAAAGCGCTTGAAGAAGATCGGATCTTGCGCCTGCTTTGTCGGCAGAACCTTAATCGCCACATAGCGATCGAGGGAGGGCTGGTATGCGCGGAAGACCGTTGCCATACCGCCCGCCCCGATGCGCTCGATCACGCGAAAGTTGTCGAGCTGCTGCCCGATCAGGCTCTCCATGTCATCCCTATTGTCTTGATATGCCATACCACTCCCTCAGTTTCTCATAATCTGGTTCTAATACATAAAGACGCGCAAGCATACCAGTATTGTAGCATGAGGTGTGCCCTGAGATGTATCGTCTGTGATCGCAGCGGCCATTATTCCTATTCTAGAGCGTTGAGGGTAGCAGACCAATAGAACTTTCTTGTCCTGACCCTCAGCGTCTATGTTTGTCGTATTCAGCCGAGCTTGATATCGGCGGAGCGGAACTGCACAAGGCCAAGCAGCAGTAGGATCGCGGCCACGGCAGTCATGCCCAGGAAGTTGTTCCAGTTCATGCCCAGGAAAACCGGGTTGCCGTACAGGTGGAAGATGGAGAGTGACATAAGCCAGGCAGGGAATTGAATCATCCCTTCGAGCAATTCCTCTACGAAGGACAGGACGAGATACGCGACCAGGATGCCCAGTAGAGCATTGTAGCGTATGCGCCCAGCCAGAGCGTAGACCAGACTGATAGTAATCAGCGCCATAGGGAGCATGTTGAAGCTGGCGGCCAACGCTCTTCCCTGGTCGACGGAGAGATGGGCGAGCTGTGCTCCGATCGTGATAGCGAGCCAGGTCAGGACAGGAGCCGGTAGGAGTACGAGGGCATTCGCGCCGAAGCGTTCCAGTAATACCCGTATCCGGGATTGCGGAGTGCTGAAAATCAGTTCCAGCCGTCCGTTTTCCAGGTCTTCCGACCACTTCAAGGCCAGAACCAGCGCAAAGATCGCGACCAGCGCAGGCATGAATGTGAAGAGGAAGGTGCCCAGCAGAGCCGTGTTGGTGTTAGTAGGGGTGTCGAATAAGAGTTGTTGCAGCAAAGGTGTCTCTTGCACGAGTTTGTCGAACGGCTGCTGGATGTATAAAGCCAGCAGCAAGCAATAGACACACAAGACCACAACGCCGAACAGCCACCAGAAGGCAGGCCAGCCCTGTTCAGAGAGGGTATGCAGGCTCACGTTGCGCGTGGAGAATGCGCGCTCAGCCCGGCCCAGACTGTGCAACGCCTGCTGGTTATTGAATGCCTGCTTGCGCTGCCACGAGAAGGCCGCTCTGCCGATATCGCGCCGGGTGAAGAGGACAAGACTTATCCCTAAGCAGAGTAAGGAGAGACCCAGCAACAGCAGCACCGCTACTGGTTGATCAGGGAAACTGGGAATGAGCGGTCGGTTGAGATTGTAGTAATAGAACGGCGAGAGGTATTGTACCCAGCTCCCGTTGACCAGACGTCCAGTACTATCCAGGAGCAAGGTGAGCAGCAGCAAGCCGCTCGTCCAGCCCGCCGCGACGCCGCGACTGATGGTCAATTGGGAGAGCAGCAGCGCCACCATACCGAAGAAGAAGGCCAACAAGCCCAGATTAAGCCCGGCCAACAGCGCCCTGAGCATAGCGATATGCCCACCGCCGAGACGCGCTTCGCCTGCCACGGTACCCAGAGCAAACAGCACCGCAATCAGGATCAGCGCGCTAGCGAGCGCTCCGACTTTCGAGAGCAGCAGGCGTGTGCGTGTCTGTGGCGTGGCGAGGAGTACATCCAGCGTGCCACGTTCCTCTTCTCCGCGCACCAGGCGTGCTCCGACCAGGATGGGCCAGAAGCTGAGTAGCAGTGGCAAGAAGGCCCCCATCCAGCGAAAGGTAATAAAGCCCTCGGGTGTCTGGATCGCATAGGGATCGCCGAGAAAGCGGAAGAGCGTCGCGAGGTTGGCAAAGGCTGCAATCACTGTTGGTGTAGCCTCTGCCAACCCCGCAGCCATGAGCACGCCCAATCCAAGGCCCCAGGCCAGGATAGTTACCCGATAATCTCTGAGTGATTTGCTCCAAATGCTGCGAAACATAATGCACCTCCTGGTTTTTAGGCAAGTACGGAAGACTTCTGCTCTGGCTCGTAGAAGTGCAGAAAGACTTCTTCCAGCGTCGGCTCACGGGTTGCAAAGTTTGTTGCCTGGTGGTCGCCTGCGATGCGAATGACCTCCGTCAATGGACCCTTCACGTTCAATTGCAGGGTGCGCTCATCGGCACCCTGAACCACGCTGGTCACATCTGCGACAGGTTTGAACCAGTCTACCAGGGCCGGTCCAGGAAAGCTGATTTCCATGTCGCGCTCGTGGATGTCCTTGAGCGCCGAGACATGATCGATCTTTACCAGCTGTCCCGCGCGAATGATCGCCACCCGGTCGCAGGTATGTTCGACCTCTGGCAGGATGTGTGAGGAAAGGAAGACCGTCCCGCCTTCAGCGCGCACTTCAGCCACCATTTTGTAGAATTCCTGCTGATTGAGTGGATCCAGGCCGCTGGTGGGTTCATCCAGGATGAGCACACGCGGTCGGTGCATAAATGCCTGCACCAGCCCCAGCTTTTGTTTGTTGCCATGCGAATACTCGCGGAAGCGTTTGCTGGGATCGAGGCCCAGCCGCTCCACCAGACTGCGCAGGTAGGACTGGTCTACGCCTCCGCGCAGGTGCGAAAGGTACTCGATGATCTGCGCACCGCGCAGACCGGGATCGAAGGCGAATTCACCGGGCAGATAGCCAACCAACTTTTTGACATCAGTGGACTTTGCCCAGCAGTCCAGCCCGCCGATCGTCGCGCTACCACTGTTCGCGTGCAGCAGGCCCATTAAGACGCGCATGGTCGTGGTTTTGCCAGCGCCGTTAGGACCCAGAAAGCCAAAGACCTCACCCTCAGAAATGGCGAACGTAACCTTGATAATACCCCGGCTCTGACCGTAGCTTTTGGTGAGCTGATTGATTTGAATGATAGTAGACATCCGTTTTTCCTCTCTGGAATGTAATGATCGCTTCTACGGCAGCATCTCCGGGGGATCGACCATCATCCCGGCGACGATAAAGGTAACGATATACTCCCGTGCGCGTGCGATGGCTTGCGTAGAGGAAACATCTTCACCTGGGAGCACCATCTGATAGAGGGGGAGATAGGCAAGATAGGACTGGCAAATCTGTAGGATCATCGTCAGTTGTATCAGGGTAAAGAAACCGGACCTGAGCAGTCCCGCGCTGTGTACCTTGTGAAAAAGCGCCTCGAACGGCTCATTATCTTCTACCTGCAATTGTGGGATGGCCTTTGCGTACGTCTGCCAGCCCTCAGCCATCTCCCACGTCAACATTCGCATAAAGCGCGGATGTGCGAATAGATAATCAAACAATGTTCCAATAGCTGTTTCGAGGAACGCTTTGAATATGTGAGCGTTAGAGGCAATGCTCTCATCCTCAAGCAAGTAAGCGTTGAAACGAGTCTGGAGTTCAGTTATTTCTCTGTCAACCCGCTTAAGCACCTCTGCGTAGAGGCCAAGCTTGTCGCCAAAATACTGGCCGATCAGGCTTTTGTTGTAGCCCGCTTCTGCCGCGATGGCGTCGATACGCGCCCCATCAAAACCGTGCTCGGCAAAGATCGCTTCTGCTGCGTTCAGTATTGCCTCTTGCGTAGCCTTTGCATTGTGTTCTCTCACGCGTCGCGGTTCGGCCATGCTTGTCACATCTCTCTTTGTATCTAACCAGATAGTTAAAAAACTACCTGGTTAGATAGTAGCTGAGAACAGAAGGAATGTCAAGAGGGAAGATGAGCGATAGATAGATCATGATTCCTCTGTGATGATTCTGTGACATGACTGTAAGTGGCTCTTTTCTCTTGCATTGAAGGCCATCATGCGATGTATGTTATGTCAAACGCGTTGAACTGCTGATTTTCCAGGCACCGTTTTCCATTATCAATGCTTGCTTGAACGTTTCTGCTGTTCCATAGCCGTTCCCAAAGGTCAGACTCATCACCGCTGAGCCTGTCGAACTGGCGTTGCTGACATTGCTATAAGTACAATTCAGCAATCCACCCTGGCTACTGAAATTTTGTTTTGTGGTGGCTTCCCAATACGCTTCTCCACCCAACTGGCGCTGATAACTACTGGAATATTGGTTATAGACTGTTGGAAAGTCACCATTCTTGAATGCATTGCATACCGTATTGAGTGTCTTGCCTGGTGTCGAACGATTGCTATATACATAACTTCCCACGGCAATCATGAGTAGGACAATCAAAGCAAAACAAATCGGTATAATCCAGCTCTTTTTCCGTCGCGCCGGAAGGGGTTGTTGCTCATAAGGGTGCGCAATACCAACTGCGGGTGTATTCGGAGGTGGCGGTGGTGGTGGGGTATTCGGCCCTATCGAACGGTAAACATCCCTGACGGAAGAGGTATTTCCGTAGGCTAAGGCGTATACTGGTGGAGAAGAAAGTACGGTCGGATCATCTATTGGCAAGGCAGAAAGCGCGGTTGGATCGTTCAGACCCGTTATCTCTAGCTGTTGCCCGCAATTCTGGCAGTAATTGGCATTATTAGCGTTATTTATTCTGCATCGGTTACAAAACATAGTTGGCCTCCTCGCTTCGGCATTTTTCCTTAGTTCATCAAAATGAGTAATATTTCTATAGAGGGTATCTGAGAATGGTTTAGATCATAACCCCAGGTCGCGTACTTTATTCAGGCATGAGAGAACTTATTCTTGTTCTCTAAAAGAATAGTCCAGAAGGTGCAAAAAATTATGCGTATGATTACCCATTTATGGAGGAGGCGGACAAATTCAGCGTGCGAGATAACCCGACACCAGTACTACCCGGTGTTGGGTTATCTCGCACAAGCGGATTAAAGTTTCGTTCCATTGAGGTACGTCAATACCTTTGTCGCAACCTGAGTGGCGACCTGTTTGCCGAGCGCGCGTCCATCCTGATCTCCCTGATTGAAGTGGATGCCTCCATACTGGCGCGAGATGCCCGCCTCCGCAGCGGCAGCTGAGAAGGTCGGCCAGGAAAGAGTTACGCTCTGAGAGGGTGCGAAACCCGGCTCGATTTGTGAACTCCCAGCCGGTGAAGTGAATGAGTTACCGAAGGTATCTGATTGTGTCGCCTGTTGCAAAATGTACGCGCCAGCCGCGCTGAAGGTGCTGTGCCCCGAAACATATTCAGGGAATGGCGGCGTCACCACGTTTGCTTCCTGGTAAGGGAGCCATTGGCCACCATCAAAGGTCTGTGTCCCCTGGTTATAGCCGCCCCAGGCGGTTATTTGCTGACCGGTAAACAGGTAGCGCACCGCAGTGATCGGTCGCACATACTCGTAGTGGCGTTTACAGTCCCAGCAAGCGATACCGGCATCGAACACGGCATTGCTGAGCGCGAAGAACAGCAAGACATCATCAGTCAGGGCGTGTTTGTCCTTCGCCGAAATGTACTGGGCCGAGACAAACTGCGTAAAGAGCTCCCAGTGGCCGGGAGGGGTTTCAGAGTGCGGACCGTTGGCCCAGTAGTCGGCAATCGTTTTCGTCGTATCGTTGAGTTGGGCGCTGTACTGGATAATCGTATTGGCCTGGCTCATATAGGTGCCGTTGGGATTGCTATAATCGAGCGCGGGACCGGTAGTGGGCCTGAACTGCGAGCCTGATGTCAGCGCGAAAGGCGTCACGGTGCCCCAGTGCGGAGTCGTGTACTGTTGCGCATTGCCATTCACCAGCAGCGGTTGCCACTTCGTGGGATCGTTGAGCTGAGTGGGCGTATTGACTGGGACATAGCCGGTCGTATCGGCGTAACCATTGAGCTGGTTCGAGCCATCATTATGGCGGTAGGAAATGACTGCCTGCGCGGCGACATTGCCAACCCCTGCCTGTGTCTTAGTATCGGTCGTGGTGTTATTGGGATCGAAGCCCAGGCTCTGCATCAATGAATTAAAGACCGCTGCGTCCCTTGGGAAGAGGTCCATCAGGGCGCGGTACGCGGCATAACTGACCGCCTGGCTCACATCCTTTGGTGCCTTCTGCCGGGGAATACCATTGGGACGCGTGGGAAGGGCTTTGGGATCGTAGGTGGCCCAGGCATCGTACATGCAGGTATGCATGATAGCCAGCGCTCGTGAACCTATTGTGGGGCCGGGGCTGGTATCGCGAATGGCCTGCAATGCGGCATTGTTCCACTGGACTGCGGCATTGGGCGTCGGGGTTCCATGAGCAGGTGGAGGTGGTGGTGGTGCTGCGAAGGCAGAGCCGCGCTGGAAATCCAGCCATGCTCCTACTCCGCTGGCGACAACGGCCAATCCCAGTCCTGTTTTCAGCACCATCCGCCTGCTGGAAGGCCCGGCAAATGCTCCCATGCTTGCTAATTCTCCCTGGGCATCCACCCTGGATTCTGTCGATGCCTGTTCTCTACGTATCTTGTTGTTCACAAATTCCTCTTTCACTTCATTATGCTTGAGCTACATTGCTGCTAGATGGCAGGGAGAGAATGGCGTTACAGTAATATAAGGAAGCTCAGCAAAAATGACATTCATTTTTAAATGGACAATCTCTTGCATAAAATACTGGCTGCAAAAGAAACTACCACCATTTCCCTCGTAAATGCTACACAAGTATAACGCACCGCTATTATGCGCAAGCAACAAGCAATAGAGGAATAGGAATAAGGTAATAATCTAGTAAAGAAAGGGTAAAGAATTGAAGAATTCTATAGAGAAACAAAAGTCATTACTGTTGTGGTTATATTGCTTACTCTGCTTCTCATGTTTTAGTTGAAATATATGCGAATAAGTACGTTCAATTGCTCAAAAAATTGAATTCTTATTGATAAGGCTGGCAGAAAACTCCCTTGCTTTATTCCAATCGTGATTACAGTACGGTTTATCCATAAGTAAAATTTTCTCAACTCTGGCGTTCACAGTGTAACAGATCGACGAACTTGACTTTTAGCTCTACTTATCGCATAGTTTGAACTATCCATAAGAGGAGCAATAGGCACGCAGAAAGGAATCCAACTTATGCAGATCGACACACAGCCAGTGCAGGAGCACGCAAATTCTCAACCTTCCGAAGCGCTTGTGTGGGAGAAGCCGACGCTCGAAGTGATCGGTGTTAGCCTGGAGTGTACCGCCTACGCGGGTGCGCGTGAAGACGAGGACTGAGAAGAGACGCTCGTCCTTTTCTGATAGTCGAGAAGAGATCAGCTTCTTTTAGTAGATGGCTGGTGCGGGCAATGTTTTGCTGTTTCGGGGGAGAGAGCTATGCTTGTGCGTTTGTTGGGGACGGCGGCGGGCGGCGGCTTTCCGCAGTGGAATTGCAATTGCGGCAATTGCCAGGGGGTGCGCGCGCGGACCATTCAGGCACGCGCGCGTGCTCAGTCGTGCGTGGCGCTAAGCTCGGATAGGCGGCGCTGGTTCTTGCTCAATGCCTCGCCCGACCTGCGCGTGCAACTGGAGTCGTCGCCCTCGCTCTGGCCGCCACAGCATGTGACGCGGGGGACCGCTGTAGAGGCCGTTCTGCTCACCGACGCCGACCTCGATCATACATTAGGACTCCTCCTGCTGCGCGAGGGTGGCGACCGCACTATCTATGCCACCGCGTCCGTGCGCAATGCTCTCTCGACGGGCCTGACGCTTGCCGACACGTTGTCCGCGTATTGCCGCGTGACATGGCGCGAGCCTGCCCGCGAGCTTGCCCCCCTCATGTACGCGGATGGTTCGGCGAGCGGGCTGCGCTACATGGCAATTGCGTTGTCCGGCAAACCACCGCGCTATGTGCGCGAGCGCGTTGCGGCCCAGGCGGATGACGAGGTAGGCTACCGCTTTATTGACGAGCGAACGGGTGGATGCCTGCTTTTTCTGCCCGGCGTCGTGGCCCTGGATGAAGCGCTCAAGGCACACATCAGCAACTGCGACGCGCTCCTGCTGGACGGAACGTTCTGGAGCGAACACGAGATGCAGGAGATGGGTGTGGGCACGACGAGCGCCGCGCAGATGGGGCATCTCCCGGTGGGCGGCGCGGATGGCAGCTTACGGCAGATCGCGGCGCTCTCCGTTCCGCGCGTCATCTATACGCACATCAACAACACCAACCCTATGTTACGCGAGGATGGGCCTGAACATGCCGCGGTCAGGGCGACGGGCGCTGAGGTCGGCTGGGACGGCCTGACGTTGGACCTTTAGTAGGGATGGGCCTTGCGTCCATCCGGCCCACAACGACTTGATGGCAAGAGGATGGACGCAAGGCCCATCCCTACTGGAAAGAAAGCGAAGGAGCGGAAAGACATGGCACACGCAAGCCTCTGGGATGCCGATACCTTTGTAGCGCAGCTGCGCGCCGTTGGCGTGGAGCACTATCATCACAAACATCCTTTGCACCAGGATATGCACAACGGTAAACTGACGCAGCAGCAGGTGCGCAACTGGATCGCCAATCGCTTCTACTATCAGCGCAACCTGCCGCTCAAGGATGCCGCCATCATCGCCAATTGTCCTCTACAAGAAGTGCGCCGCACCTGGCTGAAGCGCATTCTCGATCAAGATGGAACCCGCGATCAGGAGGGCGGCATCCAATCGTGGATACGCCTGGGAGAAGCGGCGGGCCTACAGCGCGAGGAGTTGCTCGACGATCGTCACGTCGTTCCCGGTGTGCGTTTTGCCGTTGATGCCTATGTCAACTTCGCGCGCAGCCAGCCCTGGCCTATCGCCATCGCCTCATCGCTGAGCGAACTGTTCGTGCCCGATCTGATGCACGAACGTATCGCAGCCTTTGAAAAGTACTACACCTGGATACCAGGAGAAGGCTTAGAGTACTTCCGCTCGCGCATTACGCAGGCGCACGCCGATTCTGACGATGCCCTGCAACTGACCATCCAGTATTGCAACACGCCGCAGTTGCAGGACGAGGCCGTCAAGGCGCTCTCGTTTAAATGCGACGTGCTGTGGGCTATGCTGGACGCCCTGTCGTAATCCCGACGATTACGCCTCGTCGGTGCGCGTGCTCACGCCTGCCTCCGCGAAGGTGAGCATCTCGCGGTGCGTGTGTAGCGCGCCCTCGATAATGCCCATCGCCAGGACTGCGCCCGTTCCCTCGCCCAGGCGCAGGCCCAGGTTGAGCAGGGGATGCAGGCCGAGCCGCGTAAGAATCAGGGCATGCCCCTGTTCGACCGAGGTATGTCCGGCGATAAGGTATCCGGCGACCCTGTCGTTGAGTTCGACAGCGATCAGCGCCGCCGCGCCCGCGATAAAGCCGTCAATGACCACGGGCATGCGCCGCGCAGCCGCTGCCAGGATGACGCCGACCAGTCCCGCGATCTCCAATCCGCCGACCTTCATAAGCACGTCAAGGGGATCGTGCGCGTCCGGCGCGTTCACGGCGAGGGCGCGCTCGATAACGCCGACCTTGTGGGTGAGTTGCTTATCGTCGAGTCCGGTGCCGCGTCCAGTGACCTGCGCTACCGGAAGTTGTAGAATTGCGGCTGTGATCGCGCTCGAAGCGGTGGTATTGCCGATGCCCATCTCACCCGTCGCGACCATCTCGATACCCTCTGTTTTCCTCTGCTCCTCAAAAACAGCGCTGCCGATCTGTATCGCCTCCAACATCTGCGCGCGCGTCATCGCCGGACCGAGCGCCATATTCGCCGTGCCATAGGCAACCTTGCGCTCAACCAGGTTGGGAGAATGCAGGTCGGCAGCTACTCCAATATCCACCACGACGACGCGCGCGCCTTCCTGACGGGCCAGCGCGTTGATGGCGGCACCGCCATGCAGAAAATTGAGCACCATCTGCGTTGTGACCGCTGACGGATAGGCGCTGACGCCCTCCGCCGTGACGCCATGATCGCCGGCCATGACGATCACCGCCTTGCGTTCGATAACAGGTGTGACCTGCCGGGTGATGCCAGCAATCTGCACCGCAAGATCCTCCAGGCGGCCCAGGCTGCCCGCTGGTTTTGTAAGTTCCTGTTGGCGTGCCCTGGCCTGCTCCATCGCTGTTTCGTCGAGCGCTTCGATGCTTGCCGCGAGGTCAAGTACGCGCTGTGTCTGTGTGTCTTTTTCCAAAATAGGGGTCTCTTTCTCTGTCTACAAAATAAAGTCCTACGATTGGACGCGCTACATTATATACTAGATATGGAGCTTCCTGTTTTCACATACTAATACGAAGTATGCATTTCATCAATTTAATGCGTATGCAAAAGGATAAAGAATTATGTTTATGCAAAACTGGTCGCGGCGTATCTGGCTGGTGCGACATGGTCTTACGCAATGGAATAGCGAGCAGCGTTTCTGTGGTCATAGCGATATTCCTGTATCGGCGGAGGGGCGGCGGCAGGCACAATGGTTGGCGCGTCGCTTGAGTGCGGAGCGCATCGCGGCTGTCTACAGTAGCGACCTGCTACGGGCGCAGCGCACGGCTGAGATAATCGCGCACCCGCATGGGCTACAAGTCAACGTAACGACGGCCTGGCGCGAGCTTTCCTTTGGCACCTGGGAGGGACTGACCTATGGGCAGATCGAGCAGCATCACGGGCGACAGCCCGAGTTCTTTCGCGATCCTGTCCACTTTGCTCCACCGGGCGGTGAGACATTGATGGAGCTGGTACGGCGCGTACAGCAAGCGTTTACGGAGCTCGTGCATGAGCAAGAAGGTGCTATTGTACTGGTGAGTCACGGTGGACCGTTGCGCGCCCTGTTGTGCAGCCTGCTGGCGATGCCTTTGGAGCGCCAATGGCAACTGCGCCTCGACCACGGTTCGTTGAGCGCGCTTGATGTCCTGCCTTGGCTACATAGCGCAAGGCCCAATGTGACGCTCACTTTACTTAATGAACAGTGGCCTGCCCGCCTCAAACGTGTTCCGGCTCAAGATACGGCGACGGAGGAACCGACGCCGGAGAGCATGGAACGTCATAAAGAAGGATCTATACATCATGCCCGATAAACGCACAACACGCGATTATTCCCGCTATCTCATGCATTCTAGGATAAGACCTGGCCTGGGACAACGTTTGCGCGAACAATTGAAAGAACTGGTCGCCGCCATCCGCTTTCTCTCCATCATTCCCATACCCGGTAGCACGCGACTCTTCGACACGGAGGATGAGGACGCCGACATGATTATCGGCGCTGCCTATTTTCCGTTTGTTGGCTTGCTGCTTGCCCTGGTGCTCCTGGCTCTGCTGCTTGCCACCTCGCGGTTTTTCCCTCCACTGGTGCTGGCCGCGTTTCTCGTCGTCGCCCAGGTCGTGCTCACCGGCGGACTGCACATGGATGGCTTGATGGATTCCAGCGACGGACTGTTTGGCGGCAGCAGCCCGGAGCGGCGGCTGGAGATCATGCGCGATAGTCGTGTAGGTAGCTTTGGCGTGCTGGCTGGCTGCTGTGTGTTGCTGCTCAAATTCGCCCTCTTCGCCACCTTGCGCGTCCACCTGTTGGCCCAGGCGGTGCTGATGGTGCTCCCGGCGGCGCGCTGGGCGATGATTATGACCGTGAGCCTGTTCCCCAGCGCGCGTCCTACGGGCCTGGGAGCCGCCTTCCGCCAGACCCTCAGCACGCCGCGTTTAGTCGTGGCGGGTATCACCGCGCTGCTCGTCGTGCTGGTTGTCGGGTACCTGGCGGGCCTGCTGGTGTTGCTCGTTGGCACGCTAGCGGCGGTCGCGGTGGGCGCGTGGGCGACGCGGCGGCTGGGCGGACTGACCGGCGATAGCTACGGTGCCATCGCGGAGGTCGCGGAGGTTGTTATGCTCTTGATGGTCGTTGTACTCAACGCCTGGTTCTTTCAATCCCGCTAACTTTCAATCCCGCTAAGCGGGTAGTGAAAGAGCCATGACTCCGGCCTCCCTTTCTAGTGGGAAGTATACATACTAGACTCTAAACGATCAAGAGAAATAGTATTAAGTACTATCACACATTTTATGTAAATAAGAAAGGTTTTCGATGTATGCATAATGGGCTTATCCTGGTCCTGGGCGGTGTGCGTAGTGGCAAGAGCACCTTCGCCGAGCAGTTGGCGCGGCGCAGCGGGCGCCGCGTGGCCTTTATCGCGACGGCGACCGCTGGCGACGACGATATGCAGGCGCGCATCCAACGCCATCAGTCGGTGCGCCCCCAGGGCTGGCATACGATAGAGGAGCCGCTCGACCTTGCGCGCGCCGTACACGCGGCGGCGGAGGTCGCCGATGTGCTGCTATTGGACTGCATCACATTATGGGTATCCAACTGGCTATTCGCTCAGGAAGGCATCAACGACGAGGAGGTCGTCAGCGAACGCTACTACGCGGGCGCGCTGGCACAGATCGACGCGCTGTTGGAGGCGTTCTCCACGCTCACTGGGCAGAAGACGCTGGTGATGGTCACAAACGAGGTCGGACTGGGTATCGTACCGGCCTACGCGCTTGGACGTATCTATCGTGACGTGCTGGGACTGGTCAATCAGCGCCTGGCCGCTGCCTCTGAGCGCGTCTATCTCATGGTGGCTGGGCTGGGCGTAGACATCAAGCGCCTGCACGAGGAGGCCGCGCTCTACTGAAAATAACAAAGGTTCACCTGATTCGGTTCAGGCGGATCATGCAAAGGTCGAAAGTAATGACGGAGCAAGACAAAAAGCTCGTAGAGGAGGAACTACGCATGCACATGGCCTATGATTGGTTTCTTGATGATAATCCTGATGTTCAGGAACGGGTTGAAAAAGGAGAGCTACGAGGACAGCTTCAATGCTTGCAGAGATCGGTTCTCAAAATCATCAAAAGACGCTTTCCGTCTATAGTGGATGCGGCACAACAGCGCATTGTCGCCATTACTGATCAGGATGAGTTGGAGCAATTGATTGACCAGCTACTGGTTGCGACTGATGAAGGTGAGGTTCGTACGTTGCTCAAGCTCCCAGCGTGAGTTCTGATGCATCTACAGTGGAGGCCGTATGGATGCATTTTGAAGAGTGCGGGGATAAGATGGATACTTCACAAGGGCGTTTGACATCTGGAAACAGCCGTGCCTATAATGGGCGCAGTTGAATATTGTCCTGCTTGCATCAGGTGGCCGGGAGCACTCGCTCCGGCAGAATAGGGAAGCCGGTGGAAATCCGGCGCAGTCGCGCTACTGTAACTGGCGAGCACCTCATCAATACACACCACCGCGCTTTACGGGAAGGTACGATGAGCCGCGTTCGAGCCAGAAGCCAGGAGACCTGCCTGATGAGCCTGCTCATGATCCTTCGCGTAAAAGGAGCGAGCTGCCAGAACAGCTTTCCATCTTATTTGTCTCTGGTTGATCTCCCCACGACGCGAGGTGACAGCAAGCGTTGTTGTTGTCAAGGAAGGTACAACCAGATGCGCAATGTCATCTCTTCCCGTTTCCCGCTATTTTTCTTGTTAGGCTGTATGTTGCTGCTGGCCGCGTGCGGCCAGAGCTCGACGACTGGCGCGTCGGCTCCCACGCCCACGCCGACCGCTCCCCCGGCGTTCGATGCCTATGGAACGCCAATAGTGTTTCCCACGAGTGCGCCGCAGCGTATCGTCTCGCTCGTGCCGAGCGTGAGCGACATCCTGGGTTCGCTGCATCTCGATAGCAGGGTCGTCGCCGTCGACTACTACACGGTCTATCCCGCCGATCTGGCGAAACTGCCGAAGATCTCGGACGTCAATGGCACCGTCAATGTGGAGAAGATTGTGGGACTGAAGCCCGATCTGGTGCTAAGTCAGGGTGGATTGACCACAAAATATGACGCGCAGCTTACGAGTCTGGGCCTGCACGTCGTCGATCTGCCAAAGGTCACTTTCGCGCAGGTGCCAGGGCAGATCGAGATCGTGGGTCGCCTGACGGATACGCAGGATACCGCCGCGACGGTCGTGAAGCAGCTCCAACAGCGGATCGACCAGATCAAGGCCGCCGTGGCAGGCACAACGGCCCCGAAGGTTGTCCTTGAAGTCGATGATAGTACGCCCGGCAAGCCCTATGTCTTCGGCGGTGGCTCCTTTGGAGATCAGTTGTTGCAGGACGCCAATGGCAGCAATATTTTCCACGGCAATAGCAGCAACGGCGGCTATCCACAGGTGACGGACGAGGCCATTATCGCGGCCAACCCGGCTTATATAATCCTGACGGAAGATCCGCTCTATGGAGGGCAGCCCACGACCGTCTACAAGCGCGCCAACTGGGGCGGCATCGACGGTGTGAAGAACCACCATGTTTACCATATCAATACGAACCTGATGCAGCAGCCCGGTCCGCGTCTGGTCGATGGCCTACGCTGCCTCGCGCAGACGCTCCATCCCGATAAGTTCTCCGGTGCGCTGCCCGCCGACTGTTCGGCCTCGGTCTAGCGCGATGAGGAGACGCGTATTTGCGCCGAGTAGCGGTGGAGCGCTCCTGGTGGCCTACGCCCTGGACCGCCTGGGCGAGCCGCCCGCGCGCTGGCACCCGGTCGTCTGGTACGGCAGGCTGATCGCAAGGCTGGAACGAGCTGCTCCGGCTGGTCGCGTCCCTCAGCTCCTGTACGGCGCGGCGATGCTGGTGCTGGCGGCTCCGGCAGCCCTGCTCCCGGCGCTCCTCGTCGAGCGGGTCGCTGAGCGGGCGCGTGTCGGCGTGGCGTGGCGTGGGTATACGCTTGCAGGCGCTCTGCTCTACGCGCTCATCGAGGGCGCGGCGCTCAAGCCGTTCTTCGCGCTGCACATGCTGGTCGACGCGGGACGAGTGGTACGAGAGGCGCTGGAGCAGGAAGATCTGCCCGCCGCTCGTCAGGCTTTGCAAAGCCTCGTCAGCCGCGACCGCTCGCAACTTCCAGCGGAACTGGTGGCGGCGGCGGCAATAGAATCGTTGGCGGAGAACCTGAGCGACTCGATCGTTGCACCGCTCTTTTACTATACCCTGGCGGGCCTGCCCGGCGCGGCGCTCTACCGCCTTTGCAACACCTTCGACTCCATGCTTGGTTATCATGACCGCTACGAATATCTGGGCAAGGCCGCGGCGCGCCTGGACGACGCGCTCAACCTGCTGCCCGCCCGCCTGACGGCCCTGCTCTTCATCGCAGGCGCGCCGCTCTTTGGGGGCGACTGTCGGCACGCGTGGCGTATCTGGCGACGCGATGCGTGCAAAACCACCAGCCCGAACGCCGGGCAGCCCATATCCGCCGCCGCCGGTGCCCTGGGCGTGCAATTGGAGAAGGTCGATCATTATGTCCTGGGCGACAACGAGCGAGCGGCCACTACTTCCGATATCAGGCGCGCCGAGCAGATGGTGGAGCGTATTGGTGCCATCGTTCTCCTATTCGCTATGCTGGCGAAACTGTACGGGAGGGCAACCTATGAGTAATGCGAACGGCGGCATGGAACGGGCCGTGCATGGAGCTATGGACTACGCCGAATTGGCGCGCCTGGGCCTGCAACCGGAGGAGATCCTTGATTTCAGCGTCAATAGCAATCCCTACTTTCAGTACCCTCAAGCGGGTCGTAAAGGTGTACAGGCTCCTGCCGCCTCTCACAAGGGAGAGTATACAGACGAGACTCGAAGAGGTCAAGTGGAATTGCACTATGGTCCTTCGCCGCGTGTGCGCGAGGCGCTTGTTTCGGTTGTTCTCGAACGCTATCCCGATCGCGAGAGTCTGCAACTACGCCAGACTATTCTGGAGCGCGAGCTGGCCTCGACGCAGCTATCCCTTTCATCGATTCTCTGTGGTAACGGTACCAGCGAGCTGATCTGGACGATCGCCCGCACCTATCTGAAGGTGGGCGATAGGGCGGCAATCATCGGTCCGACGTTCGGCGAATACGCCGCTGCCTGCCGCGCGGTGGGTGCCACCATTGTCGAGGCCCGTTCTTCCATAGAGAAATCATTTCAGCACAGCAGCGAGGAACTGGGCGCATGGATACGTAGCGAGCAGCCGCGTATCGTCTGGCTGTGCAATCCGAACAATCCAACAGGCACCTGGCTGAATCGTTCCCAGATACTGCCTATCCTTAAAGCATGCAGGCATGCAGATGCCTGGCTGGTGATCGACGAAGCATACCAGAAGTTCCTCGTTCCCGCTGAACCTTACTCGACAGTTGAGCTGCTGGAGACCGTGCCCGCTGCGCGGGTAATCGTGCTACGCTCGTTGACGAAAGATTATGCCCTCGCCGCTGCACGCCTGGGATATCTCGTCAGTTCGGCGGAGAGCGTCGCGCAACTCTCGCTGCAGCTCCCGGCCTGGAACGTTAGCGGCTTTGCCCAGGCGGCTGGCGTTGCCGCCTTGAACGATCAGGAGTATCTCAATGCGATGTTGCAACAGCTGGTTGTCGAACGGAATGCATTCTTTCAGGCTCTAGGGCGCATCGGGCTGCCTGCCATCCCTTCGCGCACGCACTTCTGCCTGCTGGATGTCAGGGATGCGTGCCGCGTTCGCCAGCAGTTGTTGGCGCGTAAAATGCTCGTGCGCGATTGCACCTCGTTCGGCCTGCCACAATATATACGCGTGGCGACGCGTCCCGCCGCCGACTGGCAGCAACTATTGAGCGTGCTACAGGAGGTTGCTATATGAGCCGAGCGAAGACGCTAATGGTGCAGGGTACCGCCTCCACGGTTGGCAAGAGTACGCTTGTCACCGGCCTATGCCGCATCTTCGCGCGCGAGGGCTGGCGCGTCGCACCGTTCAAGGCGCAGAACATGGCGCTCAATTCATGGGTCACGCGCAGCGGCGGCGAGATGGGCCGCGCCCAGGTCGTGCAGGCCGAGGCGGCTGGCATCGAAGCGAGCGTGGAGATGAATCCGATTCTGCTCAAGCCGGAGGGGAATACGCGCAGCCAGGTGATCGTCATGGGGCGTCCGCTTTCGACGATGGAGGCACGCGAGTACTATCGCGATCGCTTAGGCATGCTGACCATTGTGCAGCAGGCTCTCGACATGCTGCGGGAGTCCTACGATCTGGTCATCATCGAGGGCGCGGGCAGCCCGGTGGAGCTTAATCTTGCACGCTACGATCTGGTGAATATGCGCGTGGCGCAGTTGGCCGAAGCTCCCGTGCTGCTGGTGGGCGATATCGATCGCGGCGGCATCTTCGCCTCGCTGCTCGGTACGCTGATGCTTCTGGAGCCGGAAGAGCGTGCCCGCGTCAAAGGGCTGATCGTGAACAAATTTCGCGGCGACCTGGCGCTCTGGCGTGATGGCGAACAACTGCTCTCCCAACGCAGCGGCCTGCCGGTGCTCGGGACGGTTCCTTTCTATAAGCATATCCTCATCGCCGAAGAGGATTCTGTAGCCCTTGACGAAGGCACGGCGGCTATCCTGCAGGCGGATCAGAGCGACAATCAGCTTGAGATTGCGGTCGTGCGCTTCCCTTATCTCAGCAATTATGACGAGTTCGATGCCCTGGCAGCCGAGCCTCGTGTACATCTGCGCTTCGTGGCCGATCCGTCCGAACTGCCCTCCAATCTCGATATGCTTATTCTGCCAGGGACGAAAAATACCCTGGCGGACCTCGCGTGGTTGTGGCGGCAGGGGCTGGCCCAGCATATCAGGCAGCTTGCGAAGAACGGGTGCGCGCTGCTGGGCATCTGCGGCGGCTATCAGATGCTGGGCGAGCGCGTGCATGATCTGCTCGGCTCCGAGGCGCTGGTTGGCACGGTCGAGCCTGGCCTGAACCTGCTTCCCAGCGAGACATACTTTATGCCAACGAGCGAAAAGCTAACGCTGCAAACGCAGGTGCGTATAGCGCGAAGCGGGCGGCGTGGCCTCTTTGCCCATCTCGACGAGGGGCAGGACTTACACGCCTATCAGATTCATCTTGGGCGCACGGACGCGCTACCAGGTCGCCAGCCTGGATCTCCGCCGTTCGAGCTGCACGGAGCGAGCGGGAGCGATGGTTGGCTGAGCGAAGATGGCTGGATTGCGGGTTGCTACCTGCACGGCCTGTTCGAGAACGATGCTTTCCGGCAAGGTGTTTTGCAGGCTCTGGCGCAGCGCCGCTCAATGCAGCTTGGAGAAGCCGCTCCCTTCAATCGGCAGGCGGAGTATGATAAGCTGGCCGATCTTCTCCAGCAGTCACTTGCTATGCAGCAATTGAAGGCGATATGCGACCTCATATAAAGTGTGACATTCGAAAAAGATAGGAAGCGCGTATGCTTGATTTCCCAGGTGTGCGACTCACAGTAAGCGACGAAGCCTGTACGCTCACCAGCGAGGTTCCACTGACGACGCTGGCCTCGGCGGTGGTTGGCGGTGGCTTTCAGAGGACGCGCACGATTATCAATCGCTACGTCCAGCGCAACTACAACTGTGCCGACCCGGCTAGTGATCTGCGTAGCTTCGCGCGCGAGGAATCGCTCGTGGGTATGCTGACCGGCGTCCAGATGCACCGCGTACGCACGGTGACGTTATGCCACGAAGATCTCACCGTCGCCAGCATCATCACCGCAGGCGTGAGCAACGCCATAGCAGCGGGTGTGAGCGAGCCAGCTCCACTCCTGCCGGGAACCATCAACATCGTCGTTCTGATCGATGCCAGCCTGGTTCAGGCCGCGCTGGTCAACGCGGTCATCACAGCCACCGAGGCCAAGACCGGCGCGCTTCTGGCTCACGGCGTGCGCACGGCGGAGGGCTACGCGGCGACCGGCACATCGACCGATGCCATCGTCATTGCCTGCACCGAACGTGGCGCGCCCCTGCCGTACGCGGGACCCGCGACCAGGGTGGGCTATCTTATCGCCGCCAGCGTGCGTCAGTGCCTGGCGCTAACCGTTCAGTAGGGAGGAGGCAAGCCTCCCTCCGGCCCACGGAGCGCGATCAGGCTACGGAACGCAGTAATCGGAGAGCCGGAGGGAGGCAAGCCTCCTCCCTACTAGATAGAAAAGGGGTACACCATGCAACCAGAGGAAAAACCAGTCAACGAAGAGATCGAGGAGCTGAGCGAAGAGGGGCGAGCGCGCATCCGCGAGGAACACGCTCAGAAGCGCGCACGCAGGAAACCTGGACGCCACGGCCTCGTAATCGTCAACACGGGCAATGGCAAAGGTAAGACCACGGCGGCACTCGGCGTGCTCTTCCGCGCCTCAGGACAGAATATGCGCGTCGTTATGCTGCAATTTCTCAAGTCGCAGACGGGCAAGTGGGGAGAGATCCGCGCCGCGCCGCGTCTGGGCGTCGAGATCATCCCGCTCGGACAGGGCTTCACCTGGACCAGCGAGAATCTGGAGCAGGACCGCGCCCTCGCGCAATCCTGCTGGCAGCAGTGCCGCGCAAAGATCGAGAGCAACCAGTACGACATCGTGATTATGGACGAGATCACCTACGCTCTCAACTACCACTGGCTCGACGTTGAGGAGGTGCTCGCGACCCTACGCCAGCGCGACCCGCAGATGCACGTAATTCTGACCGGGCGCGATGCTCCCCAGGAACTGATCGACTACGCGGACCTTGTCACCGAGATGCGCGAGATCAAACACCCTTACAAGACACAGGGCATCCTGGCGCAAAAGGGCATCGAGTTTTAGCGCGTGGCTCGTCTTATTGGGCGTGCAATTGCTAGCGATTATGCGGTAGAATAATGGGAAACTTATGCTCATCCCTTGAAGTCTACCTTCATTGAAATAGAGTACCGACCCGTCTTGTTACGCGAAAAGAGAATGCCCATGAGAATTGCTGCTATCGTCGTCAGCTTGATTATAATTATTGGAACGCTCCAGGACGGCTTCGAGACCGTCATCCTTCCGCGCAAGGTCTCGCGGCGTTTCAGGCTCTCCAACATGTTTTACTTCTCCTCCTGGATCGCATGGTCTGCCATCGGACGGAGGATGCGCGCGGGCAACCGGCGCGAGTATTATCTGGGCTACTTTGGTCCACTCTCGCTGCTCATGTTGCTTATCGTCTGGGCGAACCTCATTGTCATTGGCTACGCCTTGCTGCAATGGGGGATCGTAGCGCCCTTGATCTCGCCGGAGAAGATCGATACGTTTGGAACGTATCTCTATATGAGTGGAGTTACGTTCATTACGTTGGGCTTCGGGGATGTCGCGCCGCTCACCGGCCTGGGAAGGTTTATCGCTGTGGTAGAGGCTGGCACGGGCTTTGGCTTTTTAGCCCTCGTTATCGCCTACGTGCCAGTGATCTACCAGGCGTTCTCGCGTCGGGAGACCGATATCTCCCTGCTCGATGCACGCGCTGGCTCCCCGTCCAGTGCCTCGGAGCTGCTGCGCCGTCACTCGCGCCAGAAGAACCTTGATGGCTTGCCCGATTACCTCAAGAACTGGGAGATCTGGAGCGCGCAGGTGCTGGAGAGCCACCTCTCCAACCCGGTCCTGATGTACTACCGCTCCTTGCACGAGCGCCAGTCCTGGCTGGCGGCGCTCACGACCATCCTGGATACCTGCGCCCTGCTGATCGTTGGTATCGAAGAGGTGAATATTCCGACCGCGCGCTTCACCTTTGCGATCGCGCGCCACGCCGCTGTCGACCTGGCGCAGGTCTTTGGCACGCCGCCGCTGAGTCCCGAAGAGTCGCGTCTTCCTCCGGGGGAGTTTGCGCGCCTGCGTGACTCGCTGGCCGAAGTGGGACTGCACCTGCGCCACGAAGAGGATGCTGAGCAGCGCCTCAGCGATATGCGGCGCATCTACGAACCTTTTGTACACGCCCTGGCCGATCACCTGCTGGTAAACCTGCCACCCTGGATTCCTACGACCAGGACCGTAGATGACTGGCAGACGAGCGCCTGGGACCATTTCGCGCAGTGGTCGCCGGATAAGATTGAGGAGATCACCCATATCATCGTCGATCATCACAAGAAGGTGCCTCTTTCGCTCACTGGTCAGCATGCGCACAACCATAACGCCGAGGAGAAACACCAATTAGAGGCCAGGCCGCGCGAAATCTCGTGACTGATATCGGAAGAGAAGACATAAAAAATCCCCACTTTCGCGACTGAAAGTGGGGATTTCTCAGCAATCCGCTAAGCGCTTTCTTGTAGCCTGAAGAGCAGGTAGCGTGCCAGGAAGGCACGGTCAGCGGGAATAGAGAGATGCTGTGCCCACCCTGGTAGCTCGATAGGAGTCATCCCTACATACAGGCGCTCTCCGTTCTGGAAGACCAGCGGAACCCCGGACGCCGACAGGAAACGGGCCAGCGGATGGCGTGCCCGTATGCCATGTGGCGAAAAGAGCCGGTCAGGATCGGCGGCCAGCCAATCGGAGAAGCGCCTCGGGTTTGCCAGGAGTTGCTGGACCATGACGAGCGCTTCGCGGTTGTCGACGAGCGTTCTCATCGTTCCCCCTTCAGCAAATATGTTCTCTCTATTCTAGCACTTCCCTGGCTAGCAGAATAGTGGAGCGCGTGCATCTTTATTTACCCATGTTCTTTTCTTGCATCTCTAGATCGTTTAAGACCACTACCTGCCGATCTGCAATAATGCGCCCCTCGCGCAGACGCACCTCGTGCGTCCGTGAGTGAATCGTGCCCAGCGGCTCCGTCTGCCCGACGAGCGAGAATGAGACCCACTGTGGGGGCAGTTCTGCCAGGTAAGCTATCTCCCAGCGCAGCGTGAAATGTGCAATCAGTTGGGATTTATTTTTTACGAGTCGCATTGTTAGCTCTCCGCTTCCCACTGCTCAGGCAAAAGACAATCAGGTCATTTTAACGATAGTACAACCCGTGTACCTACAACCGTATTCTAGCCCGTTTACGGCGCGAGGTCAATAAAAAGAGTGCTATAGTATCATTTCCTGCCTGATGATAGTAGAGACGAGAGTATCTACATCGCTCGTAATCTATTCTTAAGGCGCAAAACACGCGAAATGGCATCCTGCGAAGGCAAGTTCGCTAACGGAATCTCCTCGGTTAAGAGTTCAGCGGAGGGCACTCTGTTGCCGATCGGTGGCACGCGCAGGAGCGCCGGGTCGGTCTCTGGCATAGCTGCGCGCTTGTGCTCGCGGCGTCGTTGTGCCAGGAGGAGGCTTATGCAGAGTACCAGGGTGAGCAGCACAAGCGTTCCTCTCAAGAGCAGATCGCCGAAGGTATCTGGTGTGGCCGTGTCGCTATTCCCGCGCAACGTGGCGTCAGGAGAGGAAGGTTGTGGCATTGACGCGGCGGCTGATTGTGCTACCGGTGTCAGTGTGCGCGAATATGTATCGGTAACGTGGCTGACTCCCAAAGCATATGCCAATGTTAGCAGGAGGCACGCTCCTCCTACATACCAGGACAAAGTCTTCTGTTGCATTCTTTCCTCCCACCAGGAAATCCCATCCGTTAGAGCGATCAACTGAACGCACATCATTAAAACGTAGAAGCGACATCAGCCGTAACAACACCGTATGCCTGTCAGGAATCTTGCATGATCTCGCTCGCTTCTCTACGCATTTCCACTTGACCTGGTGGGCTTTCATGGGTATACTTCCCCCACTGGGAACGGCTGGAACTCCTGTCCTTTCTCAACCCGCTTGAGGGTACTGAAATGACGGTACTAAAAACTAGTATAGCCTGTTGACGGAAATGGGGCGTACGTTGTTGCTCTGACCATAGGAAGAAAGTCCGCATGTCCGCGCCAGTTAAGATAAAGGAAGGTGAGGAATTGAATGCTGGTTCTCAAACTGCTCTTGACGCCGCTCCTTATCGCCGGAGCCACGCTGATCGGTCGCCGATACGGTCCCATCGCGAGTGGCTGGCTGGTCGGCCTGCCGCTCACCGCTGGCCCGGTTGCGCTGTTTCTAGCGTTGGAGCAGGGGACCGTATTCGCAGCACGTTCCGCCCAATCTACGCTGCTGGGACCCATCTCGGTTGCCCTCTATGTGCTGACCTATTGCTGGTGCTCGCTGCGCGTTGGCTGGTTCGTCTGCTTTTTATGTAGCTGGGGCGTCTTTTTTCTCATAACAGCCCTCTTCGACCAGTTCTCTCTTCCAGTGTTCGTCACCTTCTGCGCGGTGCTTGTCTTCCTGCTGCTCGTCCTACGGCTCCTTCCAGGGGAGCGGAGCGCGGAGGTTGCGCCCATGCAGAAGACGCCGCGCTGGGATCTGCCCGCGCGTATGCTCACGGCGACTGTAATGGTTGTGTTTCTGACCAGTGCGGCCCAGTCGCTTGGTCCTCGCCTCAGCGGGCTGCTCTCGCCACTCCCTGTATTTTCAACGATTCTCGCCGTCTTCACGCATCGGCTCCTGGGTGCCGCCGCTGCCCGCGCCCTGCTGCGCGGCGTAGTGATTGGCACCCTCGCCTACGCCGTCTTCTTCCTCATCGTCTCCCTCCTGGTTGTCCCATACGGTATCGCCGTGGCCTTTGTCCTCGCCCTGGTGGGCGCGTTGCTCACGCAAGGCAGCACGCTCTGGATGATACGCAGGGCGCAACGCTTGTTCGTGGCGCGCCGCTAGAACTAGGAAATACTTGTTGAACAAGAATAGGGTTATTCCTTTGCTCATAATTTTTAAACACTCTAATGAGAAAAAACTCTTATTTTCTCTCAGTTATTAGAGCTTATTTTTCAGCATTGTGGTATACTGGTTTTAGTGAGATATCCCTATAAGATGATTGTTTGGAGTGGAGTGTTCATGGCAAGAACTTACAATAATCCACCTCTTATTGAGGCTGTTTGTGCGTTCACTTTTAAAAACGCGCAGCCGTGGGATTTGACCATTCCAGGTCTTGTTTATGAGCAGATACGAGCTAAGTTTCCAGTCAAAGAGCAAGGGAACATTCAGGAAATGAAGCTTGAGCGGGATGAAAGAAGAATTATTAAACAGACTGCAATACGTTTTTTGAATGAAGATAAGACTGCACTCGTACAGATTGCTCCCAACCTTCTCACGATGCATCGGCTTCATTCCTACCACAGTTGGAACGACTTTAAAAAACAAATTCTGGAAAATCTAGCGATCTATTATGAGGTTACGAAATCTCCAGATCTGAAGCGTGTCGAACTGCGTTATGTGAATCGTATAGAGCTTTCTGAAGATGCAGAGGTAGAAGCGTATTTTTACCTTTTGCCTCAGATACCTGGACACCATCCCGCGTTCTGTGTAAGGAGAAGCCGTAAACAAGCGGACAGAGAAATGAGGTGGAGGTTTTCCTTTCAACCAGATCTAACTGGAATGAAATTTCAAGAGAGGCTTCCAGATGTCCTCAGAGAAACCGCTGTTTTGAGAAGCGATTGTTGCACAGGGAGAATTGCAAACACCATCTCCCCCTGATCCAGCCTTTCCGGCTGGTTGTTTTCCCGCCACGTTCCCTCAGTGTTCAGCTTTTACGAGACGGGAATCTTTGGCAGCCGTATATCTTGCATGACAGCCCAGACAATGGTCAGGCAACTGGTTTCCGTTGTAAAAGCGTCGATCTGATCCGTCCGTTGCCGAACAGTGCTAAAGAAACTTTCAATCGCATTGGTACTGCGAATGTACCGATGCATCACGGGTGGGAAAGCATAAAATGTTAATAAATGCGCTTCGTCTTCACAGAGACTCCGGATGGCTTCTGGATAGCGCTGGCTGTATTTGGCTTTGAAGGCGGCGAGATTGAGAAAGGCCTCCTCTTTCTTCTCCTGTTTCCAGATACCAGCCAGTTCGTTTCCCACCTCTTTTTGCTCTCGATGAGGTATCGCATTCATCAGCACTCCGCTGCTTGTGAACCAAACAGCGTTGGCGCAAGGTCGCAGGAAACAGCGAGGCAACAGCCGCAAGAAGTCCATCGTGCCCATCGGTGACAATGAGGTCGATTTCCACCACGCCACGATTGCGCAGATCTTGGATCAGACAACTCCATCCATCCTTGGTCTCCTCCGCGCAGGCTCGTAACGCTAGGACTTCCTTGGCCCCTTCCATATCGACGCCTAGAGCCGTTAAAATGATCGTTGAGTCCGTTTTTTCTCCATGGCGAACCGTCAAATGGATCCCATCCAGGGAGAGAATCCGATAGTGTGTGAGCAGAGCACGCTCTCGCCAGGTTTCAAATTGTTCGGTCAATGTTTGGTTCAGGCGACTGACCGCACTGGCACTGGGAGCAACTCCCATGAGCGTTTGAGTCACCTCTCCCACTTTATGGGTACTGACTCCACTGACAAACATCTGGGTCAGAGCTTCGGCCACTTCTGGTTCGTACCGTTGATAGCGTTCGAACACCTGGCTGTGAAATTCCCCTTCTCGATCTCTGGGAACCGTAAGATTCTCAATACGTCCAGTCGAGGTCACGAGATCGCGCGTGTAGGATCCATTGCGATAGCCACGGCGTGTGGGAGTCACTTCTCCCCACGATGCTCCCAGACACTGCTCCAGTTCCTCACGCATGACTTGTTCGATCAAAACTTGCACGGCACTGACGGCGAGGCGGCGTAAATGCTGACGAAATTCTTCCTGTTCTGGCAGGACTGGTGACGAGGCTTCCGAGGTTGAACCTTCCGAGGACAATGTGATAGGCTTTTTCTTGGATACGGGCATAGTCTCTCTCCTTTTGAGAAATGAGTGAAGTATTCTAAAGGGACAGCTTATGCCTGTATTATTATCTCAAGAACCGCTTTTTGAAAAGCCTTACCCTTACACAACTATCGAGATGGTGTCGATACCTGGTCCTATACCACAAGATTTTCACTCGTTTCTGTTTCAAATCGAAATTCCCTATACAGCACCTGTAAGCGTATTAAAGGTGTTGTTTGGGGCGCTAAAACCTTCTACGGAAGCAAATAGTAGTTATGTATTAGACATTGCTATGTTCAGCCCACTGGAGCATGTTCCTGATGTAGATCATGTAGCTAATTGGCTAGATATAGCACACGAACGTATAGAAAACGTATTTAATGCGTCTTTTACTGAGAAAACACACCGCGAGGTGTTTAAAGAGAAGAGGTGAGGGGTATGAAGCATGTGCGTACACACTTTCCCAATGACTCCGGATGGCCATCTGCACCATCTCCTGAGTGGTATCAATCGGCTCTCTCCTGGTCAGAAGAGCTAAGGACTGAGAATGCTAAAAGTCAGATCTATTCGCGATCTGAAAATTTTTCTGCATTTCTTGAGCCAGCAGTATATGATACGCTCCAACAACATGATGTTCAATCAGGAGCCATAAAGATTGCGTTTTATGACATTCTGCAAGCACTTTCGCAATCATCCATCATATCAAGCCATCTGGCATACACACTATCCCTTGCTCCACTGAAATTAGATAGTGAGCCAGAGACTGATATCTGGGTAGATATGCCTCCTCGTTCTACACGAAGAGTGGAGATGCAAGCGCAATATGCTGGTCGGGGGAAATCTCTTCCTTTTGATTGATTCAATGCCAGAGGGTTAGATAGTGTCGAGGAGTAGGGTTCGTGACGATGGATAATCAGTGGTATGAGGTAGTAGATGGAGAGAATCTCCAACAGGGTGATTTTATTGATAGCTGTCCAGTGTTCATTCCAGAATACCCTGTAAATTTAAGTCCCGTTGAAGGAACAGCGCTATCTGTTATACATGGAAGTTGGGTGACTTATGATGTTGTAGTAATGAATCAATCTTGTGATTCGCGCAAAGACAGGCTCAAATTTGTACTCGTATGTCCTCATTGGTCCCTTGAAGAGTTAGTTATGGCAAATCGAGAGATTGGATCTAAAAAGATACAGGAGGAGATCAGGAGGGGACATAGGCCCAATTATCATATGCTTGATGCTTGTGATCTTGTGGAAAAGAAACACAGCATACAAGTAGTAGACTTTCGCTCCGTATATACTGTTCCCTATGATTTCCTGATAGGTTTTGCTGCCGATCAAGGAAAACGTGTAAGGCTCCTTTCTCCATATAGGGAAAAACTTTCACAAGCCTTTGGAAATTTTTTCTCTCGCGTCGGGCTCCCTGCTGATATTCCGTCTTTTCGCTAGCGATAGACGAAAACGGCAAGGGAACGACCGCTCCCCTTGCAAAATAACCTCCCCATCTACGTGTACATCACTAGTATTTTTAGCGCTACGCAGCGCAACGCAGTTGAAAGATAGACCCACTCCTGATACAGTATGATAATATGCTGTGTACTTCGCGAGGAGATTTGGAAGATGCCTGTTATGCTTTGCTCGATGTTTTTATTATGTAGCGTAGCGCTGCTGGTCTTTGCGCTCCGGCAGGGCGTGGCGTGGCGTGGAAAAGGTGTTCTGCCTCTGTTGGGAGGATGCGCGCTACTTCTTGTGCTCAGCGGCTGTGGAGATCAGGCCGCATCGAGTCCGGCTCCCGTGACGCCGATTACGCTATCGCCGGGCGCAGGCTCGCCTACCGCGACCACCCGGTCTACTACGTCTTCTACGCCCTTGAGCGACTGGACCACGTATCACCACGATAATGCGCGCACCGGCTACCTGCCCAATGGCATTGACGCGCAGCAGATGCTGCAAGCCTGGAATACGAAACTGGATGGCGCGGTATACGCGGAGCCGCTGGTCGTGGGCAAGCGTATCCTCGTAGTGACCGAGGGCGATTCGCTCTACTCCCTCGACGCGCAGACGGGCAAGATCCAGTGGCATACGAACGTGGGCACACCCATCGCGCAATCGACGCTGCCCTGTGGCGATATCGATCCTCTGGGCATTACGGGGACGCCGGTCTACGATCCAGCTACCGGACTGCTCTTTGCCGTCGCCGAGGTGAGTGGACCGGCGCATATCCTGGTCGGCGTGGATATCACCAATGGCAAGCTGCGCGTGCGCCGCTCGGCTGACGTGGCGGGCATGGACGCGCGCGCCTATCAGCAGCGGGCGGCGCTTGCTCTGTCGAAGGGCATGGTCTACATTGCCTATGGCGGACTCGCCGGTGATTGCTCCGACTACATCGGACGCGTCCTGGCCTCGCGCACCGATGGGCAGGGACCGCTCTACTCCTATCAGATTCCGACTTCGCGTGAAGGTGGCATCTGGGCAACTTCTGGACCTGCTATAGATGATGCTGGCAACGTTTATATCTCCGTGGGCAACGGCGCGTCGACGAGTGGCGATTGGGATCATAGCGATTCCATCCTGCGCCTGTCGCCGACGCTGCAGCTGGAGGACGGTTTTGCGCCTACACAGTGGCAGCAGGACAATAGTACCGACGCGGACCTCGGTTCTATGGGTCCGACACCTCTACCTGGCGGCTTGATGTTTATCGAGGGCAAATCCGGGTCTGCTTACCTGCTCCATGCCAACGCGCTCGGCGGTGTGGGTGGTCAGATCGAGACCGCGAACGTTTGCCAGGGGTCCGCTATGGGGGGAACAGCTACGCTTGGCCTGCAGGTCTTTGTGCCTTGCAGCGATGGCATTCGCCAGATCCAGGTCAGCCCCGACGCGCATATGACGATGGGTTGGCACGCGCCCTCGCATGTCACGATGCCACCAGTTATCGAGGGGCACACACTCTACAGTCTCAGTTCCGACGGCTCCCTCCACGCGCTCAACGTCGATACCGGCACCCAGCGTACACAGCTCAATCTGAATACGACCCTGCCGCACTTTGTGACCCCTACGGTCTCTGGCAACCAGGTGTTTGTTGGCACCATGTCGGGCGTCATAGCCGTAACCGTCTCGTAAATGTTACGGCATTCCTTGCCGCCTGTAAAGATAGGACTCTACAGGCGGCGGGGGTCTATTTAATTCGTCAGGTTGCGTGTTCCCTGGGATAAACTAATAAGCGAAGGGATAAACCAATGAGCGAATTAACACTACGTGAGGTGACACGCGAAAACTGGCGTGCGGCTCTCCAACTCGCGGTTCATCCCGAACAACAACGCTTCATCTCACAGTCTGTTCCCATTGCGGCAATTGCACTTGCAAAAGCCTACGTCCGCCCAGGGGAACTCATCTGGATACCATATGCGTTTTACACCACAGAAGAAATGATTGGGTTCACTGAATTAGCATATGAGCCAGGGAGCAGCGAAAATTACTGGCTCTTCCATTTCTTCATCGATTACCGCTATCAAGGGCGAGGATATGGCAAACAAGCATTGCATTTGTTTCTTCAGTTTCTTAAAGATCACCATGCTCGCTGTGAAGCCTTGTATCTGACCGTTCATCCAGAAAATGATCGCGCTCAACACTTGTACACGAGTGCCGGATTTCTACCAACAGGTACAGAAGTAGAGCATGAGCCAGTGTACAAAATCACGCTCAAATAAGAAGTAAAAGAACGTTATAATTGGGTTTCTCCTGAACAGACACGCTATAGGCTTATCGGGATGATTGCTCGGGCATAGCGATTTCTAGCGTTGCTCACCTTCTGAATTTGCGACGCCCTCACCAGCTCCTTCACGCGCTTTGCCTCAATACAGGATGCGCTGTGCGTGCGCGTATGACTCTACCCACGTTGAAACAGGAGAAGAAAAGGCAGTCTGTCGCCCTGTTTCCTTGTATACTTCGGATGTACAGAAGATGCTGAGATGCGCATGGGGAGTGAAGCGCGCTGGACCAGAAGCCGCTGTAGGGAGCCGCTTCTGACTTTACAGGGACGTACTTACATCAGGTACATATGTCATATAGTGGTCCGTTACTGTGGGAAAATGCGCATCAGTAGAAGAAAGGAACATGTCTCATGTCGCATTATGATGACTAGAATAGAAGCCAACGGCTCTTGAAGGACAGAGAATGATTCTTCAAGAGCCATTTTTCTGTTCTGGAAGGGTCTCTATCCTCGCTGATCTCATTAGCATAGTTGGATTCATTGTGCGTATAGCGCAATACTGGTTAATGGTCAAATTACGTTTTCTGCCGCTCGACATCCCCTCTATGGCTGTGATACAATACACGTTGTCTGTAATAGGTTCGTTTCTACGCCTCTAACATTCAATGTATAGTGTATACAGTGTGCGCCTACGTACATATACATCTATACCCATGAATAGCCAATGAAGGAGAAATTATGTCATCTCAAGGCTATGTACGCTACCCACACATCTTCCGGGATCGCATCGTGTTCGTCTCCGAGGACGATCTCTGGTTGGTTGCAAGTGATGGGGGACGCGCGGAACGTCTGACTGCGAGCGTCGGTGAGGTAAGCCATCCGCGTTTTTCGCCGGATGGTCAGTGGCTGGCATTTGTCGGGCGTGAAGAGGGTCCGAGCGAAGTGTATGTCATGCCAGCGGAGGGTGGACCCGCGCAACGCCTGACGTTTCAAGCAGGGAATTGCCGCGTGGTCGGCTGGACGCCGGGCAGTGATGAAATTCTGTACGCGAGCAACGCCGCCCAGTTTACCGGTCGTTTCGATGTGATCTACGCGGTAAAGCTGACGGGCGGGCTGCCGCGCCAGGTTGCGGTGGGTATGGCTAACGCGATCTCGTTCGGTCCGAGCGGAGGCGTGGTCATTGGTCGCAATACCAATGAGTTTTCGCACTGGAAGCGCTATCGGGGCGGCACCGCTGGTCATCTCTGGTGCGATCCCACCGGGAGCGGGGCGTTTGAACGCCTGCTGCGCTTGAATGGCAATATAACGAATCCGTGCTGGGTTGGTGAGCGCATCTACTTTCTCTCAGATCACGATGGTATTGGTAATCTCTATTCTTGTACTCCTATCGGCGAGGACGTGCGCCAGCATACCGATCATCAAGATTTCTACGCGCGCCACCTTGCGAGCGATGGAGAGCGCCTGGTGTACCACGCCGGAGCCGATCTCTACCTGTTCAATCCGGCGAGCGCGAGCGCGAGCCATCTTGAGGTCACGCTGCCCAGCCTGCGCACCCAGCGCAATCGCAAGTTTACGTCTACCGGTACCTACCTCGACACCTATGCGCTGCATCCCAGTGGCTACTCCGTCGCGCTGACGACGCGCGGCAAGGCGTTCTCGATGGGCAACTGGGAGGGTCCAGTATTGCAGCATGGTGAAGCGGATGGTGTACGTTATCGCTTCCTGCAATGGCTCAACGACGGTCTGCGCCTGGTCGCGGTCAACGACGCGCCGGGCAGGGAGGCGCTGGTCATCTTCAATCCCTCCGATGCCAGCGAGCCGAAAGTGTTGAGCGAGATCGAGTTTGGGCGCGCCATCACTGTGAGCGTGTCGCCAACCGACGATGTGGTGGCGATCACCAATCATCGCTATGAATTGATTGTGGTTGATCTTGAGGCCGAGACCGCGCAGGTGCTTGATCGCAGCACGGCGAGCCGCATAGACGGTGTCTCGTGGTCGCCGGATGGACGCTGGTTGGCATATGGCTTCGCGCTTTCCTCGCGGCAGAGCGCTATCAAGCTGTGCAATGTAGAGAGCGGCGAGACGCACCAGGTGACGCAGCCCATCCTGCAAGATTTCAGGCCCGCCTTCGATCCCGAGGGCAAGTTCCTCTACTTCCTGGGCACGCGCGTCTTCAATCCGGTCTACGATGGCATTCAGTTCGATCTCAGCTTTCCACGCGGCGTCAAGCCCTACGTGATCCTGCTGCAAAAAGACCAGCTCTCGCCCTTCATCCCTGTGCCGAAGTCTCCGGAGAGCAAGGATAAGGACGAGAAGGAAAAAGACGAGAAAGGCGAGAAAGAGGAGGAGAAGAAGGCCGAGGAGCCGGAGGATGAGAAGAAGGAGGACGAGGCTACTGCTGAAGACGCCGCGCAGAACGACGAGGAGAAGGAGGAGGAAGATGACGACAGGCCCGAGCCGATTGTCATCGACCTGGAAGGGATCAGCGAGCGCGTCCTGGCGTTTCCGGTGAGCGAGGCCCGCTATCGAAAGATACTGGGCATCAAAGGCAAGGCGCTCTTCCTCTCGCATCCTATCGAGGGCACGATCCACGAGCCTTCCAGTTCGCACGATCCCAGGGGTCTTATCGAATCCTATGACTTTGAGAGCTACAAGAGCGAGCGCCTGATCGACGGTGTGAGCAACTTTGCCCTCTCGCGTGACAGCAAGACGCTGATCTACAGCGCGCACCATCGTCTGCGCGTCATGAAGGCGGGCGACAAAGCGTCGAAGCTGGAGAGCGGCGAGAAGGCCAGTCGCGAGACCGGCTGGCTCGATCTGCATCGCGTCAAGGTCTCCGTGCAGCCTGCCGCCGAATGGAAGCAGATGTTCGCCGAGGCGTGGCGTCTGCAGCGCGAGCAGTTTTGGACGGCGGATATGTCCGGCATCGACTGGGACGCCGTCTACGCGCTCTACGCGCCGCTCGTCGAGCGTGTCAGTTCGCGCTCGGAACTGTCGGATCTCCTCTGGGAGCTGCAGGGAGAACTGGGAACCTCTCATGCCTACGAAGGCGGCGGCGATACGCGTCACGGTCCGCACTATCGCCAGGGCTTCCTGGGCGTCGACTGGAGCTACGACGCCGAAAATAGTCGCTACCGCATTGCGCGCATCATCAAGGGCGATCCCGCCGAGACACGCGCCACATCGCCGCTGACCGGGCCAGGACTCAACGTCGTGGTGGGCGATGCCGTGCTGGCGGTCAATGGGCAGCGCGTCACGCCCGAGCGCAGTCCGCAGGAGTTGCTCGTCAATCAGGCTGGTATTGAGGTGCAGCTCACGCTTGAAGATGCCGAGACGAAAGAGACCCGCGTCATCTCCGTCAAGGCCGCCAGCGAGGAGCGCGCAGCCCGTTATCGCGAGTGGGTTGAGAGCAACCGGCGCGCCGTACACGAGCTGTCCGAAGGTCGCGTCGGCTATATCCATGTGCCCGATATGAGCGGCAATGGCTACGCCGAGTTCCACCGCAGCTACCTGGCTGAGTACGACTATCCCGCGTTGCTCGTCGATGTGCGCTGGAATGGCGGTGGTCATGTCTCAGGTCTGCTGCTGGAGAAACTGGCGCGTCGGCGCATCGGCTACGACTTCTCGCGCTGGGGTGAGCCGGAGCCATATCCACCCGAGTCCCCGCGTGGCCCTATGGTTGCCCTGACGAACGAGCAGGCGGGTTCCGATGGCGACATCTTCAGCCACAGCTTTAAGCTGATGGGGTTGGGACCGCTCATCGGCAAGCGCACCTGGGGCGGCGTCATCGGCATCAGTCCGAGCCATCGTCTGGTTGATGGCACCGTCACCACGCAGCCCGAATACTCCTTCTGGTTCAAGGACGTGGGCTGGAACGTCGAGAACTACGGCACCGATCCCGACATCGAGGTCGATATCGCGCCGCAGGACTACAACAACCACGCCGATCCGCAGTTGCAGCGCGCCCTTGCCGAAGCCCTACGCCTGATCGAGGAGTATCCCACACTGGAGCCAAAGCCCGGCGTACGCCCACGGTTGGGCCGTACGCGGAACGAGTAAAGAAGCTGAGAAGTTGTTTTGCAAGGAGGAGTGTATTGGTGGAAATACCGCCAATCACTCCCCTCTTTCTGACTTCTCCTTCGCCTCATCCGCTCTTCTATAAAACTCTGAAGCAAGTTGCTTAAATCTATCGCGGCTCTGTTCTGCAAGCGCGTCGAATACTTTCGCCTGGCTTGCATACGCCTGGCTAAAATCTGGCTTTAGGCGAATAGCGTCATCGTAAGCAGTTCGTGCTGCTACAAGGTCTCCACGGCTTTTGCATAATTTGATCGGCGAGTTGTTTCAGCCGCTCAAAGTTTTTTTGTGCAAGCTGACCATAAACCCTCCCCATTCCCATCAGTTATTCAGCAGCAGGATTCGTGCGCGAGCGTTTCAATTGCGCGGCATGCTGCTTAGAGTGTAGGCGCTTGCGTCGGCTCTCTCTGGTGGGACGGGTGGGCTTGCGAGGCGTTGGTACCTCCTGCAGCGTCTCTAGCCGTTCCGCCATGCGCTCAAAGGCGACCTCGCGATTAGCATTTTGCGAACGGCGCTCCGTTGCTGTCACCGTTGTCCCTGTTGGACGGTGCAGCAGGCGCACGCCTGTCTCGACCTTGTTGCGATGTTGTCCGCCTGGTCCGCTGGCGATAAAAAAATCTAAATCACAGTCCTTCTCCAGGGCTGCGCGGTCGGTTGGATAGCTCTCCGTCATTTCGTCTCCATCACCGGCAATTCTGGGTAACTGATGCTTTCCTACATAGCACGAATGGAGTAGAGCGTAGGACGCAGCGCGCGAGGGAATTTGTGTCGGAGCTCGTCCTATGCTACACTGAGGACAGAAAATTTTCAATCCGTCTGAGAAGTAAGACGCGGAGGCAAGTTCATGACACAGAATGTACCGATTACAGTTGCATATGGGGATGGCATTGGCCCGGAAATTATGGAGGCCACCCTCGATATAATCAAGGCGGCGGGCGCGCGCATTGATATCGAGTCAATTGAAGTAGGCGAGAAGGTCTATTTGCGCGGCATCAGCGCGGGCATCGAGCCGAGCGCGTGGGAGTCGCTGCATCGCACCAAAGTCTTCCTCAAAGCTCCTATTACTACTCCACAGGGCGGGGGCTACAAGAGCCTGAACGTCACTGTGCGCGTGGCCTTCGAGCTCTACGCGAACGTGCGTCCCTGTGTTGCCTATTATCCCTTTGTCGATACCAAGCATCCTACAATGGACGTGGTTATCGTCCGCGAAAATGAAGAGGATCTTTACACAGGCATTGAATATCGCCAGACTCACGACATGGTGCAGAGCCTCAAACTAATCAGCCGACCTGGCAGTGAAAAGATTGTGCGCTATGCTTTTGAGTATGCAAAAAGCCATAACCGTAAAAAAGTCACCTGTTTCATTAAAGATAATATTATGAAACTGACTGATGGTCTCTTTCACAAAGTATTCAATGAGGTGGCAGAGGAATATCCCGATATTGAAAATGAGACATGGATTGTTGATATCGGCGCAGCCAAGCTGGCAGATACGCCCGAAGCCTTTGACGTGGTGGTCCTGCCGAACCTTTACGGTGATATCCTCTCCGATGTAGCGGCCCAGCTGGCTGGCTCGGTAGGCCTGGCTGGTTCGGCCAATATCGGCGATCATTGCGCTATGTTCGAGGCCATTCACGGGTCCGCGCCCCGGCGCGCGGGCCAGAATCTCGCCAACCCCTCGGGTCTCCTTCTGGGCGCGGTGATGATGCTGGTGCATATTGGGCAGCAGGATGTGGCGACGCTGGTGCATAACGCGTGGTTACGCACGCTCGAAGATGGTATTCATACCTATGATATCTACAAACCCTCCATAAGTAAGCAAAAGGTGGGGACAAAAGAATTTGCTGCCGCTGTCGTGGCTCGTCTTGGACAGCAGCCGGAGCAATTGAGGGCCGTCAACTACAGCTCGTCGCCAGCGGAGCATATTACGAATGAGCATATGACGCCGTACAACCACAAATCCGAAAAGAAGGATCTTATGGGTGTAGATGTCTTCCTCGATTGGCACAATGGCACTCCCAGTGAGCTGGGCGAGCACTTCAAGCGCGTCAGTGGCGATGGCCTGGAGTTGCAGATGATTACCAATCGCGGAGCCAAAGTCTGGCCGGAGAATCCGGGCGATACCTTTTGCATCGACCACTGGCGCTGCCGCTTCATGTCCGTGAATGATAATGAGCCGATTAGCCATAACCAGATCATCGCCCTGCTGCAGCGCATCGATGAGGCGGGTTTCGACTTCATCAAGACCGAGAACCTGTACAATTTCGATGGCAAACAGAGCTACTCTAGCGCTCAATCCTAGCGCGCCTCATTGCTCGTGGTTCTATACCCTTTATGGGCAAGTTTGCTGCGCGCGGCAAGCGTGTAGCAAACTTGCCCATAAAATTACTTTGCGAGCGCTGAAGGGAAAGGAGCAATGCATTGACCAAGCCGTATTTCGATGTCCTGGTGATTGGTACTCCTTGCATCGATATTGTGTTCGGTGGCCTGCCGCATTGGCCGCGCCTGGATATCGATATGTATTGCGCCGACCTCGCCGTCGGCGTCGGCAATACCTTCAATACCGCCGCGACGCTCAGTCGCCTGAGTCTGCGCGTGGGCCTGATGTGCGAGCTGGGCAACGATTTCTTCAGCCGCTACATGCTCGAACAGATCGATAGCGTCGGCATCAGCCGCGAGTTTATCACCCTGCGCGAGCAGGCGCTGTTCTCGGTCAGCGTGAGCCTTCCCTATGAAGGTGAGCGCGGCTTCGTCTCCTACACCAATGTTCCACGAACGTTGGCGGTGCCCGGCTGCGCGTCCGATGCGACCCAGGCAGAGACTCTCTCCGCTCTGCAGGCGGTCTTCGCGCGCTACGACTTTGGCGCGCTCTTTATGTATACCCATCCCGATCTGCTGCCCTTCGTCGAGGTCATGAAAACATCGGGTGCTACAATCTTCTTCGACGTTGGCTGTGGTCCTCGGGATGTCTATGCGGTTATCGGGCACGGCGACTTTTTTCTGCCCAACGGTGTGGAGGCGCTGAAGATCACGGGTGCCGCGATGCCGGAGGAGGCTGCCTGCCTACTGGCTGGCTATGTTCCGACGGTGGTTGTGACGGTTGGTCCGCGTGGCGCGCTTGCCTGCCAGCAAGGACAATTGACGCATTGTCCCGCCCATCCTCTGCACAAAGAGGTCGTCGATACCACCGGAGCAGGCGATGCCTTCGATGGCGGTTTCATTTACGGCATCCTGAAAGGCTATCCCCTCCTGGATGCGCTCCACTGCGGCGTGATCTGTGGTAGCCTCTCGACCACCGCCCTGACGGGGACGGCGGCGGTCCCGACTGCCGGGGAACTGGAACGCCTGCGCTCAGGGGCGAACGAAGAACAGGCATTGCATTAGAGCATATGTGGGCGCGCATTGTTTGATTATTGCTTACCTTACAGGCGTCGTTTCCCTATCGCTATTTGCGGCAGAAACGTACTCCTGCGCACAGGCAAGCGTCGAGACGCGCCTGTACGCGTGGGCGAGGAGCGAGGTGTACTTGTTGCATTCATCGTTGGTGGTTGGCAGCAGGTGCTGGTATTCCTGCAATTGGATGCCCGCCTTGAGGAAGGCAGTTTGCAGCGGCGTCGACTGCAACTCGAAGCTCATATGGTTCGCGAGATCGGTCAGCAGCGCCTGGCGCTGTTTGGCGGGGAAGCTGGCGATCTCCGCCGCAATCTCTGTAAAGAGCACCTCGCGGTAGGCGTTTTCGGTCGCCCGCTCCTCGGTACTCTCCATATCATCCAGCGACTGCTCTATTGCTTCATCCCCCTCGGGAATGCGGCTGAGGCGCTGATCGCGGCGGCGCATATCCTTCCCATAGTTGTACGCGATGACGCGTAGCATAGGCTTGAGGGCATAGATGGGGAGCGCGTCGCGGCGTTCGGCCTTCTGGGCGCGCTCGATCAACTTGCGTATCGTCTCCTGCATGATATCCGCGGCGATATCGTTCTCTTGACCACGCCACGCCGGGACGTGGAATGCGTAGACGATGCGCTGCGCCAGCGGTTGCAGCGCCGCGTAGAGGCTCTGCCAGGTTGCGTCGGCGTAAAGATCGAATTCTCCAACGCGCTGTTTGGCATCTTTAACCATGAATCTTTTCCTCTTTCTGCATGGAAATGCACTCTAAATAAAAGAGCGAGGCACTACTTGCACTATCTACATGACGTTGATTACACTATCACCTTATAGGGTAATACATATGCGTAGGGAATGCCCTCCATTTCTTTTAGTATCTAAATGACACTTTCTCTTGCCACAATGCTATTTACAGAATACTGTAAGATATGAGCGAGAAAAACCGCAATTTGGAGTCATTGTGTGGACAGAGAGGGGGCATTTCTGGGCAAAAAAGTTACCGGGGCTGTTAGAGGATGTATCTTGTTCTCACGCGGAGTTGTTGTTAAAGCAGTGAAGCCGCCCACTCCCAGCATACGACCTGGCAGGGAGGACCCTTTACCGCCAGCGCCGCCGCGTATCCGTCGCCGGGCTCCAGGTTCCAGAGCGACCAATCGGATAGGCGTTGTCCCGGTTCGCGGATGTTCAGTAGCGCCGCCGGTGTGCCAGGTGCCAGCGAAACGTCGAACAGGTTGAGATCGAGCGAGAGGCCCAGTCCACGCGTCTTGACGTATGCTTCTTTGCGCGTCCAGCAGGAGAAGAACGCTCTCGTCTGCTGCGCTGCCGGAACCGCTTGCAGCGCCGCCACTTCGTAGGGAGAGAAGAAGCGCCGCGCAATAGACAGCTCGGCCCTGTCCGGCAGCATATATTCGATGTCTACGCCTACCTCGCGTCCGCGTGTGAAGGCAAAGAGCGCCATGCCGTGCGAGTGCGATACATTGAAGGTCGGCGCATCCTCCTCTAGAAGCGGCTTTCCATACTGATTATAGCGAAATTGCAGCTCGGACGGTTGCTGGAGCAGGTAGCGTCCCAGCAGCGTTCTAAGCATGCCTCTTGCCACCGTAAAATGCATGCGGTCTTTAAGAAAACGATAGCGCGCCGCCCGCGTTCGTTCGTCAGGTGTCAGCGTCCGCTCAAGCGCCTGGACCTCCTCATCAGGACGATCCAGGCACGCGCGCCAGACATGCACCTCGTCGCTTGCCAGTTCGGGATGATGGAGTGGTACCGTCCAATTATGCATAGTACCTGCGTCCTTAATTTGATGATGACATATTCTCGTGCCCTTCATTATAGACCGTTTCTCGTGCTCTTAAAAGATCGCCTCTGTGAAACTTCTCTATTTCTTTCCAACCGTGGCAAGCAATCTGTGCCTGGCGAGCTTTTGCTGTGTCTGGACAGATAATTGCCAGCAGGAAAATAAACACCGTCTGCTCGTTTAATCCTTTAAATTAAGGCTTTCTTGCTTTATAGGCGCACTTTGGGTAAAATATATGTGTACAGATATTCCTGTGCTAAAAACCGTCATCTCTGAAGAAGCTGGAGGTTTTTATTGTGTACCGAATCTCATATCACGCGCATAGAAAGGAGGAGCAATACCAGCACACTCACCTTACGACCAGAGGGACACTGAAGTTTACCCTGTAGTGTTGTCGCGTACAACGTAAGTAGGTGCTTGCAATCTGACAAAGGAGTTCAGTACATGAATGCATTGGCTCTGATTCGCTCGCTCAACCGCCAGCAACGCAACACGTTCATAGCAAGTTTTCTTGGTTGGTCACTGGATGCCTTCGACTATTTTCTGCTCACCTTCGTTACCTTAAAGGTGGCCGACGAGTTCGGCGTGGGGCTACCGGCAATTGCATTGGCGCTCACCCTGACCCTCGCATTCCGGCCCGTTGGCGCTCTTCTCTTTGGTCTTCTCTCAGAGCGCTTCGGACGGCGGCTGCCACTCATGCTCGATGTCCTTTTCTACTCGGTGATAGAGCTACTCACAGCATTCTCCCCGAACTTTGCCATCTTCCTGGGATTGCGCATCCTCTTCGGCGTTGCCATGGGTGGCGAGTGGGGCCTGGGTGCATCTATCGCTATGGAAGTGCTGCCAACCGAATCGCGCGGCTTCTTCTCCGGCATTCTACAGCAGGGTTACGCCTTTGGCTATCTGCTGGGCGCGCTCGTCTTCTTCGGCGTCTTCAATGTGTTCGATCTTAGCTGGCGAGCCATGTTCGTCGTTGGCGCGCTGCCCGCGCTGCTCGTCTTCTTCATACGTAGGAATGTACCCGAGTCGGAGGTATGGGAGCATCAACACCGCGAAAGAACGGCGAGTGGAATTGGTTTCTGGGAGAGCGTCTGGAGCGCGGTGAAGCGCTTCCCGGTGCTCTTCATCTATGTGATTGTTCTGATGACGGCCTTCAACTGCCTGTCGCACGGCACGCAAGATCTCTTCCCGACTTTCCTGCAGAAGCAGATTCTGCCCGGCGTGGGATACACCGGTGCGGCGCTCGTCACCTGGACGACGATCCTCACCGTGATCGCCAATATCGGAGCCATAGGTGGAGGAACGTTCTTTGGCTATAACTCGGAGCACTGGGGCCGTCGTAAGGCTATTATCATCGCCGCAGTGATAGGTCTGATTATGATTCCGCTGTGGTCTGGCCTGTTGCGCATCCCTGGTCTGAGCATTCTCATCACCATCGGCGTCGGCGTCTTCCTGCTGCAATTCATGGTGCAGGGTGCCTGGGGCGTTATTCCCGTGCACCTGAACGAGCTCTCGCCTGGCACTGTGCGCGGAACCTTCCCCGGCTTCGCGTACCAGCTCGGCAACCTCTTCGCGGCATGGATTGTGACGATCGAGACCATCGTTGCCCAGGATGTGGGGAGCGTGAAGGCTCCGAACTTCTCAGTGGCCCTCGCCATCTTCTCGGCGGGCGCGTTCCTGGCGGTCATCATCTTTACCGCGATCGGACGCGAGGCGAAGGGCATCGAGTTCAAGAAGAGCGATGCCACTGAGATCGCCGCCGAGGGAGGCCGCGAGGCATACGGCGATTAAGTGTACTTCGAACTGAATATGTAATGCTGCTATTCCTGGCATATTGGGCCTGCCTTGCGCAGGCCCAATATGCCACGGATTTATTTCAAATGATCTCGCCCCTACCTGACGCCCATAATATGCTCGATCGTCAATTGGTCGAGCTTCTCGTAGTGATAACCGCGCTGCCCAAGCGCGTCGGGATCGAACGTGGCCTCCTGCAACTGGCGCACCGTCTCGGCGCTGTAACCCTTGCTCAGCAGATCGGCGTACGGCGAATCATCGCTATTGATCTCGTGGAGCAGTTGCTGGATCTCAGGATCGGCATCGAAGCGGCGCGCCTTCTCCTTGAATATATTGTACGTGCGCATACAGCCGAGCGCGAAGTCCCATACCCCCTGCTCGTCCTCAGTGCGGTAGGCGTGCGCGTCGAAGTGGCGCGGACCACTGTAGCCAGCGTTCTCCAGCAGCCTGACCAGGAAGAACAGGTTCTTGATATTCTCGCTGCCAAAGCGCAGATCCTGGTCGTAGCGCGGCCCCTTCTGATCGTTGAGGTCGATGTGGAAGAGTTTGCCTGCTTCGAGCGCCTGGGCCACGCCATGCACAAAGTTAAGGCCCGCCATATACTCGTGCGCGACCTCGGGATTGAGTCCGATCATATCGGGATGGTCGAGCGTGTAGATGAAGGCGAGCATGTGCCCGATGGTCGGAAAATACGTATCGGAGCGGGGTTCGTTCGGCTTGGGTTCCAGGGCGAAGCGTAGTTTGTAGCCCCGATCAATGGCGTATTGACACAGGAAATTGATCGCGTCTCGCATGCGCTTGACCGCCACAATGGGGTCCTTGCTGGCCTCGGCATCGACGCCCTCGCGTCCTCCCCAGAAGACATAGGTGGAGGCACCCAGCTCCGCGCCCAGGTCGATCGCCTTCATCGTCTTCTGCAGCGCGAACGCCCGCACGCTCGGCGAAACAGCCGTGAACGCGCCATCCTTGAAGACCGGGTGATAGAAGAGATTGGTGGTCGCCATCGGCACGACCATGCCATAATCGCTGAGCGCCTGTTTGAACTCGCGCACGATGCGATCGCGCTCCTGGGCTGTGGCGTCGAAGGGGATCAAATCGTTATCGTGCAGATTGATCCCCCACGCGCCCAGTTCAGCGAGCTTCTTGACGCTATGAACAGGATCAAGCGCGGGCCGCACGAACTCTCCAAAGGGATCGCGCCCACGGTTTCCGACCGTCCATAGGCCAAAACTGAAGCGGTCCTCCTTCTTCGGTGCGTACTGGTCGCTGGTACTCTCGTGTGCTAGCTGCGGTGGTAATGTCATTGTGTTCTCCTTTGAATGTTGCAAACGATTCGAGGCTCGCCTTTAGTATACGCGCCCATTGTTTGTATTGCCCAATAACGATTTTTACGGCAAGAGAGTTTCGCGTTCCGCACTCGCCAATTGATATATGCAAACGTTTACATATATGTTATATGCCATTTCAATTTATTATGTCAAGGCTGCATTGTCCGACAATTCTTTGTAATTCTTTTGATTGGCAAAGGTCTGGCTGTCTCCGTTGTTCCGCCAAAACGAGGTGTAGACAGGTATCGATATCCTGGCACACCTGTTAATGCAACAAATGCAATTCATATGCCGAGCGTTCGAGTGCCTCGCGGAACTGCGGATCGGCGATGGCGATCAGGCTATGTGCGCGTTCGGCGAGAGTGCGCCCGTGGAGCGCGGCGATGCCGTATTCCGTCACGACATAATGGACGTGGGCGCGCGAAGTGGTGACGGCGGCACCTGGATCGAGAACGGGCACGATGCGCGAGACTTTCTGTTCAACCGGCGCGAGCATACCGTCGTAGCTGAAGCCGTTGTGCCCCTCGCGTGGTGCGCGCGCGGTCGCTGGTAGCGCGATAATCGGGCGTCCGTTACGCGAGAGGGCCGCGCCGCGCATGAAATCCATCTGCCCGCCGACGCCGCTATACATGCGCGTGCCGATCGATTCGGCGCAGACCTGGCCCGTGAGATCTATCTGTATCGCGCTATTGATGGCGATCATGTGCTCGAACTGGCGGATAACAGTGGTGTTATTCGTATAGTTCGCCGGGCGCATCTCGACGATCGGGTTATCATCGATGAAATCGAGGAGGCGACGCGAGCCCACGACGAAGCTGGCGACGATCTTGCCTCGATCTATTTTCTTACGCTCGCCTGTAATGACACCCTGCTCAACCAGGTCGAGCACGCCGTCAGAAAACATCTCGGTATGTATCCCCAGGTCGCGCCGATCGGACAGCGCTAGCAGCACTGCATCGGGGATCGCGCCTATGCCGAGCTGTAGGGTAGCTCCGTCGCCGATCAGGTTGGCGACATTGCGCCCGATTTGCGTTTGCGCTGCCGTTGGCTGCTTGCGACCTACTTCATAGATGGGCTTATCACAATGGACAGCGCAGCTGATGCGCGAGAGATGGATAAAGCTATCGCCATGCGTTCTAGGCATGTGCGGATTGACCAGGGCCACGACCGCCCTGGCGTTGTCGACGGCGGCGCGTGTGGCGTCTACCGATGAGCCGAGCGAACAATAGCCATGGCTGTCGGGCGGCGAGACCTGGATGAGTGCGACATCTATCGCGAGCTCCGCATCCGCTTCGAAGAGCGCGGGTATATCAGAAAGAAAGACCGGGGCGTAGGTGGCGCGCCCGGCGTTGACCGCCTCGCGGATATTCTCGCCCGCAAAAAAAGCGCGCGTGGCAAAGTGCCCGCGCCAGCGTTCGTCGGTGTAGGGCGTCGGCCCATAGGTGTGGAGGTGGGTCAACTCCACATTGTGTAGCTCTTCGCCGCGAGCTACGAGCGCGTCAATTAACGGCGTTGGTGTTGCGCAGGCCCCCTGCACAAATACACGGTCGCCGGATTCTACAACCTGGACAGCGGTATTTTCATCGCACCAGATGGTCATAATAGTAGTCCTCCAAAAGATCCTTTGCGGTTGTCCTCGTTTATCTCTATTCGAAGCAACCTGGCTGCTTATCATTATAGAGACCGGACCTTACAATGGTATCACAGTCGGCAATTTCCTGGTTACAGTGCTATCACTTTATCTCTTCAGTAGGGATGGGGCTTGCC